>CAZXOC010000113.1:0-21251 GCA_964642165.1 uncultured Planctomycetaceae bacterium | reverse complement strand
CTCGGCGCGCCCGGGCGGGCGGCCCCCAGTGACCGCATCACGCTGGGCTTCATCGGCATCGGCAAGCAGGGCGAGGGCCACGTCCGCGGGCTTCTGCGCCACCGCGAGGTGCAGGTGATCGGCATCTGCGAGGTGTACCGGAAGTTCCGCGACATGGCCGTCAACATGGCGAGGCAGGCGTATGCCGGGCGCCGGGGCCAGGGCACGTACGCCGGCTGCAAGGGCTACAACGACTACCGCGAGATGCTTCAGCGCGACGACATGGACGCCGTCCTGATCGCCACGCCGGACCACCAGCACGCCCTGCCGACGTTGCTCGCCGCCCGGGCCGGCATGGACGTCTACTGCGAGAAGCCCATGTCGCTGACGATCGCCGAGGCCCGCGCGATGGTCCGCGCCGTCCGCCGCTACGGGCGCGTCTTCCAGACCGGTTCGCAGCAGCGATCCGGGCGCGAGTTCCGCACCGCCTGCGAGCTGGTCCGCAGCGGCTGCATCGGCGAGGTCAAGGAGGTCTGGGTCGGCGTCGGCGGGCCCAGCGGACCGTGCTACCTGCCGCCCCAGCCCGTGCCGGACGGCCTGGACTGGGACCGGTGGCTGGGCCCGGCGCCGTGGCGGCCCTTCCACGAGGTCCTCCGCCCCCCGCACAACCAGCACTTCCCCAACTGGCGGGCGTACCGGGACTACTCCGGCGGCGGCATGACCGACTGGGGCGCGCATCACTTCGACATCGCCCAGTGGGGCCTCGGCATGGACGACTCCGGCCCGGTCGAGATCCTCCCCCCCAACGGCGGGGACGTGAAGTACCTCACCTACGTCTACGCCAACGGCGTGGTGATGTACCGCCGCGACCCCGGCGGCATCACGTTCAAGGGCACCGAGGGCGAGATCTGGGTCAACCGCGGGCGCCTGGAGAGCAGGCCCGCCCGCATCCTTGCCGCGCAGCTCAAGCCCACCGACGTCCACCTGTACCGCAGCCCGGGGCACCACAACGACTGGCTCCAGTGCATCCGCCGGCGGCGGCGACCGATCTGCGACGTCGAGATCGGCTGCCGGTCCGTGAGCGTCTGCCATCTGGGCAACATCGCCTACCGCCTGAAGCGCGCCCTGAAGTGGGACCCCGCGGCCGAACGCTTCGTCAACGACCCCGTCGCCAACCGCATGCTGTCCCGCCCGTATCGCGAGCCCTGGCACCTGTAAGGCGCCCGCGGCCTATGCGGCCAGGCGACGGCCCGTCCGCCGAGTACGACTGCGAGCACAAGGAACATGGCCATGGACAGACGAGCCGCCGGACATCTCGCGCGCGCCCTCTTCAGCGCCGCGGTCTGCCTCCCCGCCGCCTTCCCCGCCGGAAGCGCGCTCGCGGAGGGCAAGGTCTACCCTCACCGCTGGGTCTACGTCAGCCGCAGCCTCACGAAGGACCAGGACCTGGCCGACGTCCGCCGGATCGTCCGCACGAGCGCCGAGCACGGGCTCAACGGCATGGTGCTGACCGGCCTGTCGTACCTCGACCGGCGGGACGCGACCTACTTCCGGCGCCTGGAGGAGGTCAAGGCCCTCTGCCGGAAGCACAAGGTTGAGATCATCCCGATCATCTTCTCGGCCGGCTACGGCGGGGCGATCCTCTCCCACGACCGCAATCTTGCGGCCGGGATCCCCGTGCGCGACGCGCTGTTCGTCGCCCGGGGCGGCGTGGCGCGGCTCGTGCCGGACCCGCCCGTTCGGCTCGTCAACGGCGGCTTCGAGCAGCACAAGAGCGGCCGGATGGCCGGGTGGCGCTTCCACGACCGCCCGGGCCAGGTGAGCTTCGTCGATACGAAGGTGTTCAAGGAAGGCAAGGCCTCGCTGCGATTCGAGTGCTCGGCGGCGGACGAGCACGGGCACGCCCGCGTCATGCAGGAAGTCGGCGTTCGCCCGCATCGCTGTTACCGCCTGACGTGCTGGGTGAAGACGGACCAGTTGGCTGGGGGCAGTTTCCGCTTCACGGTCCTCGCCGGCCGGCGAACCCTCGCCCCGTTCGACCCCCGCGTGCCGGCGACGAGCGACTGGCGCAAGGTAACGCTCGGCCTCAACAGCCTGGAATACGACAAGGTCCGCGTCTACGCCGGCGCGTGGGGCGCCCGCGGCGGGCGCTTCTGGGTGGACGACGTGCGGATCGAGGAGGTGGGCCTGCTAAACGTCCTCCGCCGGCCGGGCACCCCGATCGCCATCCGCGGCGAGAAGAGCGGCACGGCGTACGAGGAGGGCCGCGACTTCGAGCCGATCGAGGACCCGCGGCTGAACTTCCGCTTCGGCCACGACGGCTCACCCCTCCAGCTTCGGCCCGGCGGGCGCATCCGGGACGGCGAGCGGCTCCGCGTGAGTTGGTATCACGGCATCGCGATCAACCGCGGGCAGGTGAGCATTTGCATGTCCGAACCGAAGGTCTACGAGATCTGGCGCCGCCAGGCCGAGCTGATCCACAAGCATCTCGCCCCCCGCAGGTACCTGCTGAGCATGGACGAGGTCCGCGCGGGCGGCTCGTGCGCCGCCTGCAAGCGCCGCCGGATGACGATGGGCGAGATCCTCGGCGACTGCATCACCAAGCAGCACCGCATCCTCCGCCGCCTGGACCCCGAGTGCGAGGTCCTCGTCTGGTCGGACATGCTCGACCCGAACCATAACGCCCACGAGGACTACTACCTCGTCGAGGGCGACTTCCGCGGCTCCTGGAAACACGTGCCGAAGGACTTGGTCATCGTCTGCTGGTACTACCGGAAGCGCGCCGAGAGCCTGGCGCATTTCTCGCGGCTGGGCTTCCGAACGCTCGCGGGAGCGTACTACGACGGCGAGACGCTGGAGAACCCCAAGGGGTGGCTGGAAGCGCTGGACCGGACGCGCGGGGCGGTCGGCATCATGTACACGACGTGGCGGAACAAGTACGATCTGCTTGTGCCGTTCGGGGACCTGGTGTCGAAGCGGTGAGAGGCACACCGGCCACTGAAGTGGCCAGCCCTCGCCGCCCCGGCGGCCGGGCCTTGCCGGCGAGTGCGGGCAGCAACGAGGACACAGCGATGATGCGAAGACAGACACGTCGGGAGTTCCTGGCGAAGGTGGCGGGCGCGGCGGGAATCGCCGCGGGCGCGCGGGGCTGCGCACCCGAGTTGGGCAAAGGCCGCCAGGCGGCCCCCACGGCGCGGCGCCCGAACATCCTGCTCATCCTGGCGGACGACCTGGGCTACGGCGACCTGAGCTGCTACGGCGCCAGGGACGTTCGCACGCCCCACGTCGATCGGCTCGCAACCCAGGGCGTGCGCTTCACGCAGTACTACGCCGCCGGGGCCGAGTGCACGCCCACTCGGACGGCGCTGTTCACGGGGCGCTACCTTCAGCGCGCCGGCGGGTTGGAGTGTGCCATCGGCACGACCAACGTGGGGCGATACGACGACGCGATTCGCCTGGCCGAGCAGCACGACCTGGGCCTGCCCGTCGAGCAGGCGGACCTGACCCGCGCCCTGAAGGGCGCCGGCTACGCCATGGCCGTCTACGGCAAGTGGCACCTGGGCTACGAGAAGAAGTTCCTGCCCCTGCGGCACGGCTTCGAGCACTTCGTGGGCATCCTCGGCGGGCACTGCGACTACTTCCACCACACCGAGATCACCGGCACGCACACGCTGTACGAGAACGATCGGCCCGTCCGCCGCGACGAGTACATGACCGACCTGATCACGGACGAGTCGCTGCGCTTCCTCCGCCGGCAGGACGGCCAAAAGCCCTTCTTCCTGTACGTCTCCTACACCGCGCCGCACAGCCCCTACCAGGGGCCCACCGACCGCTTGCCCATCCCCGTGCCCAAAGAGCAGTGGAACAGGGGCCCGCGCTCGAAGTACACCGAGATGCTCGAGGTCATGGACGCCGGGATCGGCAAGCTGCTGAAGGCGCTCGAGGACAAGGGCCTGGCGGACGACACGCTGGTGCTGTTCGTCAGCGACAACGGCGCAAACCGCGTCGGCAGCAACGCGCCGTTCGCCGGCCACAAGAGCACCCTCTACGAGGGCGGCATCCGCGTGCCGTGCATCGCGCGCTTCCCCGGAGTGCTGCCGCGCGGCGCCACGAGCGACCAGCCGAGCATCACGATGGACCTGACGGCCTCCATCGTGCGCATCGCCGGGGGCCGGGCGCCGAAGGAGCGCCCCTTCGACGGCATGGACCTCGTCCGGCACGTCCAGACCGGTGCCCGCACGTTCGGCCGCCCGCTCTTCTGGCGCGCCCGCCGGGGCGAGCGGACCTGGCGCGCCGTCCGCGACGGGACGCTGAAGTACCTCACTTGCCGCGACGGCGAGAAGCTCCAGGAATGGCTGTTCGACCTGGCGCGCGACCCGGGCGAGGCGACCAGCCTGCTCGCCGAGCGCGGCGACGACGTGAAGCGCCTCCGCGGGCTGCTGGCCGAGTGGGAGCAGCAGGTGCGACCGGCGCGGTGAGCGCCGGAGATCCGGGAATCGCCGCGCTCATCGCGGCGCCTTGAGCGCATTGGTCGTCAACGGCCGATCGACCTTCACGCGGAGAAGCCAGTCGCCCTGCGTGAATGCTCGCCCGGGCCGGCCCGGCAGGCCCGTGAGGCTCGTGCCTGCAGCCTCGGCGTCGCGGCTGACGAAGACGCCCTTGGTGCCCGTCGGGTTGAAGCTGACGCAGACGACGAACGTCGCCGGCACTTGCGTGGGCGTCACGGGGAGATGGATCCATCGGCCCGGGCCTCGGGGGAACTTCGCGTACGGCACGGGGAACACGGCGATCTGCTTGAACTGCCCGTCGCACAGGTAGACGTGGGCGTCCTCCTTCGGCGGCCGGGGGTAGCCGTACCGCGCGCCGTGGAGGCTTACCGTCGTCAGGTACCAGTCGGGGCCCTTGACGTCGAAGCGCACGGCGTGCCCGCTGCCGGCGGTGCTGTTCTTGCCCGCCGGCTTGCCGTCGTCGCGGACCAGCTCGGACGGATCGCCCGCCAGGTCGCCTGGCTTGCACGTTCTGGCCGCAAAGGCGCTCTTCGGACGCCGGAGCACGAAGAGCGTCTCCGTCTCGTTCCACCAGGCGCCCAGACGCTTGTCCCGGCAGGTCGCCAGCAACGTCCGGCGCAGCGCCGCAGCGGGGTCGGCCGGGTCGATCTCGGCCTTCGCCCAGGCCGCGAACAGCTTCGCAAAGGCCTTCTCGCCGATGATCTCGCCGAGCTTCATCCATTGCCCGGCCCCCTTGGCGACGGGGCTCGGGCGGGAAGCGAGCTGTCGCTTGAGGCGCTGCATCCCGTCGGTGCGGTAGTCGTAGCGGTCGGGCCAGACCTCCTGCCCGGCCTTCTCGTAGACGGCGTCGACGAATTGCGAGCCGAGGTAGTGGGCCCAGCCCTCGGCCGCCGCGGTGGTCATCCAGCCGCGCTCGCGAATCACCCGGTACATCGTCAGGTGGCCCACCTCGTGGCACAGCCCGTAGATGTGGAAGATTCCGGTGTACTTCGGCCGCCGCAGGTCCCGCTCGGAGCGGATCGTCAGGAACATGCTGTCGTGCCCGTCGGTGAACAGCCGCGCTCGCTTTCTTGGGCTGCATTCGACGGACACGGCGATCGTGTCGGGCAGGTCGAAGCCGTAGCGGCTGACGGCCGCGGCACGGGCGCCCTCGACCACGTCGCCGATGGCCTTGGCGTGTTTCTCGCTGATGCCGCCGTAGCGAACGACGGCATGGTCGCCACGGTGGACGCTCTCGCCCTCCGCGGCAGACGCCAAGGCGAACAGGAGGAGCGCCGCGATCGTCCAAGCTCGGCGTGTCATGGCGGTTTCCTTTCCCGGTTGTGGGGTTCTCACGGTCGTCACAGCCCGAACGGCCTGCCTGGCCGGGGCCGTCTGTATAGACGCCAGAAGCCCCCAGAAGATCGCGCCGGGAGCGATTTGGCGGGGGCAGATCGCGCCGGGTCGTCTCCGCGTCGGCCGGCGGTGCTCTCGGGCGGAGAATCCGCCCCAGCGGAACGCACGGAACCAATTGACAGCCTGGCGACATGTGGTATAATCGATGCGTCGTTTCCTGGAAACGGAGTTCCGTCGAGGGCCGGCGTACCCGTCTCTCGGGAGAGCGGAGGAGGGATAAAGCCACGCGGCTTCGCGCACTTGAGCCATTGGCAATCGGCGCGGCGGCACCCGTGTCCTCTGTGGCGCGCCCGTGCTGACCGTTGCTGGAACACAGGAGAGAGAACATGCGCATGCTCACTTCGTTGGTCAGAAGCAGGGGGCTGCCGACGGAAGAGGCAGGTTGGGGAAACGGGATGGAGCCGCTGGAGCCGAGACTGCTGCTCAACGGCAGCACCGACCTGGAGTTCCTGGCCCATCTGACCGCCGGCGACGGGGCCGAGGGAGATTGGTTCGGCCAGGCCGTCTCGATCAGTAACCACACGGCCATGGTCGGCGCTCCCAACGACGACGACGCCGGCAAGGACTCGGGGTCCGTCTACGTCTTCGAGCAGGTCGGCGGCACCTGGCAGGAAGCGGGCAAGCTGGCGCCGAGCGACCACCAGGCCGGAGACTCCTTCGGGGCCTCCGTCGGGGTCTACGGCGACCTGGCCATCATCGGGGCCACCGGAGACGACGACGGCGGCTTCTCCTCCGGCTCGGCCTACATCTTCCAGAACACGGGCGGCACCTGGCAGCAGGTCGCCAAGCTGACGGCCAGCGACGGCGAGACGGGCGCCGAGTTCGGCTACTCCGTCTCGATCAGCGGCGACACGGCGGTGGTGGGCGCGTACAACGTCATCGGCCACACGGGCGCGGCCTACATCTTCCAGAAGTTCAACGGCACGTGGCAGGAGCTGGCGCAGTTGTCCGCCATCGGCGTCGAGGCGGACGAGGGGGTCGGCAGGAGCGTCTCGATCAGCGGAGGCACGGTGCTCGTGGGCGCGGAGCTGGACGATCCCCGCGGGCTCGACAGCGGATCGGTCATCGTGTACCGCGAGGTGATCTCCGGTCTCTGGACCCAGGTCGCCCTGCTGGCGCCCGCGGGCGGACAGGCCGGCGACCACTTCGGCTCCAGCGTCGCCCTGAACGGCATCGCCATGGCCATCGGTGCCCGGTCCGCCAACGGCGGCACCGGGGCGGCCTACGTCTTCGAGAAGGGCGTTCAGGGCTGGGAAGAGGCCGCCATGCTGACCGCCAGCGACGGCCAGGCCGGCGACGCGTTCGGCTGGTCCGTCGGCATTGACGGCGCCACGGCCGTCGTCGGGGCGCACGACAACGCGCTGGGCTCGACGGCCTTCGGCTCGGCCTACGTCTTCCGCAATACGGGCGCCGGCTGGGCCGAGACCGCCAAGCTCGTCGCGACCGGCAGCACCGCCGGAGACGCCTTCGGGCAGGCCGTCGCCGTCAGCGGGCAGAACGCCATCGTCGGGGCCTACCGGCACGACGACAAGGGCGACGACTCCGGCTCGGCGTACGTCTACGACGTCGCCCCGGCCGAGTCCGACCTCGACGTCTCCCAACTGCACATCGACGCGGGCGCCTACGCGCCCGGCACCGCCCTGCTCGGACAGGTCCGCGTCCAGAACCTCGGCAGCACCAACGTGACGGAGACCTTCCAGTACGAAGCCCACCTGTCCGTCGACGAGGTCTGGGGCAACGGGGACGACATCGTCTTCTACCAGGCAGCCTGGGACCAGGGCGTCGACGCGGGGGCGGACCTCGTCCACGACATCGCGGGCATCATCCCGACCGACGCGGCGCCCGGAAGCTACTACGTGGCGCTCCAGATCGACTCGACGAACGCCTTGCCCGACGAGGCCAGCAAGAGCAACAACCTCGTCTGGACCAACAGCGCCGACGTCATCGTCAAGGGCGGCTACACCATCGGCGAGGAGCACGCCGGCTCGCTGACCTTCCAGGACGCCGACGGCACGACCGTGACCGTGGCCCTGAAGGGCGGCGGCACGGCAAGCATCTTCCTGGCCGGCGATATCACGCAGGACATCCAGACGGGCAAGAAGATCACGGTCGAGGGCACCGACCTCGTCATCGAGCAGATCCTCCTGACCGATACCAGCGCCACGAGCGCGCTGTCCTTCGCGACGAAGGGCGGCACGGTGCCCGGCACGCCGATCGGCAACATCATCGCCGAGGGCGACGTCGGCAAGATCCTCGGCAAGACGGCCGACCTGGCCGGCAACGTCATGGTGCCCGGCCTGGTCAAGACGCTCCAGCTCGGCAACGTCGACGCCGGGCACGTCATCGACATCGCCGGCGACGCGACCGTGGGCGCCAAGGACAAGATCGTCATCACCCTCGGGCGCGTGGCCGACACGGCCCTGAGTACCCACGCCCTGCCGATCGGCGCCTTGACGGCCACGGAGTGGCTCGACACCGACGCCGCGGCCGACGCGATCGCCGGGTCGTGGCTCGGCAAGCTCACCATGAAGGGCCGGAAGGCCAATGCCAAGAAGGGCATCGCCGCCCTGGCCGGCGACTTCCAGGCCGACCTGGACCTCGACGGCGCGGACAAGAAGGGCAACTCGCTGGGCAGCGCGACCATCGCCGGCGGCGTCGGCGACGCGGTATGGGACGTCGCCAACAGCGCCGGCAAGGTCACCGTCAAGGGTACCGTCGACGGCTGGCAGGCCAACCTGAAGGGTGGGCTGAAGTCCCTGACGGCCGGCGACATCGACAGCGCCAACGTCTCGGTCAGCGACGCGCTCGGCACGGTCAAGGCCCAACGCTGGGGCTCCGGCACACTGGACGCCGACAGCATCAAGGCGATCAACATCACCGGGCTCAAGGGCAACGTCAAGAAGGGCATCGACGCGGTCGAAGGCACCTTCGGCGCCGACCTGTCCGTCCGCGGCGAGAACGTCACGAAGGGTTCGGCGCTCGGCAGCGCCAAGATCGCGGCCGACCTGACCAGCGGAAGCTGGGCGATCGACGGCGACATGGGCAAGCTGACCGTCGGGCGCTGGGTCCTGGCAGCGACCGTGATGGCCAGCGGGGACATGCTGGGCCTGACGCTCGGCGCGACGAACGGCGGCGAGTTCCTGGCCGGGATCGACCTGGACACGCAGATCTTCGACGAGGCCGGGCAGATCCGCTCGATCGCGGTGAAGGGCTGGAAGGTCGCCAAGGGCGAGACGCTCGGGGTCGTGGGCATCGACAGCGGCTTCTGGGCCGCCAGGATGGGCGGCGTGAGCGTGCTGAACGCCCAGGACACGGATGCCTACGAACTCCACGTGCTCGGGGCCGCGGAGAACTGGCAGATCAAGTCCGTCAACTACCGCGACACGGACACGGGCGAGAAGTGGACGTGGAAGCCCGGCAAGCCCTGGCCCGGCGCCGCGGGCACCGAGCCGCAGTCGCTGACATAGGAACGCAACAACGCAAGCCCCGCGGCCTGCCTCAACGGGCAGGCCGCGACGACAGGGGCGCGCCTCGCATCGGCCGGCGCGCCCCTTTCCTGCGCCCGCGCCGTTTCCCGAGGCCCCGGCCGAGAACGACCGGGCCCTCGTCAGCGAGGCGGGGAAGCAGGCGCTCCTGCGGCGAGCACGCGGCGTACGCGGCCGAAGCCCAGGGCGCCGGAGAGACATTCCAGCAGGAGGGGCTTGACCTCGTCGACGCTCACGTCGCGTCCGCTCAGGCGCGACAGGCTGGTGACGGATGCGTCGCGGATGCCGCAGGGCACGATGGCGTCGAAGCCGCTCGTGTCGGCCGATACGTTCAGCGCCAGCCCGTGGTACACCACCCAGCGGCGGACGGCCACGCCGATCGCGGCGATCTTCTCGCGCCCGACCCACACGCCGGTGTGGCCTCGGCGCCGGTCTCCGGCGATGCCGAACCGCGCCAGCAGGTCGATGACGGCCTGTTCCAGGCTGCGGACGTAGCCGTGCACCGTGCGGCGGCGCGGGTCCAGCCGCAGGATCGGGTAGGCCACGAGCTGCCCCGGGCCGTGCCAGGTCACGTCGCCTCCCCGGCGGCACGCTACGAGCTCCACGCCGGCGGCGGCAAGCTGCCGCGGTGAGGCGACGACGTGCTCGTCCCGCGCGCGCCGCCCGAGCGTGATCACGGGCGGGTCGTGCTCCACGAGGAGGAGATACGCGCGCGAATCCCCCCCCTGCACGCGTGCGAGCAGGCGCTGCTGGAGCGCGAGCGTCGGCCGGTAGGCCGCACGCCCCAGGTCGCAGGTCAGCAGCTCGGCGCCCGGCTGCGTCTCGGCAGCCGGCGGCCAGGGGATGCCGGCGAAGCGGGCAGGCTCACTCGGCGCCTTCACCTTCGCCTCGTGCCAGTTGCGCCACGTCGGGCCGGCGGGCGGCGCGCGTCTCGTCCAGTTGGCCGACGGGGGTGGTCGTCGGGCACTCGAGGATCTGCGCCGGATCGCGCTCGGCAAGATCGGCGATCTCGATCATCGCCTCGCTGAAGGCGTCGAGCATCTCCTTCGACTCGGTCTCGGTCGGCTCGATCATCAGGCTCTCCTTGACGGTCAGGGGGAAGTAGACCGTCGGGGGGTGGAAGCCGCGATCGATCAGCGCCTTGGCGACGTGGAGCGCCCGGACGCCGTGGGCCGCCTGGCCGGCCGCCGAGAACACGCATTCATGCTTGCAGATTCGGTCGTACGGCAGGTCGTAGTGCCCCCTCAGCCGCGCCAGGATGTAGTTGGCGTTCAGCACGGCGTTCTCCGAGACGCGCCGCAGCCCCTCCTCGCCCAGCAGCAGGAGGTAGGCGTAGGCCCGGAGGATGATCGCGAAGTTGCCGTAGAACGGGGCGATGTAGCCGATGGACTTCGGGCGGTCGTAGTCCAGGTAGTACGACCCGTCCGGGCGCTCGCAGATGACCGACGTGGGCAAGTACGGCACGAGCTTCTCGACCACGCCGACGGGTCCCGCGCCGGGCCCGCCCCCGCCGTGGGGCGTGGCGAACGTCTTGTGCAGGTTGACGTGGACGATATCGAAGCCCACGTCGCCCGGCCGGCAGTGCCCGAGCAAGGCGTTGAGGTTCGCACCGTCGCAGTACATCAGCCCGTCGACGCCGTGGATCAGGTCGGCGATCTCCCGGATTCGCGGGTTGAACAGCCCCAGCGTGTTGGGGCAGGTGAGCATCAGGGCGGCGACCTTGTCGTCGAGGGCGGCCTTCAGGGCCTCGACGTCCATCACGCCGTTTGCGTCCGACGGAATGCTCCGAACGCCGAAGCCGGCGATGGCGGCGCTGGCGGGGTTCGTGCCGTGAGCGCTGTCGGGGATCAGGACGGTCGTCTTCTCGCTGCCGCGGTCCTTGTGGTAGGCGGCGATGACCATCACGCCGGTCAGCTCGCCGTGGGCGCCTGCCAGCGGCTGCATCGTGAACGCCGCCATGCCGCAGATCTCCGACAGCAGGCGATCCATCTCGTGCAGCACGGCCAGCGCCCCCTGGACCATCATCTCCCCGCCGGGAAGCTGCGGCAGCAGCGGGTGCAGGTAGGCGAAGCCCGGGTAGTGCGCGACGCGCTCGGTGACCTTCGGGTTGTACTTCATCGTGCACGAGCCGAGCGGGTAGAAGCCCGAATCGACGCCGAAGTTCCTCCGGCTCAGCTCCGTGAAGTGCCGCACGACGTCCAGCTCGCCCAGCTCCGGCAGGTCGGGCGGATCGCCGCGGAGCAGCTCGGGCTTGATCGGCACGGGCGTCTCGACGCCGCTGGGCACGATGCGCACCGCCCGCCGGCCGGGAACCGACTTGTCGAAAACCGTCTTCACAGGATCACCTCCAGGGCGTGCGCCAGGAAGTCGATGTCCTCCTTCGTTTGCTTCTCCGTGACGGCCAGCAGCAGGCAGTTGTTCATCTCCGGCCAGTACCGTCCCAGCGGGAAGCCTGCGGCGATGCCGCGAGCCAACAGCCCGCGGATGACCTTGTCGGCCGTCAGGGGCAGGTTCACGACGAACTCGTTGAAGTACCACCGCTTGGGGAAGCGCATCGTCACGCCGGGCACGTCGAGGAGGCGCTGGCGGGCGTAGTCGGCCTTCTCGGCGCAGACCTGGGCCAGCTCCCGCAGGCCGTGCTTGCCCAGAAGGCTCAGGTACACCAGCGCCGTCAACGCGCAGAGCCCCTGGTTGGTGCAGATGTTGCTGGTGGCCTTCTCGCGGCGGATGTGCTGCTCGCGGGCCTGGAGCGTCAGGACGAAGCCCTCGCGCCCGCGGGCGTCGACGGTCCGCCCGGCGATGCGTCCCGGCATCTTGCGGACGTGCTTCATCTTCGCGGCCATGAAGCCCAGGTACGGCCCGCCGAAGGAGATCGGCAGGCCGAGGCTCTGGCCCTCGCCGACGACGATGTCGGCGCCCATCTGCCCCGGCGGCTTGAGCAGCCCCAGCGCGACCGGGTAGCACGAGACGATCAGCAGCCCCCCCCGCCGGTGGACCATCTCGGCCAGGTCCGAGACGTCGTCGATGCACCCGAAGAAGTTGGGGTACTGCACGATCAGCGCCGCCGTCTCGTCGCTGATCTGCTCGGCAAGGGCCTGGCGGTCCGGCAGCCCGCCCTTCGAGACGGTCTCCTCCAGGTCGATCCCCAGGTTGCGCGTGTACGACCGGACCATCTTGCGGTAGATGGGGCTCACCGAGTCGTCGATGACCACCTGGTTGCGCCGCGTGATCCGGAGGGCCATCATGATGGCCTCGTAGACAGCCGTGCCGCCGTCGTACAGCGACGCGTTGGCCACCTCCATGTCCACCAGCCGGCAGATGGCCGACTGGAACTCGTAGATCGCCTGGAGCGTGCCCTGGGAGATCTCGGGCTGGTAGGGCGTGTAGGCCGTGTAGAACTCGCTGCGCGTGACCAGGGCTTCCAGCGCGGCCGGGATGAAGTGGTCGTAGAAGCCGCCGCCGAGGAAGCTGATCTGCCCGGTGGTGTTGCGGTTCGCCAGGGAGGCGATGCGGGCTCGTACCTCCTGCTCAGGCAGCCCCGGCGGGACATCCAGCCCTTCGCAGCGCAGCTCCGGCGGGATGTCGGCGAACAGGTCGTCGAGGCTCTCGACGCCGATCGCCGCCAGCATCTCGCGCCGCTGTTCGTCCGTGTTGGCGATGAAGGGCATCAGTGCTCCTCTTCGGCCAGGAACCGCTCGTACGCCTCGGCATCCATGAGCGACGCCACGTCGGCGGGATCCGACAGCTCAATCTTGTACACCCAGCCCTTCCCGTAGCAGTCGCTGTTGATCAGCCCGGGGGCGCTCTCCAGGTCGCCGTTGGCCTCGGCGATCTTCCCCCCCGCCGGCGCATAGATGCTGGCGGCGGCCTTGGCGGACTCGATCGCGCACACCTCGTCGCCCCGGAGGAGCTCGGCGCCGGTCTCCGGCAGCTCGACGAACGTCACGTCGCCCAGCGCACCCTGGGCGTGGTCGGTGATCCCGACCGTGCCCACGTTGCCCTCGACGCGAATCCACTCGTGCTCGTTGGTGTATGACAGGTCCTTCGGTACCATTCGCTCCGCTCCGCTCAGAGGTCCTTCGTCCTGCACGTTCCACCGGTGTATAGGGGCTTGTCGCAGATCGTCACGGGCAGCTCGACGCGCCCGGTGTTCACGAGCATCTCGCGCCCGGGCCGGGCGAGATCCGCCTCGACGTAGCCCATGCCGATCGACACCTCCAGGCTGGGCGAGAACGCCCCGCTCGTGACCGTGCCTACCGGCCGCCCGTCCGAGAGGATCGGGTTTCCGCCGTTCGTGCGCCGCCGCGAGGCCGACCGGAAGGCGATGAGCTTCCGCCGTGGTCCGGTCCGCGCCACGTCGCGCAGCTTCGCCGCGCCGATGAACTCGCGGTCCGGTCGGACGAACCGGGCGAGGTCCGCCTCGATCGGGTTGTGCTCGGTGCTCAGTTCGTGCCCGTAGAGCGGGTAGCACATCTCCAGCCGCAGCGAATCCCGGGCGCCCAGCCCCGCCGGCTCGACCGCCTCCTCGGCCAGCAGCCGGTCGAAGATCTCCGGCAGGTCCGCCGCCGCGGCCATGACCTCGTAGCCCAGCTCGCCGGTGTACCCGGTGCGGCTGAGGACGCACTCACCTCCGCAGCAGCGGCCCCGCGCCACGCCGAAGTAGCCCAGCTCCCGCAGGTCCACGTCCACGAGCGCCCCGAGCACCTTCGCGGACCGCGGCCCCTGAAGATCCACCTTGCCCCAGCCTTCGGCCGAGCGGTTCACCAGCTCGACTTCGCCGGCCAGGTGCCCCCGGACCCACTGGAAGTCCCCGGCGGCCGTCCCGGCGTTCACCACCAGCAGGAACTCCTCCTCGGCGAGGCGCATGAGGATGGTGTCGTCGATCACGCCCGCGGCGTCGTCGAGGAGGAAGCCGTAGCGGCAGCGGCCGACGGGCAGGGCGACGGCATCCTGCGTCCCGACGTGCGCCATCTGCGCGGCGGCGTCCGGGCCGCGGAGGAGGAACTGCCCCATGTGGCTGGTGTCGAAGACGGCGGCGGCTTGGCGGCAGTGACCGTGCTCGGCGAGAACGCCGCGGTACTGGACCGGCAGCAGCCAGTCGCCGAACTCGACGATCCGTCCGCCGAGCGCCACGTGTCGGTCGTGCAGGGGCGTCTTCAGAGCCATTCGCCACATCTCCCTGGCCAGGCGGCGCAAGGGCCCGCCTCTCGGAACAGGAAGCGGACCCTATCACGTTCTCGGCGCGGTCTCAAGGGCCTCGCCGGCGCCCGCCCAGGCCCAGCCCGCCAGCAGCCCGACGCCGACGACCCCCGGCGCGAGCAGGGCGAGAAGGTCCAGGGAGAACGCGCTGAAGACCCGGATCGCGGTGTCGTGGATCATGTGGTACAGCGCCGCGGCGGCTGTCCACCGGCCGGGCACGGCCAGCAGCAGCGACAGCTCGGACTCGCCCGCCGCGAAGGTCACGGCCAGGATCCACACCCCCGCCAGGGCGACCCATCGCCTCCCGGGGCGCCGCAGGCGGTTCCACGCCATCCGGACCAGCAGCATCCCGGCCGGCAGAAAGCGCAGCGCCGTGGCGAGGACCAGCGCCCAGCGCGTGTCGCGGAGATGCGCCATCGGCGGGCGCCGCATCAACACGAGCAGCCCGACCCCCAGCAGCCACGACGGTGCCGCCGCGTTCAGCAGCACGAACGGCGCGAAGCTGGGCGCGCGGCGTTCGGCCCGGGTCGCCCAGTAGCTGCCGAGCACGCCCGCCAGCGCGGCACAGAGCGTGCCCGAGAGCGCGGCAACCAGCGCGGTCTCGACGAGCTCGTCCCCCCTGCCGGCGACGGCCTGTCTCAGTGCAGCGGGCGAGCCGGCCCGCCAGCCGAGCACGAGGAGCGGCGCCGCCAGGGCAGCGGCCAGAACCAACGCCGCGCCCAGGGCGGCGCCCGCTGTCCCCGGCAGCGGCGGCGGCGACGGAACGGGCGCTTCGGCGGGCCGTGCCCTGCGCCGGCGACGCAGCAAGAGTGCCGCGAGGGCCAACGCCCCCACGCCGACGGCCCCGACGGGCACGCCCAGCGCCGCCGCGGCCGGCGGATCGAGGTAGCCCTCCACGCGCATCAGCACCTCCGAGCCGCACGTGGGGACGCGGAGGATCTCCGGCAGCACGTGCTCGCCGAGGGAGAGCATCGCGATGGCCAGCCATGCCAGGACCGCCGCGTCCAGTCGTCCGCCCGGCCGGCCTTGCCCGGCGCGCCGGCGCCGCATCCATGCCATCACGCACGCCGCCACGCCGGCGTAGCGGATTCCCGTCGCGGCCGCCGCCGCGGCGAAGGAGTAGTCGTCGAACGCCCATCCCGCCGAGCGGGCGGCGTCCGCGATCGCCCCGTCGCGGGCCAGGGCGGCGATCCACGCCGCGCCCAGCACCGACGAGGGCAGCAGCGCCGCTGCGCACGCCAGCAGCAGGACGGCCATGCCCCACCGCCGCGGCAGCCGCCGCGCGGCGGCCGAAAGCCACCAACCCAGGACCGCCGCCAGCGTGGCGGCGAGTGCGGCCAGCCCCGCACTTCGCCCCGCCGCCGCCCAGCCGTGGCCGTCGAGCCACCAGTAGGCCCAGCCGCCTTCGCCCTCGGCCGCCGGGGCCGCCGCGGCGGCCGCGACCAGCGGCACCACGGCCAGCAGGGCCAGCAGCTCGCACGCGGCGATGCGCAGCAGACCCGCCGAAGGTGAGAGGGCGGGGACCCCGCCGGACGCAACCCGGGGGCGGTCTGGCTCTTGACGTGCTCGTGGCATCGGGGCGTTCCGCCGAAGCGCTTCCCTCCCCCGAGCTACCGCTCCCGGACGAGCTTACGAATGATCACGTCCACGTCCTGCTCGAACCGCGCGCCGAAGACCGAGACCACCAGCGACCGCCAGAAGAGCTTCTCGTCGGTCAGCAGGAACGCCGACCCCCCGCCCTCTTCGGCGACGCGCTTGAGATCGGCCCGAACGGCGGAACGGACCTTCCCCTGCCTCCCGGTGCCGCCGACGTCGATGACGTTGATCGTCCCGTGGGCCCGCCGGGAGAAGCCCCGGGCCAGGTCGAAGGCCTGCTTGCGCCCGGAGGGGTGGATCGTCGAGTCGCCGACCAGGAGGACGACCCACATCCGCCCCGGCCGCCAGCCGATGCGCCGGCGATCCGTCGCGACCTTGAGGGCCTCGTGGATCGGCTCGGGCTCGTCGGCCCCCCCGCCGGAGGCGATCTCGTCGATGAACGTCCGGACGGCCTTGGCGTGGGTGGTGAGGCGCAGATGCCGGACCGCCTCCGGGCCGTAGTCGTCGCCGTAGTCCTTGAACGCCACCACGCCGAACCGCGCGTTGGGCACCAGGCCGGTCACCACGTCCAGGATCGCGTGCAGGCGTTTCTTGGCCTGCTCGATGGTCGGCGTCATGCTGTCGGTGGCGTCGAGGACGAGCACGAGGTCCAGCCCGCGCCCCCGAAGGGCGCCGACGTGCCGCCCGAAGCTCTTGCTCGTGCCCGCGAGCAGCGCGCCCAGCCCGCCGCCGCGGAAGGTGCCCTTCCTGCTGACCTCCGCCAGGTTCGCCAGCAGCTCGCCCGACGGATCGGCCGAGCCGGCGAGCATCTCCGGGCGAAGCTCCGGCACAGGCAATTGGGCCAGCACGCGCGACATGCTCCGAGGCTCGGGCGGCACGGCCGCGGGCGCCTGCGCGTACGAATCGGCGGGGCGCATCGCTCGGCGCTCGACGACGTTCCTGCCGCCGGCCCCGCCGGGGTCCTCGACGCCAAGGGCGTCCGCTCCGGCCGGGGGGCGAAGCATGATCGTCGCCTCCGCCGGGGGGCGCGCCGCCCGAGCCGCCAGATAGGGGATCATCGCCAGCAGGATCAGCACCCCCACGTGCAGCAGCACCGACGCCGCCCACGAGGGCAGCTCCCGCCTCCATCGCCGTTGTGTCTGGTCCGTCGGCATCGGTCCGCCCCAGGCATGGCAGCCGGCTTCGGGGGCCTCCTGCGCATGATACCACGCCCGGCCCCGCGCCGCGATGGCGGTGCTTCGTGGCGACGGCGCCC
Source organism: uncultured Planctomycetaceae bacterium (assembly GCA_964642165.1). Taxonomy (GTDB): domain Bacteria; phylum Planctomycetota; class Phycisphaerae; order SM23-33; family SM23-33; genus CAYRVX01. The sequence continues at coordinate 3,834 of CAZXOC010000113.1, read as the reverse complement.
GGCGGGCGTGCTCATTCGGCGGTCGGCTTCACGTGGACGGCCCTGGCCGGTTCGCCCGTGAAGGGCAGTCGGAAGGCTCGCTGTGCACGAGGCAGGCGGGCGACCGTCTCGCCGTTGGCGAGGTCGACGACGACCCGGGGCGGTCCCGGCGGCAGCGTCACGGCCACCGTCTTCGCCCGGCGAGAGCGGTAATCGGCGAGGAGGAGGAACATCTCGTCGCCGCGGCGCATGCCGCTGATGCGCATCTTCGGCCGGGACGCCACGCCCGAGACGAGCTTACCGTCGACGATCACGTCCTCGACGGGCGCGACGACGGCAAGAGCCCGTGCGTACGCGGCGAGGGTCTCCGCGTCCCACACGCGCCCGGACCAGAAGTGCACGCCCCGCGAGCCGTTGGCGAAGCACTCCAGCAGGGCGCACGTGAACGCCTCGCCGGGGAACGTGCCGGCGTCGCCCGGCGTGAGCCACGGCAGGACGTCACTCCTCGGCAGGCGGGCCCGGTCGGCACGCGCCTCGTCGCCGACCAGCCCCAGGTGGTACGGGTAGAGCGGCGTGTACGTCGAGACCTGCGAGTTGCCCATGTACGTCGGGTACAGCCGATCGAACGGCCAGAAGTACTGGTAGTCGCGCCCGGGTCGGAAGTCGTAGACGCCCAGCTCCGGCGGCTTCATGCCGGCCTGTCGGCAGGCGGCCCGGACGCGCGCCGCCAGATCGCGCCACATCTCTTCGCCCTTGGCCAGCCGCCAGATCGGCCAGTCCTTCCCCCCGCTCTTCTCGAAGTCCGCCCGGCAGCGGGTGCATCTTTCGCAGTCCACCGGGCCGCGCCAGCCCCACAGCTCGATGTCGCAGCTCAGGTAGTCCGCCCGGCAGCGGACACACTCGCGCGCCACGCGGTCCAGCTCGGCGTGGTACAGCGCCCCGCGGTACGACGGGCACAACCGCTCGCCGACACGACCGTCGGCGAACTGACAGGCCAGCTCGCCCTTGCGCTTGCCGGCCTTGGCGAGCATGTGGTGGAAGGTCGAGTCGATGTTCATCACCCGGAAGCCCGCCTTGCGGAACCTTCCGAGCGTGGCGGCGACGTTCGGATCGTCGAGCTTCGTCCAGCGGGCGAACAGCGGCAGCGTGTTGAATCCAAGGTGCCGGAACGCCTCCAGGGCGCCCGGCCAGTCCCTCGTGGCGTCCAGCGACCACCAGCCCAGGCCGGTCATCAGCCGTTCCGGCGTCGGCGCGCGTGGGATGCGGATCGCGCGGATCGGCTGCGCGACGAGCGGCGTGCCACCGCCCTTCCAGCGGAGCTGGTAGCGCAGCGTGCCGGTCCGGCCGTCCGGCCAGCCCGCGCGGAGGTAGACCCGCCGCCATGACTTATTGCCTTTGCCGGCGAAGAAGGTGCACGTGTAGCGCTCGTACGCGCCGCCATCGACGGCCGTCGGCTTCGCGTCGGCGAGGTCGGTTCCCCCGAGGCGCCCGCCGACGAAGCGCACGCCCTTCGGCAGATCGATGCTGGCCGTGACGCGCAGCTTCTCGCCGCCCGGCGGGACGATCCAGCCGATCGGCGTGGGGGCGTTGACGTCGGTCGGCACGAAGACGACGGGCTTGTGGAAGTACATCCTCGGCCCGGTCACCGTGAAGGCCGAAGGTTCGCCGTCGGCGGGCGTGCGGTCGGCCCGCGCGGCCTCGGTAACCCACAGCTCGTCCGCGACCGACAGGCCGGCGCCGTAGATCTCGATGCCGACGTAGCGGGCGCGAACGCCGATGTCGCGGAACGCCAACTGGTGCACCCACGCCTTGCCTTCGTCGGGCGGGATCTTGAACTTCGCCCGGTCGCCTTCGTTCCACCGGCTGCACGTCGCGACGCGGTAGTACGCCCGGCCGTCCTCGCTGGCGAGCACGTGGATCCAGCACGGCAGACAGACGCCCGCCTGCGGCGAGCCGCCCTGCCAGCTCATCGTCACCCCGCCGACGGTGCACGTCTTGCCCAGGTCGACGGCCATCTGCGCCAGGCCCGCGTAGGACCAGCCGACGGCCTTGGCGTCGAACCACAGCTTCTTGTCCTTCCGCGCGGACAGCTCGCCGTCGGTCAGGTCCGTCGCGTCCGTGCCGCCGCGAACGGTCAGCCGGTAGCTCGGCGCCGGCGAGAAGACCACCTTCCTCCCGAACGCGAGGTTCCGCGGGCCGACGTCGGCGAAGGCCGGGGCCGCTGCGCACTGGAGGACAGCAATGACGAACACGACGTTGGGACGATCCACGGTCCTGGCCTCCCGCCCTTGCCTGTTGAAGGAATGGGTCACGCCCGCCATGATAGCGAACTGTGGGTACGTTGGCACGAAGGCGAGGCCGAGGGAGATGGACATGAGCAGGCAGATCGCGCGGATGAACCGTCGGGAGTTCCTCTCGTTGACCGGCAGGGGCGCGATGGCGGGGCTGGCGGCCGGCGCGATGCCGGGGGCGGCGTTCGGCGGCTCACCCCGCGCGAAGAAGCGCCGCCCGCCCAACATCGTGCTGATCTTCACCGACGACCAGGGCTACCAGGACGTGGGCTGCTTCGGCTCGCCGAAGATCAAGACGCCGAACCTCGACCGCCTCGCGCGGGAAGGCATGCGCTTCACCGATTTCTACGTCGCCCAGCCGGTCTGCGGGGCGTCGCGCGCGGCGCTGCTGACGGGCTGCTACCCCAACCGCATCGGCCTGCTCGGCGCGCCCAACCACCGCGCCCGCCACGGCGTCGCCGACGGCGAGATGACGCTCGCGGAGGTCTGCAAGCAGAAGGGCTACGCGACGGCGATGTACGGCAAGTGGCACCTGGGTCACCTCCCGCGGTTCCTGCCGGTGCGGCACGGGTTCGACGAGTACTTCGGCCTGCCGTACTCGAACGACATGTGGCCGTTCCACCCGACGGCGGGCAGGAACTACCCCCCGCTGCCGCTGATCGAGGGCGACAAGGTCATCCGGACCAACCCCGACCAGACGCAGCTCGTCACCTGGTACACCGAGCGGGCGGTGCGGTTCATCGAGAAGAACGCCGACGGCCCGTTCTTCGTCTACGTGGCGCACAACATGCCGCACGTGCCGCTGTTCGTCTCGGACAAGCACAAGGGCACGTCGGCGCGGGGGCTCTACGGCGACGTGATCGAGGAGATCGACTGGGGCGTCGGGCGGATCCTCGCGACGCTCAAGAAGCACGGGCTGGAGAACGACACGCTGGTGATCTTCACGTCGGACAACGGCCCGTGGCTGAGCTACGGCGACCACGGCGGCTGCGCGCTGCCGCTCCGCGAGGGCAAGGGCACGACCTGGGACGGCGGCGTCCGGGAGCCGACGATCATGCGCTGGCCGGGCACGATCCCGGCCGGGAAGACCTGCGACGAGCCCTGCATGACGATCGACATCCTGCCGACGGTCGCCGGAATCCTCGGTGCCAAGCTGCCCGACCACAAGATCGACGGCGAGGGTATTCTCCCGCTGATGACCGCCCGGCCGGGGGCCAGAAGCCCCCACGAGGCGCTGTACTTCTACTGGGGCCGACACCTCCAGGCGGTGCGGTCCGGCCGGTGGAAGCTGCACTTCCCGCACGCCTACCGCACGATGGCGGGGCGACCCGGGGGGACGGGAGGCAAGCCCGCGCGGTACTCGCAGGGCCGAACGGAACTGGCGCTGTACGACCTGCGTGCGGACGTCGGCGAGACGACCAACGTCGCGGACAGGCACGGCGACGTGGTCGCGCGCCTCAAGGCACTGGCCGACAGGGCCCGGGCGGACCTGGGCGACTCGGCTACCAAGCAGCGCGGCAGCGGCCTGCGCGAGCCCGGGCGCGTCGGCCCGCCGCCGAAGAAG
>CAZXOC010000112.1:0-21261 GCA_964642165.1 uncultured Planctomycetaceae bacterium | reverse complement strand
GCTTTCCGTGGGCTCGCATCCGGAGCGGGTCTCCGGCAATCGCCTTGACCTTTCGCTCGCCGGTGCGTCTATAGGTGTAGGAATTGTCGGGCGCCCGCGAGGCGGCGGGCTGTGGGCTCGGGCCAGTGAGAGATGTCCTTGAGACGCATCTTGCGTGCGTGTACCGGTTCGCCTTGCGCCTGGCGGGCGACCACCATGCCGCCCAGGACATCGCCCAGGAGACGATGCTCCGCGCCTGGCGCCGGCGGAAGCGCCTGCGCGACCCGCGAGCGGCCAAGCCCTGGCTGCTGACCATCGCGGCGAACGTCTGGCGCGATCGACTGCGGCGGAAGCGCGTGCGGTCGGCCGAGGCGATGGACGACGCGAAGGCGCCGCCGCCCCGGCAGTCACCGGTCGGCGAGGCGATGACGTACCGCGAGGCCGTCGAGCTGGTCCAGCGGCGGATGGCGGGCCTGCCCCCGCGGCAGCGACAGGTGCTGTACCTGCGGGCGTTCGAGGAGCTGAGCATCGAGGAGATCGCCGGCGTGCTGTCGATCAACGTCAACGCCGTCAAGTCCAGCCTGGCGCTCGGCCGGCGCACGCTCCGGCGGGAGCTGAGCGAATACGACCCCGTACGGGAGAGCCATCGATGAGCAAGGGTCCGCGGCCGCACGATGAGGCAAGGGGCGAGCTGCTGGACGAGCTGCTTCGCGCCGCCGCGGCGGAGCGGGAGCCCTTGCCGCCGGGGCTCATCGAGGACGTGGAGCGCTTCGTCGCCAAGCGATGCCGGCGGCGCCGCGCCCTGGCGGGACTGGCTGCCGCCGCGGCGGTGGCGCTGCTCGTGTCCGGCTGGTGGGCAACGCGGGCCCTTCGCCCGACGGCGCCCGGCGGTCCCTCGCCCCGCCCGGTGCCGGTCGTCGCGCGCGCGGCCTCGGCGCCCGTGGCGGAAGTCACGGTCAGCGCGGGGCCGGACACCATTGTCGTGCCCGTGCGCCGCGGGCATCCCAAGGTAACCATCTACCGGCTGTACGCTACGGTCGGGCCCGGACAGCCCGAGCGCAGATGATCTCGACCATCGCCCGTATGCATGCCATTGAAGGAGAAGACCATGAGATGGGAAACGACGACGAACAAGCGACCCTTGCTGGCTGCCTCCCTGGCGGCGTGCCTGCTGGGCCTGTCCCTGCCGTCGGCGGGGGGCAAAGCTCCCGCAAAGAAGAATGACCGCGAGCCGCGTTCCGGCGCGGACGACGCAGCCGACATCGTGCGGATCTACGCGCTGATAAACACCGACAGCCGCGCGGCGATGGACATTCTGAACCCACTCCTGGCGGGGACAAGCAAGGGCATTTGGCTCGTGCCGGACACGCGGACCAACTCCCTGATCGCGCGCGGCACGGCCTCGACCCACCAGAAGATCGAGCAGCTCCTGAAGGCGATCGACAGGCCGCGGAAGCCGGTTGCCGGGAAGGAAATGCTCGTCAGTGTGTACCCGCTGCGCTACGCCGAGGCGGGCGGAGTGGCCAAGGCGATCGCGCCCCTCATCGAGCCGGTGGGCAAGGTCACGGCAGACGCGGCCACGCGCTCGCTGGTCGTCAGCGCGACGGCCGAGCTCCATGATACAGTGGCAGAGGTCATCGCGCAACTCGACACGAAGCCGCGGGACACCGGGGAAGAGATGATCGTACAGGCCTACTCGCTGAAGCACGCCAAGGCGGACAAGCTGGGCGCGGCGGTCTTGCCGCTGCTGGGGCCCCGAGGGACCCTCTCCCGGGATATGGAGCGCAACCTGCTGATCATCAAGGACGTCAGCAACGTCCAGCAAACCGCCGCCAGGCTCATCGAGATCCTGGACGTTCCCGCGCCGGCGGGCGCCCTGACGGCGCGGCGCGTGCGTGTGGTGTGGCTGGTCTCCCTCTCCGGCCTCAAGGACAAGGAGAAGCCCGGGCGCAAGCTGCCGCCGGACCTCAAGGAGGTCGAGGCCGAGCTCGCCAAGGCGGGCGTCGAGGACCTCCGGGTCCTCGCGCAGTTCCTGGCCACCTGTGTGGGCACGGAGGAGTTCCGTACGAGCGGCGAGGTCGAGGGCCCGTGCCGGGTCAGCGTCGAAGGGCAGTTCGTCGAGCGATCCGCCTCGGCGGTCGCCCTGAAGATCGCGATCACCGCAACCCAACTGAGGGCCCTTGATCCGCAGAAGCCGGCCGGCGAGCACCAGTATTTCGAGATCGCCACGGTCGACAGCACGATCATCGCGCCACCCGGGCACGCGGTGGTCCTGGCCATGTGCCCCATGGTCACCCCCAAGGGCACGCTCACCTCCGTCTTCGTGGTCACCACGTCCGAGGAGAAGTAGCGGACCTCTGGCTGCTGTCGCGGCGGCCGCCGTTGACCGGCCGGAGCGAGCAGCGTATAGTCCCCGCGCGGCATGAGCCGACCGCGTGCCGCGCTCCGGGCGTTCGGCGCGTGGAGGGGGGCGGTGAGAGGGTCCGCGAGGCCATGAGTGACCGCCCGAACCTGTTGTTCGTCTTCGCCGACCAGATGCGCGGCATGGACATGGGCTGCGCGGGCAACCCGCAGGTCCGCACGCCGACGCTGGACCGCCTCGCCGGGGAGGGCACGCTGTTCACCCGCGCCTACGCCAACTGCCCCGTCTGCACGCCCAGCCGCGGGACGATCCTCACCGGGCGCTACCCGCTGAGCCACCGCGCCGTCGCCAACGACATGCCGCTTCCGACCGACGAGGTGACCGTCGCCCACGTCCTGCGCGACGCGGGCTACCGAACCGGCTACGTGGGCAAGTGGCACCTCGACGGCGTGCCGCGAGACCGCTTCACCCCGCCGGGGCCGCGGCGACAGGGCTTCGACTTCTGGGCCGCCTGGAACTGCGCCCACGCGTACTTCCGCGGGAAGGTCTTCCGCGACGAGCCCGTGCCCGTCGAGCTGGGCGGCTACGAGCCCGTCGGCCACACCGACCTGGCCATCGAGTTCCTCCGCCGGCGGGACGAGAGCCCGTTTAGCCTGTTCCTCTCCTGGGGCACGCCCCACGCGCCGTACGGCCAGGTGCCCGAGGAATACCTCGGCCTGTACGCCCCGGCCGGGCTGGAGCTTCGCCCCAACGCCGCCTCGCAGCCGCCGGAGGGCTTCCGCCGCCTGGCCGACGGGCCCGACCGCCAGGCCCTGGCCGGCTACTACGCCCACATCACGGCCCTCGACGAGCAGCTCGCGCGGCTGCTGGCCGTGCTGGACGAGCAGGGCGCGGCGGGCAACACCGTCGTCGTCTTCACCTCGGACCACGGGGACATGCTGTGGTCGCAGGGCATGTGCAAGAAGGAGCAGCCCTGGGAGGAGGCGATCCAGGTCCCGCTGCTGGTCCGCTGGCCCGGGCGCGTCCAGGCCGCAAGGCGCTGCGGCGAGCTGATCGGCACGGCGGACCTCGCCCCGACGCTGCTGGGGCTGATGGAGATCGAGCCGCCCGCGACCATGCAGGGCGGCGAGCTGTCGCGCGTCGTCCTGTCCGACGAGGCGAGGGGGCCCGAGAGCGTCCTGCTCCTGGAGCCGGTCATCGTGGACCAGGGCGCCCGCCAGGGGGTCCGCGAATGGCGAGGCCTCCGCACGAAGCGATACACCTACGCCCGCTGGTTCGACGGGGCGGGCTGGCTGCTCTACGACAACGACGCCGACCCGTTTCAGACGGAGAACCTCATCGATTCGCCCGCGCACGCCGCCGTCCGGGCCGACCTGGAGCAGCAGCTCCGGGGCTGGCTGGCAAGGACAGGCGATGAGTGCCTGCCGTGGGACGAGACGATTCGCCGCCTCGGCCTCGTGGACCTCTGGCACGAGCGCGAGCGCCACATGCACCCCCAGGCCCCGCGGATGGTGGAACCGGCGCCCTGACGCCGTGCGCGGCAGGCTTGCCGCGGCCCTCCTTTGGTCGGAGAATGGCCGGCGCTTCGCCGACAGCGTCAGGAGCCCGCCGATGAAACCGATCGCCCAACTCGCCCCCGCCGTCCTGCTGATCGCCGCCTCGGGCCTCGCCGAGGAGGAACGCCGTTCGAACCGGGGAGAGATGCTCCACAACGGCATCCGCCTTCCGGCGAGCTGGCCGCCCCGAATCGACAAGCTCACGCGCGAACCCATGCCCGTGCCGTACCTCCAGCGCCCGCCCGAGGTGATCCCCATCGACGTCGGGCGCCAGCTCTTCGTGGACGACTTCCTCGTCGAGCGCACCACGCTGAAGCGCGCGTACCACCTGGCCGAGTACCACCCGCACAACCCCGTCGTGACGTACGACCGGCCGTGGGAGAAGGAAGGCCGCGCGCCCTTCGCCGCGGTCTTCAGCGACGGCGTCTGGTACGACCCGGCGGACAAGCTCTTCAAGATGTGGTACCTCGGCGGCTACCTGAAGAGCACGTGCCGCGCCACCAGCCGCGACGGCGTTCGCTGGGACAAGCCCGCCCTCGACGTCGAGAAGGGCACGAACGTCACGATGCGGCACCACCGCGACTCCAGCACCGTATGGCTCGACCACGCCGAGAAGGACCCCAAGCGGCGCTACAAGATGTTCACCACGACGTCGCGGGACGGGTGGCGCCTGGCCCTGCACGGCTCGCCGGACGGCGTGCACTGGTCCAAGCTCCTGGCCGTCTCGCCGAAGATCGGCGACCGGACGACCGTCTTCTACAACCCCTTCCGCAAGGTGTGGGTGTGGAGCCTGCGGATCGGCGCGTCCGGCGTCGGCCGGGCGCGGGCCTACCGCGAGCACGCGGATGTCGCAGCGGGCATGAAGTGGGGCAAGGACGACACGGTCCCGTGGCTGTGTGCCGACAAGCTCGACCCGCACCATCCCAAGTTCCCGGCGGTCGCCCCGCAGCTCTACAACTTCGACGCGGTGGCCTACGAGAGCGTGATGCTCGGCCTGTTCGCGATCCACCAGGGCCCGCCGAACCGCCAGTGCGCCCAGCGCCATATCCAGAAGCGCAACGAGATCCTGCTGGGCTTCAGCCGCGACGGCTTCCACTTCCACCGCCCCGACCGCCGGCGGTTCATCGGCGTCACGGAAACGGACGGCGACTGGAACTGGGGCAACGTGCAGTCGGCGGGCGGCGGCTGCCTCGTCGTCGGCGACAAGCTGTACTTCTACGTCAGCGGGCGTTTTCGCAGCGACGAGTTCTGGGACGGGCGCGGCAGCACCGGTCTGGCCGTCCTGCGGCGCGACGGTTTCGCCTCCATGGACGCCGGCGGCGCGTCCGGCGTGCTCACGACGCGCCCGGTGCGGTTCCGCGGCAAGTACCTTTTCGTCAACGTCGACGCCGACGAGGGCGAGCTGCGGGTTGAGGTCCTGGACCCGGCCGGCAAGGTGCTCGCCGGCTTCGCGCGCGACCGGTGCGTGCCCATCCGTGCGGACGGGACGCTCCAGCGCGTCACCTGGCGGGGCGGCGGGGAGATCGGGCGGCTCGCGGGCCGGGCGGTGCGCTTCCGCTTCCACCTTCGCAAGGGCAGCTTGTACGCGTTCTGGGTCAGCCCCGACGCCTCCGGTGCCAGCCACGGCTACGTCGCCGCCGGCGGCCCGGGCTACACGGGTCCGACCGACACGGTCGGCGCCGCGGCCCTCCGCGCCGCGGGGCCGCGCAGCAGGAAGCGAGGAACATGAGGACCAGGAAGCTGGGACAGACGGGCATTGAGGTCAGTGAGCTCTCGCTCGGCGGGCTGTTTATCTCGTCCTACGGCGCGGAATTCGCCCAGGCGCGGGAGGCGACGCTCCGGGCGATCGAACTGGGCGTCAACTACATCGACACCGCCCCGTCGTACGCCGACAGCGAGGAGGTGCTCGGGCGCATCCTCCCCGACGTGGACCGGCCGCTCGTCCTGTCCACGAAGCTCGGCGGGCGCCCTCAGCCCTTCGAGCCGCAGAGCAAGGCGTGCCTGCGCCGGTCCGTCGACGAGAGCCTGCGACTGCTCGGGCGCGAGCGGATCGACATCCTCATGGTCCACGAGCCCGACCGCCCGGGCCAGTACGACTGGTGGACGGACCTGGACCGCGCCCGGGGCCCGGTGTGGGAGCTGCTGGAGGAGCTCAAGGCCGACGGCGTCATCCGATACACCGGCCTGGGCGGCACGACGGCGTACACGCTGGCGAGGCTGATCCGCACGGGACGGTTCGACGTGGTCCTGACGGCGTTCAACTACAGCCTGCTGTGGCGCGAGGCGGAGATCGAGGTCCTGCCGGCCGCCAGGGAGCAGGGAATGGGCGTCGTCCTCGGCTCGCCGCTCCAGCAGGGGGCCATCGCCCGGCGCCACGACGACGAGGTCACCGGCGGGGCGCCGTGGCTGAGCCGCCCTCGGCGCGAGCAGTTCCGGGCGCTGTACGCCTTCCTGGACGAGCTGGACATGCCGATCGTCGAGTTGGCGCTGCGGTTCGTCCTGTCCAACGAGGACGTCGACTGCACGCTGATGGGGGCGCGCTCGAGGCAGGAGGTGGAGCAGAACGTCGCCTGCGCGGCGAAGGGCCCGCTGCCCTCCGACGTGCTCGGGCGCCTCGATGAGATCGCGGCGATGGTGCCGTTCCGTCCATTCGACGAGCCGTTCGGCTTCCCGTGGGGCCGGCCGTACAAGGGCCCCGGCCCCGCGTAGGACGCCGCCCGCCCGGGAGAGCCGTCCGCCGAGGAGCTTCGTATGAAGGCCGCTGTGGTCGAGGGACCCAACCGCCTCGTCGTGAGGGACATCCCCGAACCGCCCGTTGGCGAGCACGACGCGCTGTGCGAGGTGCTCTACGGGGCGATGTGCTCCGGGACGGACACGCACATCGTCGAGTGCGACTTCCCGTACCTCTCGCCGCTGCCGACGGTCCTCGGCCACGAGAGTATCGCCCGCGTCGTGGCGGTCGGCTCGAAGGTGCGGAGCTTCCGCGAGGGCGACCTGGTCACGCGCGTCGGGACCGTGGCGGTCGGCCCCTACAGCGTCACGTGGGGCGGCTTCGCGGAACTGGGCGTCGCGACGGACGCGCGGGCGGCCGAAGAAGACGGCCTGCCGCGAGAGCAGTGGCAGCGCGGAAGGGTCCAGCGTGCCCTGCCGCCGGGGAGCGACCCGGCCGCGGCGACCATGGTCATCACGTGGCGCGAGACGCTCAGCTACGCCAACCGCATCGGCGTGGCTGAGGGGCAGCGCGTGCTGGTCATCGGCTCGGGCGGCAACGGCCTGGCGTACGTCGCCCACGCCGCCAACGCCGGCTGCGAGCCGGTGGTCATGATCGGCTCGGCGCTTCGCGAACAGGCCGCGCGCCGCGCCGGCGCGACCGGCTACGTGGATTACGCGGCGGACGACGCCGCGGATCAGGCCCGCGAGACCTGCCCGCGCGGCTTCGACCTGGCCATCGACGCCGTCGGCAAGGTGGGGGCGGGCGACCTGGCGCTGTCGCTGCTGCGGCCGGGAGGGACCATCGGCATCTACGGCATCGACGACTACGGCAAGCTGAGGATCAACCCCGACCGCGCCCGCGGGACGTTCACGTTCTACCAGGGCGGCTACGACGAGCCGGAGACGCACGAGCAGGTGGTCGACCTGTTCGGGGCGGGCAGACTGGACGCGTCGATCTGGCTGGATCTGGACCACCCCTTCGAGCTGGAGCGGATCAACGAGGCCGTCGAGGCGACGCGCGCAAGGAAGGTGGTCAAGGCGCTGGTGCGCGTCCGCGGCTGACGGCCGCTAGCCTCGTCGGCGACGCCGAAGCAGCGCGACGGCGCCCAGGGCCAACAGGGACAGGGCCGCCGGCTCGGGGAGGGTGACGGCGTTGGCCAGGATGCGGTCGGCGTCGGCGCTGCGAGTGTAGTAGTCGTAGCCGATTCCCACCACGTGCCCTTCCCCGTACGGCCGGTACATCACGATGCCGTAGTCGGGATTGTCCGTGTGTGCGTAGACGATCTCCACGCCGGGGTCGCCCGTGGTGTAGTAGGCCGTCACGTTGATGAGGCCGATCGTCTCGCCGACGCCCTCGGCGAGGGGGTGGCCCGGGCTCAGGAGCGTCGCGGTTCCCACCCGCGTCCAGTCGACGTAGTCGCGATCGAGCAGCCCCGTGTCCTTGAGGAACGTCCCCTGGTCGCGGGGGAAGCCCTCCGCGCAGCAGACCAGCACGCCGCCGGCGGCGACGAACGGCTCCAGCACGGGGGCGAACGTCGTGCCTTCCCCGGAGTAGCCGGCGAAGTCCAATTCGGGGACGAAGAACACGTCCTTGCCCGGCAGCAGGGCGGCGATCTCGGCGGCCTCGTCGGTGACGGTCCGGGTGAAGGTGACGGCCGGCACCAGCGACAGGATGGCTGCCTCGGCGTTCGCCGTCTCCTCGTCGGGGTCGCCGTAGCGGGCCCACTCGAGGATCTCCAACCCGAGGGCGCGGCTCGGAAGCACGCCCGCCAGGAGCAGCATCGCGGCACCGAGGACGAGGTATCTGGCGCGTTCCATCCTTGCACCTCCTATCCTGGCACGGTCGCAGGAAGCGCCGGGCCTTGGGAGCTCGGCCGACGCGGCCTCGGGCAGGATGGCACGACAAGGCGCCACATCTCTCCTGCCCCGGAGCCGTGCACCAGCTCTGCCGCTCCCTCAAGCAGTCTGGAGCGCATCTGATTATACGCAGCCACCGACGCCCGTCAACAACGAGGCGCAAGCTCCCGGCGGGGCGCGGTCTTGTGCCAGGAGGTCGCACGACGTAGGATTTCCGCGAAGGAGCCGGCCGGTAGCTGGTGCGACCGTGGCGATGCCGGCCCGCCGGCGGTTCCCCAAGAGCCTCGAGAGAAGAGGGGGGGAGCGATATCACAGTCCGGGGGGCCGCGGATTCGCGCGCAGAGACTGGGGCCGCAGCCATGTCGGAGAGCCTTGCCGTGATTGGCGACGGGGGGATGGGCACGACGTGCGCGATCATGCTCGCGGAGAACGGGCACGAGGTCCGCCTGTGGTCGGCGTTCCCTGAGGCCGCCGAGCGCCTGTCCCGCGAGCGCGTCAACGAGCGGTTCCTCCCGGGCGTGCGCCTGCCCGAGGCCGTTCAGGTAACTGGCGACGACGAGCGGGCCCTGGCGGGTGCGGCGCTGGCCGTCTCGGCCGTGCCGACCCAGTACATGCGGGGCGTCTGGCAGCGCCTGGGTCCGCGCTGCCCGCCGGGGCTGCCGATCTGCTCGGTCGCCAAGGGCATCGAGAACGGCACGCTGCTGCGCCCGACGGCCATCCTCCGCGACGTGCTGGACGATCCCCACGAAGCGGGGCGGGCCCTGGCGGCGCTTTCGGGGCCTTCCATCGCCCCGGAGGTGGCGCGGCGGCTCCCGGCGACCGTCGTTGTGGCCGCCACGCAGGCCGCCTTCGCCGAACGCGTCCAGTCCCTGATCAGCCGTCCGTACTTCCGGGTCTACACGAACCGGGACCTGGTCGGCGTCGAGATCGCCGGGGCGACGAAGAACGTCATCGCCATCGCCGCCGGCATCCTGGACGGCCTGGAGGCCGGAGACAACGCCAAGGCCGCCCTGGTCAGCCGGGGCCTGAGCGAGATCACGCGACTCGGCGCAGCCGTGGGCGCCTGCCCCGAGACGTTCGCCGGGATCGCCGGCGTGGGCGACCTGGTGACGACCTGCATCTCGCCGGTCGGCCGGAATCGCTCGTTCGGCGAGGCCGTCGGGCAAGGCCGCACCATCGAGGAGGCCCTCGCCGCGACGGAGTCGGTCGTCGAGGGCGTCGCGACGACGGCGAGCGTCGTCGAGCTGGCCCGGCGCCACGATGTGGAGATGCCCATCACGCAGGCCGTGTACGACGTGCTCTTCCAGGCAGCGCACCCCCGGGAGGCCGTCAATCGGCTCATGACGCGCCCCCTCCGGGCAGAGCACTGAGCCGGCCGGGCGCAGGCCCGCTGCCGCTTGCGGGCGGGCACCCGCGAGGAAAGGAAGCTCCATGATCGACGCGCTGCTGCGGGGCTTCGCGAGGTTCGCCCTGTCGCTGCGCTATCGCGTCCGCACGAGGGGGCTCAGGCGGATCGCCGCCCGCGGCACGCGAGGGATCCTGTTCCTGCCCAATCATCCCTGCCTGATCGACCCCGTCATTCTGGCGGCCGTGCTGCACAAGACGTTCCGCGCTCGCTTCCTGGCCGACCAGGACCAGATCGACCGGTTCTTCATCCGTTGGCTCGCCCGGCGGATCAACGTCGTGCCGATCCCCGACCCGGAGAAGTTCGGTGCGCGAGCGCGTCAGGCGGTCGAGGAGGGCCTGGCCCGCTGCGTCGAGGCCCTGCGGCAGGGGGACAACGTCGTGTTGTACCCCTCGGGTCACATCCTTCGCGGGCGGAGGGAGAACCTCGCCGGCAACAGCGCGGTGGAGTTCCTGCTCCGCACGCTCCCCGATGCGCGCGTGGTGCTGGTCCGCACGCGGGGCCTGTGGGGCAGCCGCTTCGGCTATGCGTACGGGCACGTTCCGGACGTCGCCGCCACGCTGCGCCGGGCCGTGGCGTCGCTGGTGGCGTGCGGCATCTTCGCCGTGCCGAAGCGGCCCGTGCTCATCGAGCTTACCGAGCCCGAGGACCTTCCCCGCGGCGCCGGGCGCCAGGAGCTGAACCGCTACCTGGAGGCCTTCTACAACGACGGCGCCCCGCCGGCGACCTACGTGCCGTACACCTTCTGGGAGGCCGGCGGCGTCCGCGAGATGCCCGAGCCGCAGCTTCAGGCCTCCCGAGGCGACGCCGCGGCGGTTCCGGAGGCCACCCGGCAGATCGTCGTGGAGCACCTGCGAGAGGAAACGGACCTGCGCGACATCCGCGAGGGGCATCACCTGGCGCGCGATCTCGGCCTGGACAGCCTGGCCCGCGCGGAACTGCTGGCGTGGCTGTCGGGCGAGTTCGGGCTGCCCGCCGGCGACGTGCAGGCGCTCCAGACGGTGGGGGACCTGCTGCTGGCGGCATGCGGCGAGTCGCTCTCGGCGCGGCTGAGACAGCTCAAGCCCGTGCCCGCGAAGTGGTTCGCCCCGCGCCGGGACGGCGGCGTCGCGGACCTCCCCGCCGGGCGCACCATCGGCGAGGTGTTCCTCGCTCGGGCGCGCCGCGGCCCGAGCCGCCCGCTCCTGGCCGACCAGAACAGCGGGGTGAGGACCTGCCGCGACGTGGTGACGGGCCTCCTGGTTCTCCGGCGGCCGATCCGGAAGCTGCCCGGCGAGCGAGTGGGCATCATGCTGCCGGCGAGCGTCGCCGCGGACGTGGTCTACCTGGCCTCCCTGCTGGCGGGCAAGACGCCCGTGATGATCAACTGGACCGTCGGGCCCCGCAACCTCGCGCACTGCCTGGAGGCGGTCGGCGTGGAGCGCATCTTGACCGCCGAAGCGCTGGTGGCACGGCTGGACGCGGCGGGAACCGACCTGTCCGTCGTGCGCGAGCGGCTGGTGTTCCTGGAGCGCCTGGCGGCCGGAATTCCCGGACGGGCGAAGCTCTGGGCGTGGCTGCGGGCGCGGCTGACCTGGGCGTCGCTGGACCGCGCGGCGGCTGCGATCGACGAATCCGCCCCGGCCGTGGTCCTCTTCACCAGCGGCTCGGAGGCCTTGCCGAAGGCCGTGCCCCTGTCCCACGCCAACATCCTGGCGAACGTTCGGGACATTCTCGCCCTGGGGATCCTTCGCGGCGACGACCGCCTGCTGGGCATCCTGCCGCCGTTCCATGCCTTCGGGCTCACCGTCACGACGGTGCTGCCCCTGTGCAGCGGTGTGGCCGTGGCGCATCATCCCGATCCGACCGAGGCGCCGATCCTCGCGCGGCTGATCGAGGCCTACGACACGACGATCCTGGTCGGCACGCCGACGTTCCTGAACGCCATCGCGCGGGCCGGCACGTCGGAGCAGCTCGCGCCGCTGCGCCTGGCCGTCACCGGGGCGGAGAAGTGCCCGCAGCGCGTCTACGGGCTGCTGGAGCAGGTCAACCCGCAGATGGAGATCCTGGAGGGATACGGCGTGACGGAGTGCTCGCCGATCGTTTCGGTGAACCGGCCGGGGCGGGTGCGGCACGGCACGATCGGGCTGCCGCTGGACTGCGTGGAGCACGCGATCGTGGACGTGGACACGCACCGGCGCGTGGCGCGCGGCGAGCAGGGCGTGCTGCTGGTGCGCGGGCCCAGCGTCTTCGAGGGGTACGAGGGCCGGCAGGCGTCCTCGCCGTTCGCCGAGCTCGAGGGCAAGCGGTGGTACCGCACGGGGGACCTGGTGACCGAGTCCGACGACGGCGTGCTGACCTTCCGCGGGCGGCTCAAGCGGTTCGTCAAGCTCGGGGGGGAGATGGTCTCCCTGCCGGCCATCGAGGCCGTGCTGGAGCAGCACTGGCCACCGGAAGACGGCGCGGGCCCGGCGCTGGCCGTCGCGGCCACGCCCCGCGAGGACCACCCGGAGATCGTGCTGTTCACCACGCGCCCTCTGGAGCGCCGGACGGTCAACGACCGCATCCGCGAAGCGGGTCTCTCGCCGCTGCACCACGTCCGGCGGGTCCTGCGTGTCGTCGAGATTCCCCTGCTCGGCACGGGCAAGACGGACTACCGGGCGCTGAGACGGCGCCTTGGCCCAACGGCGCGGCGCGGGTAAGGCGCTCGCCCGGGCCCTTCGCGCGCAAGGTTCGCCTGGGGTATACAATTGACTGCAAGAAACGTCTCAAGGAGAACCGACGTGCGGACGCGTGTGCTCTTCATCCTGCCGGTGATCGTGTCCTTCGCCGTGGCCGGGGCGCAGGAGTTCGAGCTGCCGGGCGATCTGGACGGCCCCCCGGCCTTCACCGAGTCGGAGTCGGCCAAGCACTTCAAGATCCGTGCCGTCGCGTCCCATACGCAGGTGACGCCGGGCCGGACGTTCCACGTGGCGCTCGTCGGCGAGCTGGCCAAGGGCTGGGTCTACTACAGCCCCCACCCCAGCACCGACGCGGGCGCGGGCGTGAACGGGGCGAGCATCGGCGTCGAGGCCGGTTCCTTTGTCACCGGACCCGTACGGTGGACGAAGGACAAGCCGAAGACCGTCGATTACGTCAAGGGTCCGGTGATCCTCTACGTCTTCGCGAAGCGGTTCGTCGCCTACGTGCCCGTGACCGTGCCGGAGGGGCACCCGCCGGGGCGGCAGGCGATCACGCTCAAGGCGCAGGGGCAGATCTGCCTCAACATCTGCCTCAACCTGGACGGACCCAACGAGCTGTCGGCGTCCACGGAGGTCCAGGTGGGCGGCGAGGCGCTGGCGAACCCGGAGTGGGCCGGGGAGCTCGCCGACGGCCTGCCATCGGCCGTCACGGCTGAACAACTCAAGGCCGAGCACGAAAAGGCGGAGGCGAGGAAGGCAGCGGCGCCTGCCGGCGCGGTGGCAACCGCCGCGAGCGGCTACAGCGTCTGGGGCGGGCTCGGACTGGCGCTGCTGGCGGGGCTGACGCTCAACATCATGCCCTGCGTCCTGCCGATCATCCCGCTGCGGATCTACAGCCTCGTCAACATGGCCAAGGCGTCGCGCCGGCGATTCGTCACGCTGGGGCTGGCCTTCGCCGGCGGGATCGTGCTGTTCTTCGTGGGCCTGGCGGCGGTCAACGTGGTCCTCAAGCTCGTGGGGAAGGGCACGATCGACCTGAACGAGCACTTCAGGATCCCGTGGGTCCGCGTGCTGATCGCGATGATCCTGCTGGCGCTGTCGGCCAATCTGTGGGGGCTGTTCCACGTGACCGTCCCCTCGAAGGTCGCCGGCCTCGAGGCCGGACAGGAGCGGCGAGGGCACCTGCCGGCCGTCGGCATGGGACTGATGATGGCCGTGCTGTCCACGCCGTGCAGCTTCTGGCTGATGGCGCTGGCGCTGGCGTGGGCGCAGGTCCAGCCGCTGTGGCTGGGAACGCTGGCGATCGCGATGATCGGCGTGGGCATGGCCGTGCCGCACATCCTGCTGGCGTCGTTTCCCGGCTTGGTGAACGTGTTGCCGAAGCCCGGCGTCTGGATGGAGCACTTCAAGAAGACGATGGGCTTCCTGCTCGTGCCGGCGGTGCTCTACCTGCTCAGCACGCTGCCGGCGCGCGGCGACTACGCCTTCCGGGTGGCCGGCTTCGGCGCGGCGATGGTGCTCGCGCTGTGGGTCTGGGGGAGCTGGGTCCGCTACGACGCCCCGCGACTGCGGAAGCTGGCGATTCGCGGCCCGGCGGTCGTGCTGGCCGGCGTGCTCGGCTGGTGGCTGCTGCCGCAGCCGGCCCCGCCGCTGGTCGAGTTCGAGCCGTTCGACGCCGCGCGGATCGAGCAGGCCCGCAAGGACGGCAGCGTCGTCGTCGTGAAGGTGACCGCCAAGTGGTGCACCGAGTGCAAGATCCTCGATCACCGCGTGTTCAACACGGCGGAGGTCGCGGGCCGCTTCGGGAAGGACAAGGTGGTGGCCGTCAAGGCCGACGTGACCGACAGCAGCCGCCCGGCCAGTCGGTGGGTCGAACGGAACTTCCGCGACGTCGGCGCGGCCCCGCCGCTGACGATCGTCTACCCGCCCGGCGAGGGCAAGCCCAAGGTCTTCGTGGGGAGCTTCTCGACGGCCGAGCTCTTCGACGCCCTCGATCGGGCCGAACGGTCCTGAGCCCGGCGGGCCGGCACGCCTCCTCCCGGCCGGAACGGCAGGGCAGGCTATTCGATCAGCACGATGTCGTTGAGGCCGAGCGGCATCGTGAATGACACGGTCCGGCCGATCCCCGCGGCTGGGGGCTCTCGCCCGACGGTGAACGCCACCGGCCCCCGTTCGACGGAGCGAACCGATCGCACCTCGTGGGGGACCCGCAGCCGAACGCGCAGCGCGCCGATGGGCTTGTAGGTGAAGTTTGCCAGGACCAGGGCGGTGGCGTGCGGCGTTTCGTACAGGCCGGCCTCGACCACGGGATGGGACAGCCGTACGAGGCGCGGGACGCCGGCGCGGCGGGCCGGCCCGTTGATGAACCGGCGCGTCCCGGCGGGCCACTGCTCCTTCAGCTCGCGGGGGACGAACCTGGCGTCCTTGATGTACGACAGGCCGGGACAGGCCCCGACGTAGAGGGCCCGCCCCTTCCCGAACGTGTTCGCCACGACCGCGGGCGAGCCGTCTCGGAACGTCCCGGCGATCTTGCCGGCGGCAGGGGAGAAGCGGACTTTCGTGCCGAGAACGCCCACCGTCGCCGGACCATCGCTCGCGCCGCGTCCGTCCACGCGGATGCGGTCGACGTACTTTATGGGGTTCAGGCCGCCGCGGATGCGGTAGCGGCCCGGCTGCGTGGTCGTCCGGACGTCCGGGCGGATGCCGAAGACCGCCGCGAGTGTGGCGGCCGGCTCGTTGAACTCGTTGCGGCTGCCGGCGGCACACGACCCATAGAGGCGCCCGCCGGCTCGCACCCACCGTGCGATGGCCTCCGCCGCCCTGGCCGTGATGCACGGATCGGCCGTGTAGAGCACGTCGTAGTCGTGCAGCCGCCCGGCCTCGACGTCCTGCTCCGCCAGCATGTCCACGAGGTACTGGTCGTGGACGAGTGAAAGGTACGTCGCCCGCCGCTCGAGCATGTGGACGTAATCGAACGGCTGCCAGAGATCGGAGGAGATGCTGTACAGCAGCGCCAGGCGCGTCTTCGGCGGTCGGCCCGGGGCCAGGACGCGCTCCGCCGCGGCGAGCTGGCGCGTGACCGCCGCCACGCCGTCGTAGGCGCTGCGCAGGTCCGACCAGTAGTTCTCCGTGCTCGTCGCCGTCGGGCCGTACGTCCAGTAGAAGAAGTGCTTCGCGCCCTGGCAGAGGCCCGAGGCGGTCTTGAGGCGCAGGTTGGTCTCGTCGCTGGGGGTGATCCACGCGATGATGGGCAACGTACCGCGGCTGGCGCTGCGGAAGATCGCCGCCTGGAAGCCCATGAGCTGGAAGCCCTCCCACGTGGCGTTCGGGCCGTACATGTACTGAAGCCCCATCCAGTCCTCGATGCCGATGAGGTCCACGGCCCGCCGGCGCGCGAGGTCGAACCAGTCCATCGCCAGCGGCGCCCCGCCCCACGTGGAGTTGGGCTTCATGCCCATTCCCAGGCCCGTGCCGCCGAAGTAGGGGTGGTCGGCCACCAGCGTGCTCGTCCGGGCGCCGCCCCGGAAGTGCTTGTGGAATGCCTCGGTGTGCCATCGAACGCGCTGCGTGGCGGCGGCCTGGCGGAACCGGGTGGTGTAGTAGAACACCCGGGAGGCCGCAGCGCCCTCGACGCCGCGCCGCTTGCGGTAGTCTTCCGGCGTCTCGATCGGCGCGACGTCCTCCAGGCGGGCGGCCCCCAGCTCCTTCGGCCGGATGCCCGTCCCGGCCAACCAGGCACGGAAGTGCCTCAGCCCGTTCGGATCGGTACCGATCCGCGGCCGGCAGACGACCTCGTCGGCGAAGCCGAAGGGCACGCCGGGCGCGAAAGCCTCCTTCTGGCGCGCGGCGTGCCGCTTCATCAACGTGTCGATCTCCTCCCGCGTCGCCCCGGGGCCGAACCGGACCTGGTGCGTGTGGCCGGGCACGCGGAAGGCGAACTTCGTGCGGACCTCCGGCCGCTGGTTCCCGACGACGTTGAACCCGAGCAGCCAGAGGACGTCGGCCTCCTTGACGTTGAGCTCCGGGCGCTGCGGGGCCCAGAAACTGGTCTGCACGATGAGGCGCTTCGGGGAGGACCGCCGCCCGCCGGTGGCCTTTCGGGCCCACTGGAGGCGGCGCTGCGTCATCTGGGCGGCCGTCTCGAGGCTGCCGGCGTCGCGGGCCAGTTGCGGCGAGACGAGGAAGCTCGTGAGGCTGCCGGTGAACGTCTCCCGGAAGGTGCGGACGACGTGCTGCCGGTCGGGCGCGGTGGCCAGCTCGATGACCACGGTGCGGCGCTCCGCGGGGGGGTCGCAGACGAAGTCCGCCGTGACGTTGGGAAGCTCGGCGACGCCCCCGGCGCGATGCAGCCGGCCGTGGAGCAGCTTGCCCGCGTGCCGTGAGAGGTCGAACCACTCGGTGAACTGCCCCGACCTGACGCGCTTCGCCTTGTCCCGCTCCGCCCCGGCGGGGATCACCGCACGCTTCAGGTACCAGGGGGACTTGTGGATGTACCCCGCCAGCCGAACGTAGTTCAGCGCTTCCCGCGGCTCGACCACCTTGAAGCGGGCGAACACGCCGCCGGCCGGCGCGTCGGCCCGAACGGCGGGGGCCGGGATCGGCCCAGCCGCGAAGGCGGTCGCGAGCACCACAACCGCGGGCAACACGTGTCTGCCTGTCGCCATCGCGGGCTCTGTCCGGGAGATCCCGTTCGGGATGCTACCTCTCCAGGTCGTCGGTCACGAGCTCGAGGTACTGGCACAGCGCGTTGAGATTCCGGACGAAGTCGCCGCAGTGGATGCGGCCGTCGCGGACCCATCGGCCCTTCTCGTCGAGGGCGGCGATGGTCTGGCGAACCCGCGGGGCGAGCGACCGGGCGCGCTGCCGGCGCGAGGCGGCGGACGCGGGCCGGCTGCGGGCCGCCAGGTGGGCGTCGGGGCCTATCCGCTTGACGCTCTCGCAGTAGCGCAGTGCGGCCGGGATGCCGTAGTCGCTCTGCCAGGAGTAGCCCGTCCGGCGTTCCCGGCTGATCTCCTCGAGCGTGTAGTGCACCTTGCCGTCGCGGTCGCCGTAGATCGGCCGGTTCGTGCCGACTTCATACAGGCGGGCCCACGTGCCGCCGGGCAGCTTCGACCGGGCGAACCAGGCCGCCGCCTTGGGGACGGGCGCCAGGTACTTCCCGTCCTTCGTGACGAGATACAGCTCCACGAGGGTCCGGATGTTGCGGCTGGTCGCGGCGCTGCACACGCCGGCCGGCTCGAACGAGCGCGCCTTGGCCGGCTTGAGGTCGTGGGAGTACTGCTGGGCCCATCCGGCCTGGGGGGCAGGCAGCTGCGAGAGGAGGATGAAGTCCCCGCCGCGCTTGGCGCTGTCGAGGAAGTCCTTCCTGCCGTAGAGCCGCCAGGCCCTCAGCATCACGGCGATGCAGTCGTTGATGGTGTTGTCGTTGAAGGTGTAGAAGTCGTGGTAGCCGCCGCGGAGGGGATACCACTGCGGCCAGGCGCCGTTGGCGAACTGGGCGGCCAGGACGTGCTTCCAGGCCAGCTCGAGCGACTCCGTCAGCCACGGCTCGTCGGCGACCTGGTCGAAGCTCATCAGGAAGCCCAGGGCCCCCTGGGAGATCCGGTCGTCGAACGTGCAGTGGCCCTTCCGGCGGCGCGGCCTGGTGGCGTCGGGCGTGAGGTGCGAGACGTCCGCTCGATGGCCCCAGCCGCCGGCGGCGCGCTGGCTCCAGGCCAGCGACCGGGCGACGTCGCGGGCGGCCCGGGAATAGCGCCGGTCCTTCGTGACGCGCCAGGCCCGCAGGTAGGCCTCGCCGACGCTGGGCGTCCCCGGCGGCTGGATCCAGATCTCCGCCTTCCCGGCTCGCTCGTACAGCGCCTCGCCCCACCGCTGCTTGAGGTCCAGCGAGTAGATGCCCGCGTAGCCGCCGTGGACGGAGACCGACTGGAAGAAGCCGGAGGCCCTGTCCATCGCGGCGCGGACGTCGGCGGCCAGGTCTTGCCCGGCCGCGGCGGCCGCGGCGAACAGCAGGACGCAGATGCACCCGGCGTGTCGTTTCATGGTAGACGGTCTCCAAGGTTGGACGGCACGTGCTCGCGCGGTCCCTTGCTTTGCTAAACCCCCGGGCGAACCGGGGGTGTTCCCCGCGGCGTCCGAGGCCGACGGCATTTCGCCAGAACCCGCGCCCGTCAGCGGCGTTGAGAGAGGAGGGAATTGCCAAAGGTGGCGGGCTTTGGTAGGCTTCGGCCCGTCGCGGCGCTTCGGCGACCTTGGCAGAAGGACCACAAGACGATGCAACGGATGATCCCCCTTGCTCTGGCGAGCCTCGCACTGGCCGGGCCGTGCGTGATCCGCACCGCCGTCGCGCAGGAGACCGACCAGGCCGCCACGGCGGGGCGGCTCTGGCGGCAGATGCGCACGGCGGACATCGACTCGGCCGAGTTCAAGGGCGCCCAGTGGAAGCTGACGGCCCTGCTCGGCACGATGCCCGCGTCGAAGCGGACGCCCACGGCTACGGCGATGATGGACCGCTACGCCGAGCCGGCGGTCAACGCCGCGGCGCTGGAGATGTTCGGCAAGGACCCGCTGCCCATCACCGACGTCCAGCGGATCCTCTGGGACGTCCAGCGGAGCTTCTCGCAGCGCGAGCTGGTGAAGACCTACTACTCCTTCTGCCGCGCCGAGGCCGGCGACTCGATCCTCTCGGAAGCGACGCGCCGCCAGCTCGTGGACGCGCTGGCGGAGCGCCTGGACAGCGCGGCCGGCACGCAGGTGCACTACGGCGAGCAACGGCTGTTCGTGCACCTTTGCTCGGCCGTCCTCAGCCGCTATGGGCGTGCGGCCAGCTCCACGCCCCAGGCCAAGGGGCTCGCCAAGGCGCTGGCGAAGTACGCCGAGAAGGCCGGCAAGGCCGATGCGTTCGGCGCGGCGATCCCCGTCTGGCTGGATCTGCTGGCCTCCGGGGCGGCGAGCATCGACACCTTCAGCAAGGGCGTGCAAGTCCTGGGTCACTGGGAGCCGGTCGCGAGGCTGAAGGCGGCCGCCTACCTGGGCGAGATCGTGCCGACGGACGACAAGGCCGCCCAGGTGGTCCTGGCCATGCTGGGCGATCCGCGCGACGAGGCGCGGGCGGCGGCGGCCCACGTGTTCGGCTTCGCGAAGGACTGGCGACCCGAGACGGTCGTGCCGAAGCTGATCGGGAGCCTGACGACCGACCGCAGTGTCGTGGTGCAGGCCGCCGCCGCGGAGGTGCTCGCCGGCCGGGCCGAACAGGTCCGGGGGAAGATCGACCCGCTCCTGCGCGTCCTGAGCGATCCGCCCCGTCGACTCGGGCGCAAGCGGGTCAGCAGCATGCTGCTGGTCCTGTCGAAGCTGGCCAAGCACGCCTCGGACGAGCAGAAGGAGCAGCTCCTGGATCTGGCGATCGGCAACCTGGTGCGGTCGCCGGACGGGGCGCTGGGCGTGCTCGAAGCCTTGGGTCCGCGGGCCGGCCGGGCCGTCCCCGCCATCCGCCGGTACCGCACGACGGCCGACCGCTTCCGCCGCGTCCACATCGACCGTCACGTCCTCCCCGCCATCCTGCCTGCCGCGACGAGGAGCTGAGCGGGGCGCCACCCGCCGGTGGGCAGGCGCTGCGCAATCCGGGGCCCCCGTTTGCCCGGCTCGTCCCATCCGCTAGAATCTCTTGGATGGACCGGAAGTACATTCGCAACTTCAGCATCATCGCCCACATCGACCACGGCAAGAGCACGCTGGCCGACCGCATGCTCCTCCGCGCGGGCGCCATCACGCCGCGCGAGTTCCGCGATCAGCTCCTCGACAGCATGGACCTGGAGCGCGAGCGGGGGATCACCATCAAGGCCTCCGCCGTCACCATCGACTACCAGCACGGCGGCCACGCCTGCATGCTCAACCTCATCGACACGCCCGGCCACGTGGACTTCCACTACGAGGTCAGCCGCTCCCTGGCGGCGTGTGAGGGGGCGCTGCTGGTGGTGGATGCCGCTCAGGGCGTCGAGGCCCAGACGGTGGCCAACGCGCACCTGGCCCAGCGCAGCGGGTTGGTGCTGGTCCCCGTGGTCAACAAGATCGACCTGCCGGCGGCCCGGCCGGAGGACGCCGCCATGGAGATCGAGCATCTCCTTGGCACGCCCGCGGAGGACTGCATCTTCGCGTCGGCGAAGACGGGTGAGGGGGTCGAGGACCTGCTGGCGGCGATCGTCGAGCAGCTGCCTCCCCCGGGCGCCGACGCCGACGCGCCGGCCCGGGCGCTCATCTTCGACAGCGCCTACGACGACTACCGCGGCGTGGTGGTCTACGTGCGGGTCTTCGACGGCAGGCTCGCCGTCGGCGACCGCTTCCGCATGATGGGCACGGGCGAGCAGTACCAGATCGGCGAGCTGGGCAAGTTCCGCCCGCACGTCGAGCAGGTGCGGGAGCTGGCCGCCGGCGAGGTGGGGTACCTGACGGCGAGCATCCGGTCCGTGGCCGCCGTCCACGTGGGGGACACGATCACGCTGGCCGCCCGTCCGGCCGCCCAGGCCCTGCCCGGCTACCGCCCCCCGCAGCAGATGGTCTTCAGCGACTTCTACCCCGGTCCCGGCACGCAGTTCCCGGAGCTGCGCGAGGCCATGGCGAAGCTCCAGCTCAACGACTCGTCGCTGACGTTTCAGCCGATCAGCGGCGACGCGCTGGGCTTCGGCTTCCGCTGCGGCTTCCTGGGCCTGCTGCACATGGAGATCGTGCAGG
>CAZXOC010000111.1:4385-21855 GCA_964642165.1 uncultured Planctomycetaceae bacterium | reverse complement strand
CAATCGATCTAGACTTATGGCCGTTTTTCGGGCGGCGGCTCGGGGCGTGAGAATTCCGCCGAAAGGCCCGAAAAGTGTCGCGCAACGGCGCGTTCGTCGGGGCTACTTGTCCAGCGGCTCGAGGTAGACGTTGCGGAACTCGATCGCGCTGCCCTCGCTCTGGAGGCAGATCGGCCCGCCGGCCGGGTCGGCGTCGGTGCCCTCGTTCTGGAGCAGGCCGTTGACGGTCAGCCGGACGGTCCCGCCGTCGCAGACGATGTCGTAGGTGTTCCACTCGCCGGCGGGCTTCTCGTTGGAGGGGTGCTTCTTCTTGATGTTGGCGAAGCCCTTCGGGCCGACCTGCTTGCCGCCGACGGTCAGCGTCGAGCGGCTCAGCAGCCAGAAGTCGCCGGCGCTGGCGTGCATGAGCTGGGCCTCGATGCACTTCGGCCAGACGCGGTCGATCCCCGCGCGGTGCAGCAGCACGCCGCTGTTGGTGGGCTTGTCGACCCAGCGCCACTCGACGTGCAGCTTGTAGTTGGCGTAGTGCTCGCACGTGCGGATGTACCCGGCGGGCTTGCCCGCGCAGCGGATCACGCCGTCCTGGACGCTCCAGACCTTCTCCGCCGTCCACTGCTTCGTCTGCCGGTCGCGCTTGTCGTTGGGGATGAACCGCACCCAGCCGGTGAGGTCCTTGCCGTTGAACAGGACGGTCTTCTTCGTCGGCGCGACCGGCCAGGGCTTGGTCTTCTCGCTCGCCGGCTCGAGGGTGATGTTGCGGAACTCGATCGGGGCGCCCTCACTCTGGAGGCAGATCTTCCCGGCCGTCAGGGCCAGGCCGCTCGCCTCGTTCATGAGCTTGCCGTTGACGTACGGGCGGATCGTGTCGCCGACGGCCCAGACCTCGTAGACGTTCCACTCGCCGGGTTTCTTCTCGTTGGGGGGGTCGTACTTCTTGACGCGGCGCCCGCCGACGCGGTGCCCGCCGATCTTGTGCTCGTTGAACTCGACGCCGCCGATCTCGAAGAAGTCGCCCTGGTTGCGGTACATGCCCTGGCATTCGAGGCTCTTCGGCCAGACGCGGTCCTCGCCGACCATGTGGACGAGGACGCCGTTGTTTCCGGTCCGCCCCGCCCAGCGGTACTCCACGCGGAACTTGTAGTTCCGGTAGGCCTTGGCGGTGCGGATGTACCCGGGGGGCCGGCCCGTGCAGGCCAGGACGCCGCCGGCCTTGATCGTCCACGTCTCGTCGACGTTGCCCTTGCCGCGGATGTGACGCACCCACCCGTCGAACGTCTTGCCGTCGAAGAGAACGATCTTCTCCTTCGGCTCGACGACCTGCTGGACCTTCTCCGCGGCCGTCACGACGGGCGCCGCGATCAGCACCGCACACGCCACACCGAGCACCAACGCTGTCCGTTTCATTCTTCTCTCCTTCCGGATTCGGCGTGCGAGTCTCGCGCCGGACCACCGACGCTCACTTGCCCTTGATATCATAGCAGTACAGGAAGTTGCCGTGGCGGAGATGGAGGCGCCCGGCGCAGACGACGGGGTGGGCCCAGTTGGGTCCGCGTCCGCCGCGGGGGAGGCGGAACTGGCTGATGACCTCGAAGGCGTCGGGCTTCGGGCGGACCAGCGCGACCGTGCCGCGCTGGCTGTGGAGGACCAGCAGGCCGTCGGCGAAGGTGGCCGAGGCCCGCCCGATGCCGCGCCCGCCGCAGGTGCACGTGCCCGTGCGGAGCTCCAGGCAGACCCACGAGCCCGATCGGGACGAGTGGCAGGCGCCGTAGAGGTGCCCGTCGAGCAGCAGCACGCCGCCGTGCTGGTTGTCCATCGCCCGCGTGTGCCAGAGCTGCTCGACGGCGACCCGGTCGCCCTGCACCGTCAGCTTCAGCAGCCGCGCGCCCGTCGTGCGGGTGGACACGAAGACGCGCCCGTCGTGGAAGATCGGCGTCGTGATGTTCTCGTCGAAGGGCGTCTTGTGCGCCCAGCGCCACAGCAGCTTGCCGGTCCGGGCGTCCACGCCGACGACGGAGGTGGCCATCAGCGTCACGATCTGCCGGATGCCCTGGTAGTCCACGAGCAGCGGCGAGCAGTAGCCGGGCTTGTCGCGCGTCTCCCGGCAGACCCAGACGGTCCGCCCGGTCGCCTTGTCCAGCGCGACGATGCCGGCCTCCGCGCCGCCGGGCGTGCAGATGACGTGGTTGCCGTCGATCAGCAGCGACTCGGCCAGGCCCCACTGGATGTTGCGCCCGTCGAACTTCCGGAGGATGTTCAGCGACCAGACCTCCTTGCCCGTGCGGGCGTCGAGGCAGATGACGTCGCCGTCGGCGTTCTCGTGGTAGAGCCGCTCGCCGTCGATGGTCGGCGTGCCCCGCGTGCCGCTGTGCTCGTGCCGGCAGGCCGGGCCGTTCCTCACCTGCCACGCCGTCTTGCCGTTCGGGTCGAGCGCGGTGATGACGGTGCTGCGCCCGACGTTGCCCGTCGTGTAGATCAGCCCGCCGGCGACGGCGACGGTGGAGAAGCCCTCTCCGATGCCCTCG
Organism: uncultured Planctomycetaceae bacterium; assembly: GCA_964642165.1. Taxonomy (GTDB): domain Bacteria; phylum Planctomycetota; class Phycisphaerae; order SM23-33; family SM23-33; genus CAYRVX01. Next base: position 19,333 of record CAZXOC010000111.1, on the reverse strand, counting down.
GCCGTCCAGAGCCGCTTGGGTCCCTCGGCCGGCCACGACTTCAGCAGCCCCGTCTCGGCCGACTTGTTGTCGCGCCGGGGCCCGTGGAACTGGGGCCAGTCCCGCTGCGCGGCGGCGACGGTCGGCAAGATCAGTGCCACGACCAGGGCCGCCACAAGACCGCGCCCGCGCCGCGGGGCGTTTCTCCGATTGTGTCCTGCTCGCATCGGCACACCGCCTTTCGCGTTGGGGCTACTTCGCTCCCAGGCAGAGCACGCGGCCGCTTCGGTCGGCCAGGTACAGCCGCCCGCCGGCGGCGATGAGCCCGTCGAAGACGGGCGGGCTGTCCAGCTTGCACTCGCGGAGCTTCCTGCCGTCGGCGGCCGAGACCGCCCGGAGCACGGCGCCCTTGCGGGCCTCGAAGGCCGCGAGCGGATCGGCGGCATCCAGCACGTCCGGCGGGCCGGCGACGAAGAGCGTCTCGCCCGCCAGCACCATCGCCCGGACGCGGACGGGCAGCCACTTGGCCCACTTCGGCGGGGCCGCCCGCGTGAAGCCGGTGCCCTTGTCGGCGTTGACGGCCTTCATGTCGAGCTTGTGCCCGATGGCCTTGTTGACGGCCGGCAGCCAGCGGATGGGCTTGCCCGTGCCCGCCTCGCCGACGAGCACGGGCTCGTTGCGGTTGTCGTCGGCGAACAGCAGGTAGCCGTCCGTGCCCGGGAAGAACATGGGGCTGTGGCGGTTCCTCCGCGTGTAGCACTTCACCCCATAGGTGGTGGCCTCGTCGAAGACCAGGAGCTGGCCCGCCTTGGGGGACTGGTTGGCGATGTAGTAGCCCGGCCAGCGGCGACAGTACGTCCAGAACGTCCGGTTCCACGCGCAGTCGTCCAGCAGCCCGCCGGTGGCCGTCAGGTGCAGGCCCATCTCCCGGTCGCCCATGCGGCTGAGCCGCGGCGCGTCCCGGGGGCGGAGCCGGGCGTCGAACATGACCTGGCGCATGTAGATCCGCTCGCCGTCGGTCACGAGCACGTCGGCCAGCGTCCCGTCCATGTCGAACGGGCGGCCGACGTCCTTGGCGATGTCCGGGTGCGGGCCGTCCAGCCGCGCCCGGTGGAGCACCTTGCCCGTGGCCGGGTCCAGCCCGTACACGTGGATGCCGCCGTCGAGGTAGCTCGACCGTCCGGCGGCGAAGAACACCACGCCGTCCTTCACCAGCACGTTGCCGTGGACGGGCCAGGCCGATTCCACCTGCCCGAACGCCACGATCCGCCGCGCGGTCGGCGCCCCGCGGAAGCGCCAGGCCAGCTCGCCGTCGGCCGCACGCAGGCAGTAGGCCCAGCCGTCCGCCGAGCCGAACAGGACCATGCCCCGGTGGATCGTCGGCGGGGAATCCACGCGTCCGCCGGCCGTGTAGCTCCAGAGCCGCCGACCGCCGGCGGCCTCCAGGGCGTGAACGGTGTGCGCGTCCACGGAGGCGACGTAGAGCCGGCCGCCCGCGAGGACGGGCTGGGTGATTCGCCCGCCCACCTCGACCTGCCAGAGGCGTCGCACGTCGGCGGGCACGGGTCCCTTCGTGCTGCCGCTTCGCTTGGCGTCGTGGCGCAGCGTGGGCCAATCGCCATCGCCGGTTCCCGATTCGGGATTCCCGACGTGGCCGTAGGCCGGCCCGCGCTCGAGGCGGGTGTCATCGCCGGTGCCCTTCGGCGGCTCGACGGGGCCGGGCGACAGGGCGTTGAAGCCTTGCAGGCGCACGCCGGGGTAGCAGAAGCACTGGCTCGGCGGCACGTAGAGCATCCCGTTGCAGGGCATCACGCCGTAGCGGCAAGGGGGCCGAAGCCAGTCCTGCCTCATGTGGTTCGCCCCCCGGACGTCCAGGAACTCCACCCCCCGCTTGGGCCACAGCAGGTAGCGCTCGGTGGCCTTGCTGCGGTAGCAGCGGTAATGGTGGCCGGGGGTGATGACCTTCTGGAGGTCCAGCGTGTGCTTGACCTGCCCGGTTTTCGGGTCGAGCCCGGATCGGCTGGCGCCGGCCCAGACCAGCCCGCCGGCGACGAACAGGTCGGGGGGATTGGCGACGCCGGGCCCGCGTCCGCCGCGGCCCTGCCAGAGGGGCGCGCCGTCGGCGGCGGAGAAGGCCTCGAGCTTGCCGGAGCTCAGCAGCAGCACCACGCCCCTCTGCACCACGAGCGTGCAGGAGGAGTTCCAGAAGCCCCCGCGGGCCGCCTGGCAGGTCGCACGCCAGCGCGGTTGGCCCGTCTTCAGGTCCAGGCAGACGATCTCCTTGTGGTTGTGGAAGAACGCCCGCCCGTCGGCGGCGGCCAAGGACATCGGCAGGACCTGCCCCGGGGGCCTGCGCCAGAGGACCCGGCCGGTGTCGGCCTGGACGGCGACGAGGGACGCGGGCGGGGGCGTGCCGGAGCTTCGGCCGCGCCGCCGCTTGGCTGCCTTCTTGCCCGGTTGCTTCGCCGCGGCCTTGGCGGGCTGCGGGGCGGGCTCCCGGACGGGCGCCAGCGGCGTCTTGCGCACGCAGAGCACCGCGACGCCCCGGTCGCAGACGATCTCGTCGGTGCCCTCGGTGCCCTGGCAGTCGCGGAGGACCTGTCCCGTGGCCGCGTCGAGGATCGTCAGCGGCGCGTTGTAGCCCAGCGTGACGTACACGCGGTCGCCGACGGCGACCAGCCGCCGCGGCAGGGCGATGGGCGAGCGGGTCCGCTGCCCGCGGAAGCCCGTCCAGTCCTTGCCGGCCAGGTCGGCGTTCTTCCACTCGGGCCAGCCCCAGCGCTCGATCGGGCGCTTCCACAGCCGCACGCCGTTGAAGGCGTCCCGCGCGACGAGCGACCACGTCTGCGGCAGGCGCGGGTCGGTGATGCCCGTCAGGCCCTCGTCCAGGATGTAGAACGCCCGCCCGTTCGCCGAGACGAGCGCGCAGACGGTCGTGTCGATCTCGTGGCTCCGGCCATATAGCGGCCTGGCCACCCACTGCATCCGCTTCGGCGGGGCGACGACGGTGTCCTTCGCCACGGCGTTGTTCGTCGCGTCGTGCAGGTAGTGCGTCCACTGGTCGATGTCCTTCGGCCAGGGCTTGACGGTCCGGGCCCACTGCCCGCCGCGCCGGACGTACGCCACGCCCCCGGGCGCGAGGACACGCATCACCTCGCCCATCGGGGTCCCGCCGAGGTCCTCCGAGACGACCAGGTTCACCAGGTTCCCGGCGTAGGGCAGGCGGCTGTGCGGCCAGCGCTCCACCGACACCACGCCGTACAGCCCGAGCTTCTGGATGTGCTCGCGGGCCTTCGCCGCGCCGGCCGCGTCGCGCGCCAGGCCGTGCACCAGGTAGCGCCCGTCGGCGCGCAGCGCGGCGGTGAGGTTGCCCCCCTGCCCTGAGCCTGTCGAAGGCCCGCAGCCGACGTGGACGACGAGCCCGCCCTTCACGCCGGTTGCGTCGAGGATCTCACGGGCCTCCGCGCCGGCGGCGGCGCTCGAGCCCGGCGACGCGGCGACCAGGGCCGCTGCCGCAACCCACGCCGCAAACGACTGCGCCGCTCTCGGCATGCTTCGGCTCCTTCGTGCGATGGGCTTCCCGTGAATGAACGCTCGCGTGCCCGGCAGGGGTCGCTGTTCCTGGCGGCCGGCGAAGCAGAGGACACGGCCGTCCGTCGTGGCCAGGACCAGCCTCCCGTTCGCGCCGTCGGTGGGAGAGACGGCCCACAGCAGCCCGCCCTTGCGGCCGTCCACGGGCAAACGGAAACGTCCCGATCCCGCCAGATGCCGACTCCGCGGCCCCGCAGGCCCCCCGGTCCCACCCGGCTCGCAGTGCCATCCCTGCTGCCAGAGGACTCACCTGGCCAGCGCGGACGCCTGAGGGGAAGGCCCGAAGACCGCCCAGGGCGATGGCCCTACGGCAGCGGGGCGGCGACGGCGGGTCCCGGCTCCCGTAAAAAGGCGAAATCCCCGAGAACTGCCAGGGGGCGACGGGAGGGCTCATGACGTGGCGCTGAGGACGGGGGTCGCCGTGGCGAGCGGCGCATAAAAGAGGCCGACAGAGGCGTCTGCCGGCCCGACACGTGTGCCATGGGGTCGGGGCATGGGTGCGGTCGTTCTCTCGTCACAGCACACGCGTTACGGCATGCATTGTATCGACAGCCCCCGATCCTTGTATACAGGAAAAATCCAAAAAATTGTAATTTCGGAAACCCGGGGCTGCTGCCCCGCACGAGGCTCGGGACGCCAAGACCACCGAACGGCGTCGGAAACGTGCCGGGGTTTCACCGCAGATCACCCCTGCGGGGTTTGCAGTAGGGGGTGTGCCAAGATTGGCCCGGGCAACCGGCCCGTTTCCCTGGCTGCGGCGGCGCGGCGGACGCCCGCGGGGACGGCTCGCCGCGACTCGGCGCGGAGGCCGCTGGGCCGAGAGGGCGGAGGGCCGCTATACTACTTGTGGCGACCGGCGTCCGGCGGCGAGGGTCTCGGGCGATCGGTCCCCGCGCGGCAACCGGATCGGGCGGGGCGGACCGGGCGTGCTCGGGCAGGACGGCGAAGGCGCCTTTGGCCGATAGAGAGAACGAGATGTCCCGCGAGGCGGACCATCGCGGCGTTCGGCTCGTGGCCGCCTTGGCGGTGGCGGCGGCGCTGACCGCGCCCGCCTCCGCGACGGCCCGCGCCGGGCAGACGCTCCTGGAGCAGCAGAGCTGGGGGTGGTGGGGCCTGCTGGCGGCGCTGGCGGCCTTGGGCGTCGTGCTGCTGCTGCTCCGGCGGGTCGGCTACCAGCGTCTCAGCCGCCTCTGGCAGTCCGTCGTGGCGTCCATCCTCATTCACGTTGCCCTGACGGCCGCCATGAGCCTCGTCGCCGTCTCCCTGCCCGTCGTGGCCCTGGTGACGGGCCTCGCGCCGCGCGAGGCGTCGGTGAGCCTCGTCGCCGGGCAGGAAGCCCAGCTCCGGGCGCAGGTCCGCTACCAGCTCACGGAGCTGCCGGTGGCCGACCCGTCGCTGGCGGCGCTGATGCGGGCGGGGCTGGAGGAGGTCCGTGCCCCGGCGTTCGAGCCGACGGAGCTGGGCGCGCCGCTCTCGGAGCCGCAGCGGGCGGAGCTGGACCCCCGGCCGGAACCGCCCTGGGCGAGGCCGCCCGTCGTGGACGACCGCGTCCCCCGCCCCCCGCCGGAGAGCGGGCGCCCGTCCCCCGCGAGGGTCGAGGTGCCTCGGCGCCCCGTCGCGACGCCCGAGCCGCGCATCCGCGCCGAGGCCGAACCGCCCGCTCCCGTGCCCTCCCGCCGCCGGCAGCAGGCCGACGCGCCCTGGCAGGCGGCGGAACTGGACGCGCCGCCGACGCCCCCAAACCCGCGGTCCATCGTCGTGCCGACGTCGCGGGTGCTTTCGTCCCTGCCGGAGCCGGGCCGCGAGCCCGTCGTGGCGCGGGCGGCCGTGGACGAGCCGGCGCTGGAGTTGTGGCAGCCGGCCGCTCCGATCCGGCTGAGCGACCGCGCCCCGCCCGGGTCGGACGTTCGGCCAGCCGGTGCGCTCTCGCGCCGGGCGACGGGGGAGTTGACCGACCGGTCGCGCCCGGAGTCGCTGGCCTCGCCGGAGCGATTGCCCCCGGCCGACCCGCGCGGCGCGTCGCTGACGGCGCACCTGTCGGCGGACCTCCACCCGCCCGTGGCGAGGGACGTGCCGCTGGACCGGGTCCTCCCGCGTCCGGCCATCGTCCCGCTCGGCGTCCTGATCCCGCAGCGGATGAAGGTGGTCAAGCCGCTGGACCACCGCACGCCGGCGGCCCGCAAGAAGCTCGTGGAGGAGATGGGCGGCTCGAAGATCTCGGAGGCATCCGTCCAGCGGGCGCTGGCGTACCTGGCCCGCAGCCAGGAGGCCGACGGGCGCTGGAGATACATCCACGAGGCGAACACCCGCCGCCAGAAGCGCCCGCCGAACCGCGACGACGTGGGGCTGACCGGCCTGGCGGTGCTGTGTTTCCTCGCCGCCGACTACCGCCCGGACAAGCCCAGCCGCTACCGCGAGCACGTCGCCGGCGGGCTGGCGTACCTGCTGGCCGCCCAGGAGGCCGACGGCGACCTCCGCGGCGGCGGCGACATGTACAGCCACGGCATCGCGACGCTGGCGCTGGGCGAGGCCGCCGCCATGACGCGCGACCCGCTCTATGGCCAGGCCGCCATCCAGGGCGCAAGGTTCGTCGCCGCCGCGCAGAACCGTGTGACGGGCGGCTGGCGCTACGCGCCCGGCGAGGGCGGCGACACGAGCGTGCTCGGCTGGCAGGTGATGGCCCTCTACAGCGTCAGCCGCCTCGGTGTGGCGATCCCCGCCGGCACGCGCCGGGGGGCACTGCGGTGGCTGGCCCGCGTCGGCCGCGGACGCCACGGCATGCTCGCCGGCTACCAGAAGGCCAATCCCACGCGGACGATGACGGCCGAGGCGCTGTTCTCGCGCCTGCTGCTGGGGCAGCACCTCGGGCGCGCCCAGCGCAAGGAGGCGGCCGGTTACCTCCGCCCGCCCGACCCGGTGGAGCTGGCGAACTTCTACGGCTGGTACTACGGGTCGCTGGCGCTGTTCCAGTTGCGGGACGCCTCGTGGGGGCGGTGGAACCAGGCCGTCCGCGACCGCCTGACGGCCAGCCAGCAGCGCGGCGGCGAGTTGGACGGCAGTTGGGACCCCTCCCAGAGCCGCTGGGGCGGCGAGCGCGGCGGGCGCGTCTACACCACCGCCCTGGCCACCCTCACGCTGGAGGTCTACTACCGCTACCTGCCGATGTTCGGCGGGAAGGCGGGACCCGGCCCGTAGGCCCGGCCGAGGCTACTCGAGCGCCGCTTTGCTCACGACCACGTCGGGGCCGTTCTCCCGGGCGTAGACCAAGTCCCGCCCGACGAGTTGCTGGGCGAACGCGTCCGCCAGCAGCGGCAGCGGGGCGGCCTCAGACTCCAGGTCGCACAGGACGATCTCGTTGCGCTTCGGGCGGGGGTCGGTGCCGGGCGGCGGGCGGTAGCTGCTGGAGTGCTGCGTCATGGGGATGCACGCCGGGCCGCGATTGGCGACGAGCCAGCGGCCCAGCGCGCCGATCGGCCTGGCGTCGCGGAGGACCACGCGCGTGGTGCCGTCGGCGAGGCGGAAGGCCTTGATCTCCCGTCGGTAGATGCGGCGGATCTGGCTGATTTCGCCGTAGCACAGCCGCTTCCCGCCGGCGGCCCAGAGGGGCCAGGGGGACGAGTACCGCGACAGGGCGATCCGCCGGACGACCTTGCGCGTCGCGACGTCGAGGATCACAATGGCGGGGGTCGGCGGCGGCGGGGTCTTCTGTCGCAGCCCCAGCCGGGCGGCCTTCTCCCTCTCCGCGGGCGACAGGCCCGACCGGCGGCGCTTCGGCCACGGGGGCGTTTCCACCCAGGCGACGTGCCTGCCGTCCGGCGAGGGCACGAGGTGGTGGATGGCGAAGCCCTTGCCCTCGTAGACCACGCCCTTGGGGCCGACCACGCGGCAGGAGCCGTAGTGCCGCAGATCGCTCTCGGCGCGCCAGAGCCCCTTGCCCGCCGCGCCGAAGCTGACGGCCGTGTGGCTGCGCTTGGCGTTGGGCCCGACCCCGCCCCCGGACTGCTGGGGCAGCGGCAGGGACCAGTCGAACCGCGCTGCCCCCAGGCGGTAGCGCACCGGCTCGTCCGCCATGCCGTCCTTGGACCCGGCCAGCAGGTAGGCGACCTGCCGCCCGTCGGCCCGCCAGCAGTGGCCGAAGAAGCCCCACAGCCAGTACCGCAGCCGGGCGGGCACGGCCGTCGGGACGGCGAACTCCTTGGGCGGCGTGCCGAACTGCCGGATGTGCAGCATGGCCTGGATCGGGTTGCCGGCCCGGCGGAGGTAGATGCACCGCTCGCCGGTCGGCGAGACGCGCACGAACGGGCCGGCGAACGTGATCAGGGGCACCTGGTCCTTGGGCAGCTTCATCAGCTCGACGGGCTCGCCGAAGCGCGGCGGGGAGGGTTTCTCGGCATCCGCGGCCCACAAACCGGCCGCGGGCAAGCCGACGAGCAGGGCGACAAGAGCGCTGCGCATGATGGGCTCCTCTTGCGAGTGTAGTCATGAGGTCGGACGACGACCCCGCCGCCAAGTTCCCGCCCGCGCGAGCAGGTCCGCTGGACGCTCGAGCTCAGGGCGGGGCAGGAGACCGAGCTGACCTGCACGTGGCACTACTTCCGGCAGTGACGGCGCGCGGGGCGTCCGGTCAGTCGGCCTGCTTCCTACGGATGGCCTGCTCGATCTTCGCGGCCTCGAAGCTCGTCCACTCGGCGGGGACGAGGCCGAAGTAGTCGCGGCGGTCGTCGTCCGTGAGGCCCTCCTTCGTGACGACGGCGGGAACGCCCTCGGCGAAACAGTCCTCGCCGATCACCTGGTCGACGTGCGTGGCGCTGCCGTTGGCGAGGATCGCCCCGCAGCCGATGCGCGTGTTGTAGTCGCAGCAGGCGTTCAGGCCGACGGCCCCGCCGTCGCCGATCTGCGTGCCGTGCATCGTCGCCCCGTGGTTGATCCAGCAGTGATCGCCGATGATCGAGCGGTCGGGCTCGTCGTTGCGGACGCCGCCGACCTTGCCTCCGGGCCGGCCGCCCTCGATGTTCACGTTGTCGTACACGTGCGTGTAGTTGCCGATCCGGTTCGCCCCCCGGATCACCACGTTGCAGCGGATGAGGGTGTGGTGCCCGATCGTCACGCGGCCGGTGATGATCGTCCCGGCGTCGATTTTCGTGTACGCGCCGACCGTCACGTCGCCTTCCAGGATCGCCGAGGGATGCACGTCCGCCGTGGGGTCGATGTTCATGGGCGCCGCTCCTTGCGTGTCGAGGCAACCCGCCCAGTCTACTCCCGTTCGGCGAGGACCTCCACGCCGCAGAGGACGGGGGGAAGCTTGCTGCCGGCGGCGGGCGTCAGGGCGACGCGAAGCTTGTCCTTGACGGCGACCTTGCGGAACGTCTTAACGACGGGCGTCAACGCGGCGCCGGCCTCGGCGGCGACGTCGAGGGCCTTCAGGACCGTCTCGTCCTGGAGCGCGACGTCGAAGACGCGCTCGCCCCTGGCGGCGCGGCCGGGCTCGGCGAAGTGCAGGCGCACGGTGTAGGTTCGCGGCGCGGCGCGGCTGCCGGCGAGCTTGACGTGGATCTCGCCGGCGGCCTGGAGGCCCGACGCGGCCACCCAGGGCGGGGCATCGTCCGTCGCGCCGCGGACGCGCGAGCTGTGGCGGCGCCAGCAGAGCCCCGCGAGCGCGGTCCTGTCCACCTTGACCTTGCCGTTGAGGTCGGCCTCGATGCCGACGTTGGGGCTCGGCCCGCCGACGGTGGGATGCTCCAGCCAGAGCGTGCCCTTGGCGTCGCGCCGGTCGCCCGGGGCGCCGAAGTTGACGCCCAGTCGGCGGATCGGCTCCTTGCCGCGATCGAAGTCCTGGAACGTCCACATCTCCACGTCCGGCATGTGGATCAGCGCCAGCGACGACTGGTTCTGGTAGCTGCACGTGCACGTGCGGGTGTAGTCCGGGGCGTTCAGCACGCCGTCGGCGGCGATGAGGTTGCTCGTGCAGCCGCTCTTGAACCCGCCGAGGTTGCCCGTCCCGCCGTCGCCGGCGAGGTCGAAGTACCCCGCCGCCGCCGAGCGGAACGTCACCAGGTGGCGGCTGGCTATGGCGTAGTTGCAGCCGTAGTTCCGCTTGAAGCGCCACTTGATCGGCTCGCCGGTCAGCGGGTGCTCGCGCATCCGGCGCTCGCCCGTAAGCAGGTCGAAGGCCTGCCCCTGCGTGAGGATCGTCCGCCCGTGGAGCATAACCGGGCCGGCGTAGCGGAAGCCCTTCTCCTTCGAGGGCGTCTTGTCCCAGAGGACGTCCCCGCCGCCGGCGCGGAAGGCCGTCATCCGCGTGCCGGGCTCGTCACCGAGCATGTCGCGGCTGGGTCGGCCCGCCTGGACGAGCACGTCGTGCTCGGCCGAGTAGCTCAGCCACGTCCCGAAGGCGTGCTCGCGCGTGCTCCAGAGCAGCTTGCCGGTGCGGACGTCGAGGGCGAGCAGGCGGTTGAGGTGGTGGGTCTTGACGCCGCGGCGGAGCAGGCGGTGCGCCGCGGGGGTCGGCAGGCGGTCGATGCAGAAGACCTTCCCGCCGCCGAGGCAGACGGCGTTGTGGCGAAAGGCCGCCTCCGCAGTCCGCCGCCACAGCACCTTGCCGCTGTGGCGGTTCAGCGCGACCAGCTCCCGGCTGGCGGTGTGGTCGAGCGTGGCCTGCCCGATCTTCCGGTGGCGCCACGCCGGCAGCGTCGGGTAGCAGTGGCCGAGGATCTGCCGGCGAAGCATGAGCAGGTCGCGCCCGTCGGCCAGGGCCCCCTCGCCCGACGCCCGCAGCGCCCCGACGTGCGCCTGGAGGTCGTCGATCGTCTCGGGCTTCGGCGCGTCGAAGTCGCGGCGGGTCCGGCGGGCCTTCTCCCACGCGGCCACGTCCTTCGCGCAGCGCTTCCGCGCGGCGGCTACCACCTCCGCCGGCAGCCTGCCCAGCATGTCCGTCCGGCGGATCATCCTGCCGACGTTGGCGATGATGAAGTCGACGTCCACCGCGGGCCGCGTGGTGGGCTCCCGGCTCGGCTGGATGTCCGGCGGGGGCTGGAGCACCACCTTGGGGCGCTCCGGCTCGAAGTCCTTCCACTTCTCGATGGCCTCGCACAGCGCGCGGGTGCGGCTGTTGGCGTAGAAGGCGCCGCCCTTGCGGTCCGCCGCCTTGACGAGCCTGCGGAAGTCGGCGCCGGTCAGGTCGGGCGAGTCGAGCTTCATCGGCGTCGCCCCGGCCACGAGCAGGTCCTCCCAGGCGCCGAGGTAGCCCCAGAGCGGCGCGTGCCCGGCGTCGCCGTCGCCGGCGGGCAGGCGCAGCTCGCCCAACGTCCGTCCCGTCGCGGGGTCCAGGCGGAGGCAGGTCCGCCCGTGGACGACATATACCGCGTCGCGCGCGGCGACGTAGTTGGTCCCGAGCGCGTTGGCGCCGGGCTCGTGGCTGGTGTAGTCGTAGTTCCTGCCGAGGTCCTCCAGGCGCCTCTGCCAGAGCAGGCGGCCAGTGTAGACGTCCACGGCGCGGAGAGCGTCGGGGCCCTCGATGAACAGGCGCCCCCCGACGACCTGCTCGGGCGGGCCGTGGCCGTGGCGGGGGAGGATGTCGCTGTTGCTCGTGCCGCCGAACCACAGCAGCCCGAGCGGCGCGCGGACGAGGTCGTCGTCGGAGACGCACGTGTTGGCGGCGCTGCCGTACTGGTGCGTCCAGGAGCCGGCCCCGGGCAGCGATCCGCGGCGGCGCAGCAGCGTGAAGTCGCCGGCCCGGCCCAGTTCGGCGCGCGGCAGGTCCGCGGAGGCGACGAGCTTTCGGAAGGCCGCCCGGGCGCTGCCGTCGAGCTTCAGGCAGAGCACGCCGCCGTACGGGCGCAGTATCCGGAAGAGCTTCCGGACGGGCATCTCCCCGATCGGCCCCAACGCCGCGGGGTCCTCCGTGACGATCAGGCTTGCCAGGTACGGCGGCAGCCGCACCGTCCGCGGGTCGGCCACGACGGCCGAGAGACGCTTGCCGTCCAGATGTGACCGGTCCATCCGCCGGCGGAAAGCGCCGACCTTCGCCGCGTCGGCGTCGAGGGCGATCACCCGCAGCTTCGGCTGCCGGGCGAGCCGCTCGGCGAGGCGGCCGTCCCTCAATCCCATCACCAGGGCGTAGCCCTCGTGCGCGCCCGTCGCGGCGAGGACGGTCGCGGCTTCGTCCGCGCCGGCGGGGGACTTCCGCTCGCCTCGGCGCGGGAACAGCCGCCGGTCGTGAGGCTTGCCCTGTGGCTCGGCGCCGCCGTAGCAGTAGAGGCTCCCTTCCCGAGTGACGACGACCAGCCGTCCCGCGGCGGCGATCATGTTCGCGGGCGTCTCGTCGATCTTCTCCCGCCAGGCGATGCGAGGCGGCGGCAGGAGGGCGTCGCCGTCGGCCGCCTTGGCCTCGAGGAACCGCTCGACTTCGCCCTCGGTCGGCAGGTCGACGGCGATCAGCTCGCCCCGGCCCGCGGCGTAGAGGCGCCCGCCCGCGCGGAGCATGGGCCGGGCCCGCGTGGGCAGCCGCCACAGGACGCGGGGTCGCTTGCCCTTCTTCTTCTTGCCGCTGAGGTCGTAGTACGTCCGGGTGACCTGGCGGCTCAGGTCGCAGGCGTAGAGATGATCGCCCGCCGACTCGTAGCTGATCGTGCCCCACAGCACGGGGAGCTTGCCGATCGGGCGGATCTCCTCTTGGGTGTTCGCGTCGTAGAAGGCGTGGTAGCTCTGGGAGTATCGCAGGCCGACGTTCCTGCCGTCCAGCCAGACCCTCGCGAGGGGGGCGCCGCTCTTCAGGTCGCACAGGGCGGCGGCGTTGAGGAAGCGGTTGCCCACGGCGGCGACTTCGCAGTGGCCGGTGCGCTTGGCGGCGGCGTGGTGGAAGTAGCGGAAGCGCCCGGTCGCCCGGTCGAAGCCCGCCGCGACGGCGCGCCCGTTGGGCACCAGCAGCTTGTCGCCCGCCACGGCGAGGTAGCCCTGCGGGGCGACGCCGGCGAAGGCGGGGCTGTTGTGCGGCTGGACGGTGTACGTCGCCCCGGCCCCGTCGTTGCACCAGAGCACCTCGCCGCTGTCGGCGTCGAGGGCGTAGAGGAACACGCCCATGAAGGGCCAGATGCCGGCCGCGAAGTGCACGGCGTGGCCCGACGGGGCCGACGGCTCCGGCGCGAGGACCGGCGCGCCGCGCGCCGGCCACATCGAGATCAGCCGCTCGTTGCCCAGCACCATGCGCCCGGAGGGTCCGCCGCGCCGCTTCCAGCGCAGCTCGCCCGTGGCGGCGTCGAGGCAGTAGAGATAGCCGTCGTCGCTGACGACGAAGAGGCGCCCCCGCCAGGCAAGCGGCGCGAAGCGCACCGGGCCGTTCGCGTAGACGCACCACTTCTGCGAGCCGTCGGCGAGGTCGAACGCGCGGACGGAGTCGTCGTGGCTGGAGCCCACAAACAGGGACGCGCCCGCGACGACGGGCTGGTAGGCGGCGTCGAAGCGCATCCGCGGCTCGTCGGGCCAGGCCGGCTGGAGGGCGGGCAGGCGAAGCGCCCACTGGAAGTGCAACTCCTTCGGCAGCTCCTCGCGGGTGGAGCCGGAGCGGCCGGCATCGCCGCGCCACGTCGGCCAGTCCGCCGCGCGCCCGGGCGAAAGGAGGCACAGAACCGAAAGGATCCCCAAGACGGCGGAGCGACGACCACGACGAACCATGACGACCTCTTCCTCGGGCGAAAAGCGGACCGACGGCGACACCCGCCATCGGTCGGACTGCACGACGCCTGCATTGTACCGCAACGCGAGGCCGGGCCAATCACGATCTGGCTCGGCGCCGTCGAGCCGACTCCGGCGGCTGCGAAAGCATCCCCGGGCCAACGCGGAGCTACGAGCGCTCCCGGCGGCCGGGCCAGGTGGCCGGGCGGAGCCAGAACTCGTCGTCGCGGCCGCCGTAGTAGTCGGCCAGGACCGTGTCCATCACCTTCGCCGTGCGAGCGGCCGTCTCGCCGGTCGAGGGGCATTGGCCGCGGCCGAGCAGGTCGTCCACGACCGTCTGGATCAGCGGCTGCTGCACGTGCGGGGGGTTGGGCAGGTCGAACGCCTCCTCGCCCTCGGACGTGGTCAGGCGAACGGGTTCGACGCCGAACGTGGACATGGCGATGCGGCCGTGCGTGCCGAAGACCTCGATCAGGTCCTCGCTCGTGTCGCTGGCGAAGTTCCAGCTCGCCGTGCCGAGCGCCCCGGCCGGCGTGCGGAAGGTCATCGCGACGCCGTCCTCGACGTCGTAGTCGCCGGCGAGGTTCGCCGCCAGGCCGCCCACGTCGCAGAGCGGCCCGAGGAGGAAGTCCAGCACGTCCAGCGTGTGCGAGCCGAGGTCCAGGAAGATCCCCCCGCCGGAGTCGTTGGCGACCAGGCGCCAGGGGAGGTTCTCCGGGTCGACGCCGCGGAAGCGCGGCTCGGCCAGGCGGTAGCTGACGCCGGTGACCTGCCCGAGTCGCCCGGTCTCGATCAGCTCTTTGGCCTTGAGGAACCGGTCGAGCCCGCGGCGGTAGTAGGCGACGAAGAGCTTGCGCCCGGCCTCGCGGAAGGCCTCGACCATCCGCACGCACTCGGCGTGGTTGCGGGCCATGGGCTTCTCCACGTAGCAGCTCTTGCCGGCCCGGCAGGCGCGCAGGGCGTAGTCCATGTGGCTGCCGACGGGCGTGGCGACGTAGATGGCGATGACGTCGTCGTCGTGGAGGACCTCGTCGGCGTCGGTGGTCCACCGGCCCACGCCGTGGCGCTCGGCGTAGTCCCTGGCCCTGGCGGCATCGCGGCGCATGACGGCCAGCACCTCGCTGCCGGCGGCCTTCTGGAGGCCGGGCACGCTCTTGACCTCGCAAACGTTGCCGCACCCGATGACTCCCCAGCGAATTGCCATGTCCGTTCCCTTTCGTCCTGACGCGGCGCAGCGGGGATTCTATCGGACCTCCGCGCCCGGACGCCACTCTGCGTAGAGGCGCTCCGCGGGCCCGCGCGCGTCTTGACCTGCGTGGCGGGCGGGCGCTACAATCGCGCGGGCGCTGCCAGGGAGTGCGGAGCGGCCCCATGCGAGTGAAAATCAACGGCGACTGGTGCGAGTTCGCCGCCGCACCGACCGTGGCGGAGCTGCTGGAATCGCGGTCGCTGCGGGCGCGGCGGGTGGCCGTGGAGCTCAACCGCGAGATCCTGCCCCGCGCCCGCTACGCCGAGACACGTCTTGCCGAGAACGACGCGCTGGAGATCGTGACGCTGGTGGGCGGCGGCTGACACCGGCGACACCGGCGACACCGGGCGCCGGAGCGGGGGGCGTGGCGGCCTGCGTGGGCAGCTTCCTCAAGCACCGCGAGCGATACGGGCGGAATTGATTTGTGCGCCCGGGGGGCCTTTGGATATAGGGAACGTGT
>CAZXOC010000111.1:0-4285 GCA_964642165.1 uncultured Planctomycetaceae bacterium | reverse complement strand
ATACGGGCGGAATTGATTTGTGCGCCCGGGGGGCCTTTGGATATAGGGAACGTGTCGAGACCATGCCCCGCCCGGAGTGTTTCCCGAGAGGGGCGCGTGTCCGCACGCGAGAGGTCGCAGTCTGGAGACGAGACGAGAGCCATGAACGAACAACCGTTGCGCATTGGAGGCTTCGAGGTCCGCAATCGCCTGTTCGTCGGCACGGGCAAGTACGAGACGTTCGAGCTGATGCGGGACGCCCTGGCCGAGAGCGGCTGCCAGGTCGTCACCGTCGCCGTTCGGCGGGAGCGGATGCTGGACGCCGACGGGCGGAACATCCTGGACTTCCTGGACCCGCAGAAGTACACGCTGCTGCCCAACACCGCCGGGTGCTTCAGCGCCGACGACGCGATCCGCACGGCCCGGCTGGGACGGGAACTGCTGGAAGGCCTGGAGAACCCCGGCTCGGCGTGGGTCAAGCTGGAGGTGCTGGGAGACAAGAAGACGCTGCTGCCGGACCCCGTCGGCTCGCTGGAGGCCCTGAAGGTGCTCAAGGACGAGGGCTTCATCGTCCTGTGCTACACGTCGGACGATCCGGTGACGGCGTTGCGGCTGAAGGAGGCGGGCGCCGATTCGGTCATGCCCGCCGGCAGCCCCATCGGCAGCGGCCAGGGCGTCCTGAACCCCTGGAACATCCGCATCATCCTGGAGCAGCTCAAGGACGGCGACGCGGACTATCCGGTCATCGTCGACGCCGGCGTCGGGACGGCCAGCGACGTGACCGCCGCCATGGAGCTCGGCGCCGACGGCGTGCTGCTCAACACGGGCATCGCCGGCGCGAAGGACCCCGTCCGGATGGCGCGGGCCATGCGACTGGCGCTGGAGAGCGGGCTGCTGGCCTTCCAGGCCGGGCGGATCCCCCGGAAGCTCTACGCCACGGCTTCCTCGCCGCTGGAAGGCGTCATCGGGACGTAGCGGTTTTCGATTCCCCGCTTCCGATGTCCCACTGGACCGACGGCAGGAGTGCAGGTCGGCCCCGGAAACGCGGTGGCGGCTGCAAGGGGCCGCTCCGCCCGGGGGCGGCGGGCCCCGGCAGGGAACAGGAAATCCGCCATTGGGCTGGTGACATGGACCGTCGCACGCGAATCTGCATCTGGATCATCTTCGTCGGCCTGGCGAACTTCGTGGTGTACACGATCCTCTACGTCCACATCGGGGGCGAGGCGGTCAACGGGCACGTGACGCAGAGCGCCGACGGGGGGCGAGTCTACGAGCTCCAGTCCGGCGTGGCGGTCTCCCGCGGCGTGTTCCTCTACAGCGGCGTCCACTCGATCAGCATCTGGCCGACCGTGGGCGCCGTGCTGCTGGCCATGCTGACGCTGGCGAAGGACCGCATCGTCTCGTCCATGCGGACGTCGATCCTCCGCGGGCGCACCATCATCACCATCCTCGCCACGATCATCACGATGATCATCATCGTGATGACGGTGTGGTTCATCCTGCACTTCGTCGAACGCGCGACCACGCCGCGCCGGCCGAGGGCCCCCACGCCCTCGGCGAGCATCTCGCTCTCACGGACGCGGGGCGCCGGCCGGGGCCGACGGGTCGGAGGACCGGTCGGCCTCGCCCCGTGCGGGCGGCGGGCGGCGAACTCGTAGATGCCGTGGACCGTCGAGGACATCCTGGCGCCGGGCGGGCTGATCTCGCGCCACCTGGAGAGCTACGAGGAGCGCCCGCAGCAGCTCGAGATGGCCCGCGCCGTCGCCGGGGCGTTCGTCGAGCATGAGCACCTGATCGCCGAGGCGGGCACGGGGGTGGGCAAGAGCTTCGCGTACCTCGTGCCGGCGATCCGGGCCGCCGCCGCCGACAGCCGCCGCGTCGTCGTCTCCACCTACACCCTCGCCCTCCAGGAGCAGCTCATCCAGAAGGACCTGCCGTTCCTGCACCGCGTCCTGCCGGGGGGGTTCTCGGCCGTGCTGGCCAAGGGGCGGCAGAACTACGTCTGCTTCCGCCGCCTGGCGATGGCCGTTCGGGCGGCCGGGAAGCTCTTCGCCGGCCAGGGGCAGCTCGATCAGCTCCGACAGGTCGCCGAATGGGCGACCGAGACCCCCGACGGGTCGCTCCAGGACATCGACTTCGCGCTGGACCGGGGCGTCTGGGAGAAGGTCCGCAGCGAGTCGGGCTCCTGCCGGTCCAGCCAGTGCGCCCACTACGCGAGGTGCCACTTCCAGGCGGCGCGGCGGAGGATGAAGGCCGCCGACGTGGTGGTGGTCAACCACGCGCTGTTCTTCGCGGACCTGGCGCTCCGGGCGGAGCGGGTGCGGCTGCTGGGGCGGTACGACCTGGCCGTGCTGGACGAGGCCCACACCGTCGAGCGGGTCGCCAGCGACCACTTCGGTCTCTCGGCCAGCTCCGGCCAGGCCGCCTACCTGCTGCGGGAGCTGCACAACGACCGCACCAACCGCGGCGTGCTGGCGCTGCTGGGCGATCGCGAGGCCATCCGGGCCGTCCAGCGCGCCGCCAACGCCGCGGCGGGGTTCTTCAACGCCCTGGCGTCGTACACGGGCCCGGCGCTGGCCGCCAACGGCCGCATCCGCCAGCCCGGCGTCGTGCCCAACGAGCTGTCGCCGGCGCTGCGGGAGGTGGCCGGCGAGCTGCAGGGCTTGGCCCGCGGGCTGAAGGACGAGGACGCCCGCCAGGAACTGACCAACTACCGCAAGCGAACCGACGAGCTGGCCGGGACCCTCGATGCGCTGCTCGCGCAGGCCAACGAGTCGCACGCGTACTGGATGACGACGCGGCGGCGAGGCCGGCGGCGGACCGTCACGCTGGCCTCGGCGCCCGTCCACGTCGGGCCGATCCTCCGCGACCTGCTGTTCGACGAGATCGACTCGGTCGTGGTGACCAGCGCCACGCTGGCGACGGCGCGGGGCGGGCGCCACGGCTTCGAGTACCTCCGGGGACGCCTGGGCCTGGAGGACGGCCGCGAACTTCTGCTCGACAGCCCCTTCGACTTCCGCCGCCAGGTGACGCTGCACGTCGAGACCCGCCTCGGCAACCCCAACGACCTGGAACGGTTCGTCCCCCGCGCCTGCCAGGCCGTGGCGTACTACGTCGGCAAGACCGCCGGGCGCTGCTTCGTGCTGTTCACGAGCTACCGCATGCTGGAGGCGGCCGCCGACCTGCTCGAACCGTGGTCGCGGCGCCGGGACTACCACCTGCTCGTCCAGGGCTGGGCGCTGTCGCGCGGGGCGATGCTGGAGGAGTTCCGCCGCGAGGCCCGCGCGATCCTGCTGGGCACGGCGAGCTTCTGGCAGGGGGTCGACGTCGCCGGCGAGGCCCTCAGCAACGTCATCATCACCAAGCTGCCCTTCGCCGTGCCCGACGCCCCCGTCACCGAGGCCCGCATCGACGCCATCCGCGACGCCGGCGGCAACCCCTTCCACGACTACCAGCTCCCCGAGGCGATCATCCGCTTCAAGCAGGGCTTCGGACGCCTGATCCGCACGACCAGCGACCGCGGCATCGTCGTCGTGCTGGACCACCGCATCGCGACCAAGGGGTACGGGCGGGCCTTCGTCGAGGCCCTGCCCGACGTGGAGATCGTCCGCGACGAGTTCGGCAGCGGCGAGGCGCAGCCCGCCGGCGAGCTGGGCTGACGCGGGCTTCGCGGCGGCGGATCGCACCGAAGAGGGGAACCTGGGGTATAATGCACGTGTCTGAGGCCATGAGGAGGTCGCAGTAGAAACGTATGGCTGACATGCAGAGAACGGACCTGGCCGTCCAGCGCGAGCGGGCGCTGCTGGTAGCCGTGATCCTGCCGGAATCGAACACCGACCCGGCCGATCCGCTGGGGGAGCTTCGCAGCCTGGCCAAGACCGCCGGCGCGGACGTCGTCGACGAGATGGTCGCCCGGCGCGGCAAGCCGTACTCGGGGCTGTACGTGGGCTCCGGCAAGGCCCAGGAGATCGCCGACCGGGCGGACCAGAACCAGGTGGACGTGATCCTGTTCGAGAACGACCTGACCCCCGCGCAGGTCCGGGACCTGGAGGAGGTCACCCATCGCAAGATCCTGGATCGCAGCGAGCTGATCCTGGACATCTTCGCGGCGCACGCGCGGACGCACCAGAGCCGCCTCCAGGTGGAGCTGGCGCAGCTCGAGTACACCTACCCGCGTCTGCGGCACATGTGGTCGCACCTGGACACGCTGGCGGGCGGGGCGTCGAGCCCGGCGGCGGCGGTCGGGGCGATCGGCACGCGAGGCCCGGGCGAGAAGCAGATCGAGATCGACCGCCGCCTGGTCCAG
>CAZXOC010000110.1:0-21909 GCA_964642165.1 uncultured Planctomycetaceae bacterium | reverse complement strand
CCGCAACGAGCTTGTCCCGCCGAGCCCCGGGCTTCCGGGCGGCCGCGCCCGCCGCGCGCGGTCACAGCCCTTTCATCTCCGTCAGCACCACCAGCAGGTTGTGCGTGAGGTGCATCAGCATGCACGGGTACAGCGATCCGCTGCGGACGCGCACGTAGCCCAGCGCCAGCCCCATCAGCAGCAGGTGGGGGAAGTTCACCGGGGCCAGGTGCAGCAGCATGAACATCAGGGCCGAAACGAGCACCGCCTCGCGCGGCGTCATCACGTCCTGAAGGGCCCCCAGGATCACGCCGCGGAAGGCCAGTTCCTCGAAGATCGCCGGCTGCACGCACATGAGCAGGAAGACCGTCGTCCACCCGTAGCCGGCCTCACGGAACATCTCGCTCAGCCGGATTTCCGGGATCCCGAGGGCGATGAAGGACTTCACGAGCACCATCGCCACGGCGAACGTGATGCCGCCCAGGACGACGCCGAGCGGGGACCACCACAGCTTGCCCAGTCCGGCCAGGCTCGGCCGAACGCGCCCGAACTCCTTGATCAGCCAGACCAGGACGACGACGGAGAAGCTGACGTCCAGGAAGAGGATCGCCGCGGTGTCCGACAGCGCCCCGGTCTGGCGCAGGAGGATGGCGACTGCGCTGAAGGCCATTAGCGTGATGTAGAGGGGCAAGGCGCCGCCGAGGGCCTTGGCTCGGGCGCCGCCGCCGGCGGGCGGCAGCGGCGGCGGGACCTGCACCGGCGGAATGGGTATCGGCGGGGGCTCCTGGCGCGGCGGCGACGGCTGGAGGATCGGGATGTCCTGCGCCGGCAACGGGGCCGCGTCCTGCCCGGGTGGCCGGGCGGGCGGATCGGGCGTCGGGCGGGCCTCGCCGCCGGGCGGCTGGGGCCAGTCACTGGATGGAGGCGTTGCACCGCTCAAAGCGTACCCCACAGGACGGCAGGCATCCGCGATGGATCGGCCCGGCCGAAACAGGGCATCCTCCACGCCGTCTGCAAGCCTCGTCCAACAGAGCACACGAGCCCGGCGCCCGGGTGTCAAGCTTCGTCTCGAGGCGATGGCGTCGGGTCGCTCGCCGCCGGGGCGGGGCCTCAGCGGCAGCGCTGCACCCGCTGGCGGACCTCCTCGGGCGTCAGGCCCGACAGAAAGAACTCCTTGCGCGGACGGGTCTGCCCGGCGTGGAGGCGGACGGCGCGGCGATCGAGGCCCAGGGCCTCCGCCAGGATCCTCGCGACGGCGGCATTGGCCTTGCCCTTCTCGGGCGCGGCGCTGGTGGCGACCTTCAGCGCGTCCCCCAGCACGCCCGCGACCTGGTCGCGCGATGCGCCCGGCACGACCTTGACGGTCAGAATGGCCCCCCCGTCGGCCGCCCGGATGTCGAGATCCTCGGCGCCCTTCATCGCGGTTCGAGCAGGCCGGACTGCCGGGCGTATTCGAAGATGCCGCCGGCGGCGACGATGTCGGCGACGTCGCCCAGGTCCTTCAACGGGTGGGTTTTCGCGCGGGTGAGGTTTCTCAGTTCGCCGGCCGCCAGGTCGACCTGGACGTCGTCGCCGGTGGCGACGTCGTCGACGAGCCATTCGGCCGTCTCCAGGGGCACGAGGTAGGCCCCGTTGATGCTGTTGCGGTAGAAGATGCGGGCGTAGCTTCCGGCGACGACGGCGCGGACGCCGGCCTGCGCCAGGGCCAGCGGCGCGTGCTCGCGCGAGCTGCCGCAGCCGAAGTTCCGCCCACCGACGACCACCGCGAAGTCGCTGGTGAGCTCGCCGTCGGCGACGAAAGGCACCCGCCCGTCGGGCAGCCCCGACTGCCCCGCCGGCACGCCGCTCAAGGCGTACTTCCCGAAGTACTTGCGCTCCTCGGGATCGGCCGGATTGTAGCTCAGGTACTGCGCCGGGATGATCTGGTCGGTGTCGATGTTGTCGCCGACGACGAACGCCTTGCCTCGGATGACCTGTTCCATCGCCTCGTGCCTCTCGCCCTGCCACGCTCGACGGCAGGCGGGGAGCATTGTAGCGTGGAGCCGCCCCGCCCGAAAGGCCGCGGCGCGCCCCGTCAGCCGACGTGCAGCAGCCCGAACGCGATCAGAAGCGCCCCGCCCACCAGCGGCGCGAGCACCAGGACGACGAAGTACAGGCCGAGCAGCTGCCGGTCGGTCTTGGAATTGCCGACCCGGTCGGCGACCGATCGCCCGAGGCGGCCGGTCCTGCCGCCGACCCACCCGCCCAGCGTGACCAGGCCGGCGATCATCAACACGGCCCCAACAGCGATGAGGATCGGACCGACCATGCGTGCTTCCGCCTTTCGTCGGCGGGAGTGTATGGGCGCGTCCGGCGGCGGGCAAGGCCAAAGCGGGCGCAGAAGAAAGCCCGCGATGCGCCGCGGGCTGGGAAGGGCCGATCCGATGCGATCCGGCGGTCGGGGGTCAGGCGGAGGCCGCCTTGGTGCGGCCGAGGCGCCGCGCGCCCGCCGCCGCGTTCTCCAGCGCCGTCACGATCGCCTCGTGCAACTCGTCGGTGTGGAAGACGGGCTTCATCAGCAGCTCGTCGCCCCCGTGCTGCCAAGCCCGCCAGGCGATGTCGTAGCGGTCGAGCCAGCCGGTGACCAGCACGGCCGGTCGAGGGCAGGCCTCCATCAGCAGCTTGACGAAGCCGTCTTCGGCCACTTCCGCCGCGACGATCACGAGGTCCGGCTGCCAGTGCGCGGCCCGCTCCAGCGCGCTGTCGAGGCGCGTCTCGGAGACCACCAGGTGCGCGTGGGACTCGAGATAGTCCGTCGCCATCCGCGCGAAGCGCCAATCGGGCTCGACGACAAGCACCTTCATAGACATGGCCGCTCCTTTCGGCTCGCGTCCCGCCGGCCGCAGGGACCCGGACATTTCGCTCTATCGGCAGGAAGGGGTCAGGGCATGAGAGCGATTCGCCCGAGAGGCACCCGCCCGGCGGCTCACCGCCCCGGCGTGGTGTCGCGGACGGCCTTGATGGCGATCATGCGGTCCAGCGCCGCGCGCGCGCCGGCGGCGGCGTCCGCTGGCACGGAGACGCGGTTGACGACGCGGCCTTCGGCGAGGCAGTCCAGCACCCACAGCAGGTGCGGCAGGTCGATGCGCGCCATCATGCCGCACAGGGCCGGCGCGTCGGCGAGCAGGCGGACAAACCGGTCCGGGTAGCGCCGCGCCAGGCGGTTGACCAGGTTGCTCTCCGTGCCGATCGCCCAGCTCGTGCCCGCCCGGGCGCCCGCCACGGCGCGGAGGATCTGCTCCGTGCTGCCCGACGCGTCGGCCAGGCGGACCACCTCCCGCGGGCACTCGGGATGGACGATCACGCGAATGCCCGGGTGCCGCCGCCGGACCGCCTCCACGTGCTGCGGCGTGAACTTCTGGTGCACGTAGCAGTGGCCCTTCCAGAGGAGGAAGGTGGCGCTCTCGACGTCCGCGGCCGACAGGCCCCCGTTCGCCAGGTCCGGGTCGTACACGACGCAGTCGTCCTCGCCGTAGCCCATGGCGACGGCCGTGTTCCGCCCCAGGTGCTGGTCCGGGATGCACAGGACCTTCTCGCCGCCGGCGCCGCCCTCGGCGACGGGTGCCAGGGCCCAGCGGAAGACGTTCCGCACGTTGCTGGACGTGCAGCACGCTCCGCCCGCGCGCCCGGTGACCGCCTTGATCGCCGCCGAGGAATTCACGTACGTGACCGGCACGACGCGAGCCTCGGTGAGCCGACCCAGCTCATCGAGCGCCGCGGCCACGCCCGCCTCGTCGGCCATGTCCGCCATCTCGCAGCCGGCTTGGATGTGAGGCAGGATCACCGCCTGGTCCGGCGCCGACAGGACGTCCGCCGATTCGGCCATGAAATGCACGCCGCAGAAGACGATGTACCTCGCCGCGGTCTGTTCGGCCGCCAGGCGCGAGAGCTTCAGGCTGTCGCCCGTGAAGTCGGCGAACTCGATCACCTCGTCGCGCTGGTAGTGATGGCCGAGAACGCACACGCGCTCGCCGAGGCGGCTCTTGCGCTCGGCGATGCGCCTCCGGCACTCGCCGGTGTCGATCTCCGCGTACGCCTCGGGCAGTGGGGTCTGTAGCGCCATGGCCCTCGCTTCCGCCGGATGGATGCCGGGTCAGCTCATTGTAGCGGAATCGCCCCCGGAGTTCCCGGGTGCGCGGCGGCGCAGCTCGCGGAGCTCGGGGCATCGCAGGGCGAACGCGGCGGCGGCGAACGCCCCGGCGCCGACGACGACGCAGGCGACGAGCGTCGCCAAGCGAGGCACGGCGAGCGACTCCAGGGCCCATCGCGCCGCCAGGACGGCGGCGCCCATCACGAGCGTCGCAGCCGTCACGCGCGCCGTCGAGCGCAGCAGCTTCCGCCAGCCCAGTTGGCCGACCTGCCGGTGCAGGATCCAGGCGAGGACGATGGTGTTGAGCGTGGCCGTGGCGGCCGTCGCCGCCCCCAGCGCGGCGGACTTCAGCGGCGTGAAGATGCCGCCCAGGACCAGCAGCACGTTCAGGACGGCCAGCGCCGCCGACGTGACCATCGGCGTGCGCGTGTCCTTCCGCGCGAAGAAGGCCCGCAGGAGGACGTGCATGCAGAAGTAGGCCGGCATCGCCAGGCAGTACATCTGGAGCATGCCCGCCGCGCGGACCGTGTCGAAGGCGGTGAACTGCCCGCGCTGGAAGATCAGCGCGATGGTCGGGCGGGCCAGCAGCAGCAGCCCCACGCCGGAGGGGATCCCCAGGAACAGGCACAGCCGCAGCGCCCGGTTCAGCACCTCGCGCAGGGCGGCCTTGTCGTCCCGCGCGACGCAGCGGCTCAGCAGCGGGAAGACCACCGTTGCGATGGAGATGGCCAGCACGCCCAGGGGCAGTTGGTAGAGGCGTCCGGCCCCGTAGTGGCAGCGGACCACGCCCGGCCACAGCGGCAGGTTCGGGTTCGCCTCGCTGCGGGTGCAGCCCAGGGCGATCAGGCGACCGAACAGGTCGCTGAGCTGCACCATGCCCAGCGGCACCACCGTCGGGGCCATGCGGAGGGCGATCTGCTTGATCTCGGGCAGCACCGGGCGCAGCGTCCAGCGTCCGGCGAGGCGCGCCCTGCGGATCAGCACGAGCGCCCCGGCGAACTGGACGACGCTGCACACGACCACGCCGACGCCGACGATCGCCAGTTGCTCGGCGTCGCTGCGCCCCAGGGCGGGCGCGATCCACCAGCCGAACGCGATCAGGCCGACGTTCAGGATGATCGGCGCCGCGGCGGGATAGGCGAAGTGCCCCCGGCTGTTCAGCGCCGCCGAGGCCAGCGCGAGCATGCAGATGAAGAACATGAACGGCAGCATCAGCATGGTGAACTGGAGCGTGAGCTGGCGTTTGGCCTCGCCCGGCGCGGCGAGCAGCCAAAGCAGCAGCCCCAGCTCGATCAGCACGACCAGCCCGCTCAGCACCAGCGCCAGCCACCCGGCGGTGTTGGCCAGCACCTTGCGGGCGCGGTCCCAGCCCTGGGTCTCGGCGGCCTCGGTGAAGACGGGGATGAACGCCGCCGACAAGGCCCCCTCGCCGAAGAGGCGGCGGAACAGGTGCGGCACGCTGAAGGCGACCCAGAACGCGTCGGCGACCATGGCCCGGCCGAGCGGGACGAGCACCATGTCGCGCAGCAGCCCCAGCACGCGCGACGCCATCGTCAGGCCCGCGACGACCCTCGCGGCCCCGAAGAAGTGCTCCTCTTCGCTCCGGGAGCTTCCGTTCTCCGAAGGACTCTCCACCACGCGGGCATTATGGCGTTCTCCCGGCGGCCCGGAAAGAGGCAAGCACGCCGCCCGCCTCCGCGTGGCGGTGCCGCTCCGGGGCTCGAGTCCGAGCGAGGACGGGAAACGGCCGCGCCCCCTCGGCGCGCGTCTGGCCCACGCCCCCTCGGTGTTGTATGCTGCGGCTAGCCGGCAGGCGCAGCCGCTTGACGTAAGGCGGCTGGCCCGCCGACGTGGCGGAGAGCGACGATGGCGGGACGGAAGAAGCCGGTTTCGAAGATGATCCAGGCAATGGTTCGCCGGCTCGTCGAGCAGTTCGAACCCGAGAGGATCATTCTGTTCGGTTCGCACGCCCGCGGCGATGCGGGCGGCGACAGCGACGTGGACCTGTTGGTCGTCATGCCCGTCGAGGGATCCAAACGCCAGAAGCAACTGGATCTCCGCGCGGCGCTGGAGGACTTCCGCGTTCCCAAGGACGTTATCGTGACCCGCCCGGAGGACTTCGCATGGCGCAAGGAGGTCGTCGGGACGATCGAATGGCCGGCCGTTCGCGAAGGGGTGGAACTCTATGCCCGATGAGGACCGGATCGCCGAAGTAGCCGCGGAGAGCAGCCGGGGGGGGCGGTTGACCTGACCCGGGCGGACTGGGCGCTCCCCCGGAGTGGGTTCTCCCGGCGACGGCGCCGGCTGATTGCGGCACACCCTGTCCCTTGTCCCCCGCACGTGCTGGGCGGTCACTTGCCGGGCCGCCCGCGCGACGAGCTTGACGCATCGGGGGTCCGCCGCGAAGGTATGCCCATGCGGGTCTGTCACGTCATCACGCGGATGATCCTCGGCGGGGCGCAGGAGAACACGCTGCTGACCTGCGAGGGCCTCCACGCGCGCGGGCACGAGGTGACGCTCATCACGGGCCCGCCGCTCGGGCCGGAAGGCCAGCTCATGGACCGGGCGCGCGAGGGCGGCTACCGCGTGATCGTCGTCGACGCCCTGCGGCGCGAGATCCATCCGCTGCGGGACCGGGCGGCGGGTCGCGAGCTGCGGCGGCTCCTGGCGGAGATTCGCCCGGACGTGATGCACTCGCACTCGTCCAAGGCGGGCATCCTGGCCCGCAAGGCGGCGGCGCAGCTCGGGGGGATGCGGGTCGTGCACACGGTCCACGGCCTGCCGTTCCATCCCTACCAATCGCGCTGGCGCCACCGGCTGTACGTCGCCCTGGAGCGGCGTGCGGCCGGACGTAGCGACGCGCTGATCTCGGTGGCCGACGCGATGACGCAGCAGGCCCTGGCGGCGGGTGTCGGGCGGCCGGAGCAGTACACGACCATCTACAGCGGCATGGAGGTCGAGCCGTTCCTTTCGCGCCCGCCCGAGGCGGACGCCTTCCGTGCGGCGATGAAGCTCCCCGCCGGGGCCGTGCTCGTCACGCAGGTGTCGCGCCTGGCGGAGCTGAAGGGGCACGAGTTCCTCCTGGCGGCGGCGGAGCGGCTCGACGACGACCACGTGCACTTCTGCTTCGTGGGGGACGGCGCGTGGCGCCGGCGGATCGAGGCGCAGATCGCCGAGGCGAAGCTGGCCCGGCGGTTCCGCCTGACGGGGCTGGTCGATCCGGAGCAGATCCCCCCCGCGCTGCACGCCAGCGACATCGTGGTGCACTGCTCGCTGCGGGAGGGCCTGGCGCGGGCGCTGCCCCAGGCGATGCTGGCGGGCAAGCCGGTCGTCAGCTTCGACGTCGACGGGGCGCGGGAGGTCGTGGACAGCGAGACGGGCATCCTGCTGCCGCCGAGGGACGTCGCGGGCCTGCACCTGGCCATCGAGACGCTGGCGGGCTCGAGGGAGCTTCGCGACCGGCTCGGCGCCGCGGGGCGCGAGCGCTGCCGCGAGCGGTTCGACCACCGGCGGATGGTCGCGCGGATCGAGGAAGTCTACGAGGGTCTCGCCGGTTGAGCTGAGCAGCCGGCGGGTTCGGGCTCGCCGGCGGGGCGGGGCCTCACGGCCCGGCGAGGCGCCTCACGTCCGCCAGCGTGACGGCCGCCAGGGAGGCCACCACCCGGTCGGCGGCGAGGTGCTCGCGGGCGTAGGAGTTGGTGACGGCGAGGGTCTTCATGCCGGCGGCGGCCGCGGCCTCGATGCCGGCCGGGGAGTCCTCGACGGCGACGCAGCGGCCGGGGCGCAGCTCGCGCCCGGTCGCGGCGGCGAGCCGCTCGCGAGCCTTGGCGTAGCCCTCGGGATCGGGCTTGCCGCGGCGGACGTCGCGGGCGGCGACGACGGCCTGGAAGCACGCCCACACGGCGATCGTGCGCGAGGCCAGCTCGATCTCCTCGCGCAGGGCCCCGGAGCAGACGGCCAGGGGCACGGCTTCGGCCGCGGCGGCTCGGATCAGCTCGGCGGCGCCGGGCAGCGGGCGGATCGACTCGGCGAAGGCCTGCTGCACGCAGGCGGTCTTGGCCCGCGTCAGCTCGGCGATCTGCGCCTCGTCGAGGGCGCGCCCCGCGTCGCGTGCGGCGACGAGCAGGCAGTCGTGGTCGTCGTAGCCCAGGTACCGCGCGTAGTAGTCCTCCTCGGTGAGATTCAGGCCGATCGACTCCAGCACGCGCTGGAAGCCCGCCAGGTGGATCGGCTCGGAGTCCACCACCACGCCGTCGAAGTCGAAGATCAGGGCGTCCATGGCGACTGCGGATTGTAGAGAGCGGACGGTGGTTTGGAAGGCGAAAAGGACGCGGCGCGTCGGCGGCGGTCAGCTCCCCGGCTGGTCGGCGTCGCCGGGTCGGCCCGCGGGCCGGTCGGGGGGGGTCGTGATCGGCACCCGGGCCTCGACCCGCGTGCCCCCGGCGCCGGGGCGGATCGTCAGCTCTCCGTCGACGGCCCCGGCGCGCCGCTTCATCGTGCTGAGGCCCAGGCCGCAGCCGCACGGGCGCGACGCGTCGAAGCCCACGCCGTTGTCGCACACCGTCAGGACAAGCGACTCGTCCTCGCGAAGGAGCGCCAGTTCGATGCGATCGCCCCGGCTGTGGCGAAGGGCGTTGCTGACGGCCTCCTGCGCGATGCGGAAGAGGGCGATCTCGATCTCGTTGCCGAAGCGTGCGGCCGCCAGGTCACGGGCGCACACCACCTCCGCGCGCACGTCGGCGCCGGAGCAGCGTCCGGCCATCTGCCTCAAGGCCATCGCCAGGCCGAACGACTCCAGCGCCGGCGGGTAGAGCCCCTGGCAGATGTGCCGGATCTCGCGGATGAGGTCGGCGCACTGCCGGGCGGCGCCGTCCAGGGCGGTGCCGGCCTCGGCGGGCAGCCGGGCCCGATCGGCGGCCAGGAGGTTCTGGAGGGAGAGCTTCAGCGCCACGAGGCTCTGGCCGACCGCGTCGTGCAGCTCGGCGGCGAGGTGGCGGCGTTCCGTCTCGCGCGCGGTCATCAGCCTGCGGTCGACGAGCCGCAGGGCCTGTTCGGCCTCCTTGCGGTCGGTGACGTCCCTCCCGACGCCCTGGATCTCGATGAGGCGCCCGCTCGCATCGTGGATGGCGTAGCTCTCCCACTCGGTCCAGCGCCACCCGCCGGCCGTGCGGAGCCGGACTTCCACCATCGCGCGATGCGGCGGCTGGCGAATGGCACCCGCCGCCGCCACCAGGACATCGGCGTCCTCCCGGTGGACCAGCGTCCGGTAGGGCAGGGAGAGCAGCTCGTCGCGCCGCTTGCCGGCCACCCGGCAGTAGGCGTCGTTGACGAATGTCAGGACGCCCGCGGGATCGACGCGGACGACGAAGTCCTGCTGGGACTCGACCAGCCCCCGGTAGCGCCGCTCGCTGGCCCGGAGGGCATCGGCGGCCCGCTTCCGCTCGGTGATGTCCGTCAGGACGCCTTCGAGCCATCGCGCCCGGCCGTTCTCGTCGTGCCGGGCCCGTTCCGTCAGGCTGACCCAGAACTCCGTACCGTCCTTCCTGCGTTGGCGGATCTCGATGTAGTCGATGCGGCCGGTCCGGGCGACCTCCGCCAGGACCCGCTGTCGGTCCGCGGGATCGACGTAGTGCTTGACGACGGGCGCGCGCATGAACTCCTCGAGGCTGTCGTAGCCGAACATCTCGACCATGGCGGGGTTGGCCTGGAGGACGCGGCCGGCGGGGTCGGTGGTCACTCGGAAGACCGCCACGTTGAGGTTCTCGACGAGCGCGCGGTACTGCCGTTCGGTCTCGCGCAGCTCGGCGGCGCATCGAGCGAACCGCCGCTCGAGCTCGGCGTTGTGTGCCCGAGCGGCCAGGGCGCGGGCGACGATCGGGGAGATTCTCGAAAGGAGAGTTGCGGTCTGCTGCGTCGATCCGCCCCTTGTCGCCGCGCCGCCCACGCCGAGGACGCCGCCCAGTCGGCCGTCCACCGACACGCCGGCGGCCAGGAGACAGCCGCCGCAGGCCTCGAGCACGTCCCGCTCGCGGCGGGCGTCGTCCGGCAGGTCCGACGGGGAGGCGACACGCAAGCTCTCCCCGGCGCGGAGGGCATCCATCCAGCAGGCCAGGGCCTCGCAGGACTGGCCGCGAAGTTGCCGGACGGACGGGCGCGACCCGTCGAGGCACCACTCGTACGCCTCCGAGATCACCGGCGGCTGGTCGGCGAAACGCAGCAGGAACGCCCGTTCCGCGGAGGCGGCGGCCCCCAGGTCGGCCAGGACCGACCGGATGACCTCGTCGAGGTCGGCGGCGCCGACCAGCCGGGTCGCGATCGCCGAGACGGTCGCTTCGAGTTCCAGCCGCTGGCAGAAGTCGGCCGAGCCGTCCGCCTCACGGGCGGCCCCCAGGCCCCCACGGTGGGGCGGAATCCGCTCTGGTTCCATGTGTCCTCCTCTTCCGGCCGCGGACGAAGCCCCCCGCCGGGCCGCCCATACGAACTAACCCGTGACGGGGACGAACCTACCGTGCCATCGACCGGATGTTCTCCGGCGGAGCTTCCCCGAGGGGCATACGCCAGCAGCCGTTGCGGACAGCCCGAACGGAAGAGGCGCCTATTTCCCTTGTCCCCGCTTCTCGGAAGCGCTAGAATTGGGCGGACAATTCCGGCTTTGCCTTCGTATTTTCCGGAACCCGGCGCGCACGGAGCCGCGGTCCCTGGGGAAGGAAGCCCATCCGCCCAATCCTGTCGTCCCCGCAACGGGAAGGGGCCTTATGAAGGAACACACGATCCGCGTCTTCCTTGCCGATGACCACACGGTCGTGCGCCAGGCCTTGGCGGAGATGATCGACAAGGAGCCTGACTTCGTGATCGTGGGGCAATGCGGCGACGGCCTGAAGGTCACCAGGCAAGTCCTGGCCGCCAAGCCGGACGTGTTGGTGCTGGACATCTCCATGCCGGGGTTGAATGGGTTGGACATCTGCCGGGAAGTCACCCGGAAGCTGCGCAAACTGGCCGTGCTGATGCTCAGCATGCACGATGACGAGGAGTTCGTCGCACGGTCGCTGGAGAACGGCGCCTCCGGGTACCTGATGAAGGAAGCCGACAACGACCAACTGGTCGACGCCCTCCAGACGGTCGCGCGGGGGGAGTTGTACCTGGCGCCTGGGATTTCGCGGAACGTTCTCCATCGCCTCGGCCGCAACGCAGAGGACCCCTACGAGAGCCTGACGCTTCGGGAGCGGCAGGTGCTTCAGCTCATCGCGGAGGGCAAGACCAACCGCGACGCGGCGAAGGACCTGGGGCTGGCGGTCAAGACGGTCGACACGCACCGCACGCGCCTGATGCGGAAGCTCGACATCCACGACCAGACCGCGTTGGTGAAGTACGCCCTCCGCCGGGGGATCGTGCAGCTCGGGTAGGATCGTCCCGGCCGCGGTCCCGCTGCGCCGCAGCGGCCCAGCCGTCCGGGCAGGGCGAGGTCGTCTTCGCCCTCGGCAGGCCCGTTGCGTGCGGGGACGCCCGGGAATGACCTGCCCCCAGAATTCTCCCGGCACTAGGCAAGCCGGCTCACCTCCTGGCCGATATGTGCTAGCGCACGAATCGTTTCCGGCTCACGTCGTGGCCGGCCCGGCCCGTGCGCCGCCATTCGGGTGAAGAAGATGACTCGGCTGAAACTGACGTCACCGGGCGTTCTGTTGATCCTGGCCGTGCTCGCGGCTGGGGGGATCTTCCTGCTCGACCTGTTCTGTCTCGGCCCGCATACCGAGGCGCAGAAATGGACCGCCCTGCGCAAAGAGGCGGTCCGGATGGAGCACGCCACCCAACTCGCCATCCGGGCCGAACAACGCAGCCTGATGCGCGCGGCGGCCATCTGGACCCGCAGCGCCGCGGGGAAGGGCCTCGTCCAGCCGTCGGGGCGGGAGGACTTCGAGGCCTTTCTGGCCGAGGCGGCGACCCCCGCCGAGGTGACGTGGGTCTGGGTGACCGACGCGAGCGGCCGCCTGACGGGGTGCTGGTCGGCCGCGTCGCTACGGACCCGCCCATCCGAGGAACAGGCCGGCGAGATCGCCTCGTCGCTCGCCGCGGTGGACCTGACCCGCCTGGGGGCCGCCTCCGGCTCGATCCGCCTGCCGGGCGGCCCGGGGCTGTTCGCGCGGCAGCCCATCTCCGCCGGGGCCTCGTCGCCCGGGGACGCCGAGCCCCAGGGGTGCCTGTGGCTGGCGCGGGCGCTCGACGCGAAGCTGCTGGACGTGCTCGCCCCGGCCACCGGCGGGAAGCTCGTGCTCGTCTCCGGGGACAAGCTGCCCCCCGGCGCGCGGGAGGACGGCTCGACGCAGCAGACGCTCTGGCTGACGTCGGAGGATCACCTGGCCGTGGCGTGGCTGACGCGCGACGTGGGTGGCCGGAGCCTGGGCTACTACCTCGCGACGGTGCCGGTGGTCCACATTCACCGCCAGGCCGCCACCAGTCGGCGGATAGTGCTCATCGTCATGGCGTTGTCGATGGGGCTGGCGCTGCTGGTGATTCTCGGCTCGCACATGCTGATCACGGGCCCGGTGGTCCGGCTGCTGACGCGGCTTCAGCGGCTGGAGTCCGGCGAGGAATCGCCGGAGAGCCTCGCCCGCAACCTGCACGGCGAGCCGCTGATGCTCGCCCGGCGCCTGGAGAACGCCTTCGTCAAGCTCGCGCACATCTCCAAGACCGACGAGCTGACCGGCCTGGCCAACCGGCGCCACTTCGAGCAGGTGCTGGAGTGCTTCTACCATCAGGCCCGGCGCTACAACCGCCCGCTGTCGGTCACCGTCATGGACATTGACTTCTTCAAGGCGGTGAACGACGCCGGCGGGCACCAGGCGGGCGACGACGTGCTCAAGCAGGTCTCGGGCGCGATCGAGGCGGCCTGTCGCAAGGCCGACCTGCCCGCGCGCTTCGGCGGCGACGAGTTCGCCGTGCTGCTGCCGGAGACGGCGGCCCCGGATGCCGCCGCCGTCGCCGAGCGGATCCGCGAGGCCGTCTCCCAGGTCGAGGTCAACGTCGGCGACCTGGAGCTGAACATCACCTCCTCCCTCGGCATCGCCGACTTGAACGCCGGCGAGATGGACGGGCCCGGGGCGATGATGAGCCTGGCGGACCGGGCGTTGTACACGGCCAAGCAGCTTGGCCGAAACCGCGTCGTCCAGGCCCACGACCTCCACGTGCCCCCCATCGACAGCGAGGAGAACGAGACCGGCAAGATCGCGGTGCTCAGCAAGAAGCTCGCGGGGCTCGACCACCAGTTCAAGGACCTCTTCGTGCTGGCCTTCGAGCAGGTGATGGACATCCTGTATCATCGCGACCCGCACATGGCCGATCACACGCGCAAGGTGCAGCACTACGCCACGTTGATCGCCCGGGAGATGGAGCTGCCGGAGCGGGTCATCAAGCGGATCGAGATCGCGGCGGTGATGCACGACATCGGCATGGTCGCCCTGTCCGACTCGATCCTTCTGTGCCCCACGGAGCTGGGCGAACCCGAGAGGGCCGTCATGCGCAGGCACCCGCTGCTGAGCGTGCGCATCATGGAGCGGATGGAGTTCCTGGAGCAGGAAATCCCCGCCGTCCGCTACCATCACGAGCGGTACGACGGAATGGGCTACCCCGAGGGCATCTCCGGCGCGGCCATCCCGCTGACGGCCCGGATCCTCGCCGTAGCCGACGCCTTCGATGCCATGACCTCCCCGCGGACGTTCCGCAACGCCAAGACGTGCGCCGAGGCCCTCGGCGAGGTCCATCGCGCCAGCGGCACGCAGTTCGACCCGACCGTGGTCAACGCCTTCCTGCAAGTCGCCGATCGGCTGAGCGACGAGCTGATGCACGTGCCCGGCATCGGCACCCGTCCGCGCACCACCGTCGACGCACACTTCGCCTCGTCGTCCTGGCGCGAGCCGATCGAGGCGGCGGCGGCGGACGCGCCCGAGGCCGTCCAGGCCGACGAACCGTAGGCGCGGCGAGCCCAGGCTTGTCCTACCTTCGCGGCGCGGGCCTGGCGGGGGCCTTCGTCGCCTTCGACACCACGATGTTCCGCATGATCTCGAACGCCGACGTCGGCGTGTAGCCGTGGACCTCGTGGCTGGCGCTGCCGGCCAGCGCCGCGGTGAGGTCCTCCCCGCTGAGCAGGATCAGCGGGTCGTTCTTCGCGTCCAGCAGGACCTTGAGCAGCGGGACCCTCTCCCGAATGCCCACCTTCACCCGCGTGAAGCGCCGGAAGCTGACCTTCTTGGTCTCGAAGCCCTTCTGCTGGAAGAGCGGCGAGTTCACCGTCAGCCGGCGGATGCGCTTGCGGGGCACCAGGTCGTCCGGCAGCCCGGCGGCGATCCGCCCGGTGAGCACCTCGGCGGACTCGTGGAACGCCCTCTGGCCCGACCGGCCCTTGGCCCACGCGCCGCCCGCCGCCTCCAGGAGCAGCAGCCCGCCGTTCCGCAGGAACTGCTGAAGGGCCTTGACGTCGTCGTCGGACGGAACGATCCGGTCCGTGCCGCACAGGACGGCCAGCTTCGCGCCGCTGGCGGCGAGCTCGGCGATGGGCATCGGTCCGGCCACGTCGACCTTCGTCTTCGTGTCCCTCGCCATCAGGCGAGCGAACCGCGTCCATGCCAGCGGCTCGGGGTCGTAGTTGCCCTTCTTCCCCCCGGCCGTGTCGTACCGGAGGCGCGCGACCTTCACGGTGCGGGCGGGCTGGAGGCCCTCGACCGGCGGCGGCCAGATGTTCGTGCCCCGGGCGG
Organism: uncultured Planctomycetaceae bacterium; assembly: GCA_964642165.1. Lineage (GTDB taxonomy): Bacteria > Planctomycetota > Phycisphaerae > SM23-33 > SM23-33 > CAYRVX01. The sequence goes on along the minus strand of CAZXOC010000110.1, from coordinate 7,056 downwards.
CCAGGGCCTTCTCCGCCAGGGCCTTCGCCGTCACGTACATCGCCATGTTGACCGGCGCCTGGAACGCCGGCTTGTCCGACTGCCACAGGCGCATCTGCCAGCTCTTGGGCAGGTCCTTGTCCGTGTGGACCACCAGCAGGCGGACGCCGTTGGTGATGATGTGGAACTCGGGGAAGCCGCCCAGCTTGAAGTTGATCGAATAGAGCTCGTGGTCCTTGGGGCACTCGGTGAGCTTGTACTTGGGGAACATCTTGGCGAACGCCTCGCGGATGCCCTTGCTGTAGCCGGCGCCCTCACACTCGGTGCAGCTCAGGATCGTGCCGCCCTGGTGGACGTACGTGCGAAGGGCGTCGAGCTGGGGCCCGGTGAACTTCGGCGCCCGCGACCCGGAGATGTACAGGATCGGCGCGTCGTGCCACTCCTCGGGGGGCACCTTCAGGTTGACGATCTGCCAGTTGACCGTCGTCTCCTCGAATTCCCGCCCCGTCCAGCGGCACAGCGCCGCCAAGTCGCGCGGGCGGTTGTTCCAGTCGCCGTCGAACTCGAGCTTGTTGAACAGCACGGCGTGCCGCCCGCGGACCAGGAACAGCAGCGCGAACGCCGTCGCGACGACGTCCCCGCGCCTGCCCTTCCAGGAGCCGTCGGGGCTCTGCATGTCCAGCAGGCGGACGGCCCCGAGCTTGTACCAGTCGGCCTTGCCGAAGTACTTGTACCCGCTCGCCAGCCCGATCCGCTCGATGCCGTACAGCAGGTAGAAGATGTCCCCGTAGCCGAGCTTCTGGCCCGCCAGCGTGCCGGCGAAGTAGCGGTCCATCCAGTCCAGCCCGCGCGTCAGCGGGCGCAGCACCGCCTGGACCCGCGGGCCCTGGTCGCACTTGATGAAGCCGTCGGCCAGCAGGTTGTCGTAGCAGACGAACATCGTCGCCAGCCCCGCCGTCGTCATCGTGGCGGTGGACGCCATCCCGCGGCGATACGACCAGCCGCCGTCCGAGTTGACGCACTCCAGCCAGTGCTTGAGGACGACGTACCAGTACTGCCGGGGCACCTCCTCATCGAGCTGGGCGGCCGCCCAGACCCCCAGCACGCCGTACTGGCTGTTGGAGTTGTCGCCCGAGCTTTGCATCTGCCCGTAGGAGTGGTAGTTGTAGCTGCCGTCCTTGGTCGACCGGATGAGCTGCGCGGCGTCCCGGCGGAGGTGGGCGCGGTACTTGCGGGCGCCCTGCTTCGCCGCGGCGAGCCAGGCATTCGCCCGCAGCCCCAGCGAGTACGTCATGTGGCAGTAGCGCTCCCAGCTCTTCTTGTAGCCCTCGTCGAGCTTCTGGATCTTGGTCGTCGAGAGCTTCTTCGGCTGCCACTTCTCCAGGAAGTCGAGGGCCTTCTTCATCTCGGGCGTGTCGTAGCGGCACTGCCCGCTCTCCAGCAGGGCGTACGTCGCCATCGCCGTCGGGCCGACGGGGTAGTAGTGCCCTTTGCCCTTGGTCCCGAACGGACCCCACGAGCCGTCGGGCTTCTGGATCTTCTTGAGGTACGCCACGCCCTTGCGGATGGCCTCGGCGACCCGCTCGTCGGAGAACTCCGCCTTCTTCGGCGGGGCTTTTGCCGCCGCCCGCCCTCTTGCCTGGGCCTCGGCCACGCGGGTCGGAACCAACCCACTGCCCGTCAGCACGCCGGTCAGTGCCACCAGAGCCGTCACTCGACGCATCGTGCGGTTCTCCCACACCCGCCGCCGCGGCCTCGCGGGGCGCATATCCAACAAACCCGATGGATCAATTCGATCCAATGTCTTTCACATCTACCAGGTTAGACACACCGACCGGCGCAACGTCAGGCCGGGCGGCTGACTATCATACCGGAAATCCGCTTCCCTGGCAACGTCCCGCGCGCCGGGCCCCGACGCGAACCACGCCGGCGGCTAGGTCCGCTGCCGTTTCGCCAGACGCCGCCGCAGGTAGGCGTCGATGAACTCCTGGATCTCGCCGTCCAGCACGCGTCCGGCCTGGGGCGCCTTGACCTCCGTCCGCTCGTCCCGCACGAGCTGGTAGGGATACAGCACGTAGGAGCGGATCTGGCTGCCGAAGGCGATCTCGCCCTTCTCGCCGTACGTCTGGGCCAGCTCCGCGTCGCGCTTGGCCTGCTCGGCCTGGTACAGCTTGGCCATCAGCATTCGCCGGGCCTCGGCGCGGTTCTGGTGCTGGCTGCGCTGGTTCTGGCATTGCACCACGATGCCCGTCGGCAGGTGCGTCAGCCGCACCGCGCTGGAGACCTTGTTGACGTGCTGCCCGCCGGCGCCGCTGGCGCGGTAGGTGTCCTGCCGGACGTCCTTGTCCCAGTCGACCTCGATCTCCACCTCCGTCGGTTCCGGCAGCACGTCCACGGAGGCGAAGCTCGTGTGGCGGCGGTTTTGGGCGTCGAACGGGCTGATCCGCACCAGCCGGTGCACCCCCCGCTCGCAGGAGAGGTACCCGTAGGCGTAGGGCCCGTCCACCTTCAGCGTCACCGAGCGGACCCCCGCCTCCTCCCCGTCGACGCGGTCCACCTCCTCCACGTCGTAGCCCGTCCGCTCGAAGTACCGCAGGTACATCCGCAGGAGCATCGCCGCCCAGTCGCAGCTCTCCGTCCCGCCGGCGCCGGCGTGAATCGAGAAGTAGCACCCCCCCGCGTCGTGCGGGCCGGCGAGCAGCGTCCGCAGCTCCAGCCGCTCCAGCTCGCGCGAGACCACCTCGACCTCGGCGGCCGCCTCCTCGAACGCCTCGCTGCTGCCTTCCTCCGCCGCCAGGTCGAACAGGATCGAAAGGTCCTCGATCCGCCGCGTCAACTCGCCGACCGGCGCGAGGACCGACTTGTGGCTCTTCAGCTCGGTGACGACCTCCCGGGCGACCTCCTGGTTGTCCCAGAAGCCCTGCTCGCCCATCCGCCTCTCCAGGGCGGTCATTCGATCCTGGCGCGCAGGGCAGTCAAAGAGAGTCCCGGATCGCGACGATCCGGGCGGTGAGAGACTCGATCGCCTGCCTCAACGACTCCACTTCTACCATCGATGCGTCTCCTGATCCGTGCATCGTAGCACACCCGGGGGCTTCCTGGCAAGGCGATCGGCCCCCGATCCCGTGCCGCGCGAACGCGCCGTCGCTATACTCTATCGGCCGAGCGGAGCCACAGGCCCCACCACATGGACCCCGAGTGCGAAGACATGCTCGCCGGCGGCGTGGAGATGCTCCACCGCTTCCACTACGCCGAGGCACTGCACTGCTTCCTCCTCGCCACGCAGCGCTACCCCGACGTGGCCGAGACCTGGATCGAGGCCGGCCGGGCCCTTCTCCGCCTCGATCGCTTCGACGAGGCGGCCGAGCACTTCGAGCACGCCGTCCAGGTGGACCCCGACCACGAGGAGGCCTGGCTGTGGCGAGGCCGGGCGCGGTGGTTCGCCGGGCAGGGCGACGAGGCGGAGCGTTCCCTCCGGAAGGCCGTCGAGCTCGCGCCGGACCACGTGGCCGGCTGGCACGACCTGGCCCGACTGCTCCAGGAAGCCGGGCGTCCGAACGAGGCCGCCGACTGCTACGCACGCCTTATCGAGATCGAGCCGGATCACGCGCTGGCCTGCAAGCAGTTGGGCGACCTGCACCGAGGCGCCGGGCGAGGCACGCAGGCCGCCGCGTGCTACACGCGGGCCCTGGAGATCGACCCGGACTACGCCGAGGCCCAGCTCGCCCGCGCCGAGCTGGCCGCCGAGCGCGGCGAGTGGGCCCCCGTCCTCCGCGACGTGGAAGAGATCCTGGGCTACCGCCCCCGGCACGCCGGTGCACTGGTCCTCCGCGGGCGGGCTAGCGCCGCGGCCGGCGAGCTGCGACGCGCCCTGCGCGACTTCCGCCGGGCCGCCAAGGCCGACCGCTCCTGCGCCGAGGCCTATCGCCAGGCCGCCCTGCTGCACCTGCGGCGCCAGGACTACGCTCGTGCGTGGAAGGCCTGTCGCGACGCCGCCTACTGGGGCGTCGGGCCCGACGCCGAGGTCGTCCAAGAGTTGGAGCGGGCGACCGGCCGGCGGGCGGAGGAGGAGCTTCGTCCCTGAGGCGCCCCCGGCGGCGCCCGGCCGGGGCATTGGCATGCCCGACCGGCGGCGGTATAAAGGGCCCCGCCGAAACCAGGAAGGAGCCCGGTGTGACCGAGACCTCCGCGCACTTCGCCGACCGGCTTCGGGCCGCCGTCGAGGCCAAACGCTCGCCCGTCTGCGTGGGCATCGACCCGCGCTGCGATCGCCTGCCGCCGGAGCTCCGCACCGCGGCGGACGCCGAGGCGCCGGCCAGGCTCGCGAAGATCGGCGAGTTCTGCTGGCAGCTCCTCCAGGCCGTCGCCCCGCACGTGCCGGCCGTCAAGCCCCAGTCCGCCTGCTTCGAGGCCTTCGGGGCCGCCGGCGTCGAGACCTACTTCCAGGTCGTCCGCTGGGCGCGAGAGCTGGGGCTGATCGTCATCGGCGACGTCAAGCGCAACGACATCGGCTCGACCGCCGAGGCCTATGCCGCCGGACACCTCGCCGGCGACCACACGCCCGACGCGGTGACGGTCAACGGCTACTTCGGGCGCGACGGGCTCGAGCCGTTCCTCCGCCGCTGCCGCGAGGAAGGCAAGGGCGTCTTCGTCCTCGTGCGGACGAGCAACCCCTCGGCCGGGGAAGTGCAGGACTTCACCTCCGCCGACGGCAAGCGGCTCTACGAGCACGTCGCCGGGATGGTCGCGACGCTGGGCGCCGGCGAGGGGCTCCTCGGCGAGCGCGGCGACAGCGCCGTCGGGGCCGTCGTCGCCGCGACCTACCCCGACGAGGCCCGGCGCCTCCGCAAGATCATGCCGCAGCAGGTCTTCCTCGTGCCCGGCTACGGCGCGCAGGGGGCGACCGGCGCGGACTGCGCCGCGGCGTTCCGGCCGGACGGCACCGGCGCGATCGTCAACGCCAGCCGGTCCGTCATCTACGCCTTTGCCCAGGAGCCCTACGCCGGCATGCCCTGGCCGCAGGCCGTCGAAGCCGCCGCCAAGGCCTTCGCGGAGGACGTCCGCAGCGCCCTGCCCTGACCGGGCGGACCAGGCCCCTCCCGGAGGAACGCCAAGCCCAAGTACTTGGAAGCCCAAGCATTGCGAAGCCCAGGCATGGCAATGCCTGGGACCGAAAACCATGCCCCGACGCAGTCGCAACGTCCAGATGTTCGCCCTCCGCGAGCCGCCGCCGGAGACCGTCGAGCTCAACGGCGGCACCTACCGCCTCGTTCGCGTCTTCAAGCACGACTTCTTCGCGGCCACGTGCCTGTACGAGGCCGTCGCGGCGCCGGAGATCCCCAAGGTGGTCGTTAAGTTCGGGCGGGCTCAGCCCTTCTGCGGGCTGCCGATGGCCTGGTACGGACGGATGCTCCGGAGGCACGAGCAGGGCATCTACCGGGCCCTGGCCGGGGCGGCGGGCGTGCCGCGCTGGGCGGGGCGCGTGGGCGAGACGGGCTTCGCCATCGAGTACATCGACGCGCCGCCGCTGGACCACCTCGACGCGGCCCCGGCGGGCTTCTTCGACCGGCTGGTGAAGCTGTTCGGCGCAATCCACGCCCGCGGCGTGGCCTACGGCGACGCCAACAAGCGCTCCAACGTCCTCGTCCGCGCCGACGGGCAGCCGTTCGTCATCGACTACCAGATCGCCTTCCGACGCCGCGACGACTGGCCGTGGCCCTTCCGCGCGATCCAGGCCGCCTTCGTACGCTACGTCCAGCGCGCCGACCTCTACCACGTCTACAAGCACAAGCGCCGCATCAGCCCCCACGAGCTGACGCCCGCGGAGCAGGTCCTCTCCCGCCGCCGCCGCCCGCTGCATCGCCTGCACCGCGCCCTGACCAAGCCATACCGGACCCTCCGCCGCCGCTTCCTCCGCGAGCAGTACCGCACCGGCCGCCTCGACAGCCCCACCGCCGACCTCGAAGACCACCACCAGCCCGAAAAGGCCACGTGGCGGGACCGCGAAGAGGGTACCTCATGAACGCCATGGTCCTCGAAGACATCGCCCCGATCGAGTCGTCGCCGCTGAAGCTCACCGAGCGGCCGGAGCTCGAGCCCGGGCCCGGCGAGGTGCGGCTGAAGGTGCGGTGCTGCGCGATCTGCCGGACCGACCTGCACGTCATCGAGGGCGAGCTGCCTCGGCGGAAGATGCCGATCGTCCCCGGCCACCAGATCGTCGGCGTGGTGGACCGCCTCGGCGAGGGCTGCACGCGCCTGGAGGTGGGGCGGCGCGTCGGCGTGGCGTGGCTGCGGCACACCTGCGGGGCGTGCCGGTTCTGCGTCGCCGGGCGCGAGAACCTCTGCGAGGGCCAGCAGTTCACCGGCTACCACGCCGACGGCGGCTACGCCGACTGCGCCGTCGCGCCGGAGGCGTTCGTCTACGAGATCCCCGACGCCTTCGGCGACGTCGCCGCCGCCCCGCTGCTGTGCGCGGGCATCGTCGGCTACCGGTCGCTGAAGCGCGCCGAGCTGCCCGACGGCGGCCGCCTCGCCATCTACGGCTTCGGCTCCAGCGCCCACGTGATCGCCCAGATCGCCCTGCACCGCGGCGCCGAGGTCTACGTCGTGACGCGGGGCGAGTCCCACCGCCGGCTCGCCCGCGAGATGGGCGCCGCCTGGGTCGGCGAGAAGGCCGACGACATGCCCGTCAAGGTCGACAGCGCGATCATCTTCGCCCCCGCCGGCGAGCTGGTCCCCCCGGCCCTGGAGCACCTCGAGAAGGGCGGCACGCTCAGCCTCGCCGGCATCTACATGACGCCCATCCCCCGGATGGACTACGAGCGGCACCTCTTCTACGAGCGGGACATCCAGTCCGTCACCGCCAACACCCGCGAGGACGGCCGCGAGCTCCTCGCCGTCGCCGCCGAGATCCCCATCCGCCCCCACACGAGCACCTACCCCCTCGCCGACGCCAACCGTGCCCTGGCGGACCTCAAGGCCGACCGCCTCGACGGCAGCGGCGTCCTGGTGATGGCCTGACCCGCCCCTCGCCCCCAACGAACGCGCCGTTGCGCGACACTTTTCGACCCTTTCGGC
>CAZXOC010000109.1:20756-21933 GCA_964642165.1 uncultured Planctomycetaceae bacterium | reverse complement strand
CCTCCGCCCTGCGTTGGTCTGCGTCAAGGCCGCGGAGAGCGGCGGCACGTATTAGGTGTCGTTTCACGACCGTCCCGCGAAGGGCATCAGTCCTTGAATAGCTGGACCTCCCAGATCGTCGGCACGTCCGTGGCTTCGACGATGAGCAGGCGAACGTGGCGCGCCGTCGTGGTGGGAACGGTCGCGGTGAATGCCGGCCCAAGTCGGGTGCCGCGGTAGACCGTCTTCCACGTATCGCCGGACTTGACCTGCAATTCGAACCTGCGCGTGCGGCCGAAGGCCTCGCTGACCGACAGGCGATCGAAGGCCTTGTCCTCGCCCAGATCCACGCTGAGCCAGCCGGCCTTGCTGTTCGGTTCGCCGCCCCAACGCGTGTCGGGATTGCCGTCGAATGCCAGCTCCGCGCCGAGCCGCGGCTCCGGCCAGATGCCCGAAGCATCGGCTTTGCCGCCTTGGGCCAGCGAAGGCTTCCCACCGACCACCGGCTTGACGTCGTCAACGGAGGCATCGAACTCGAGTCGAATGATCGTATCCAGCGCGTCGCGCCGGGCCTTGGGGACGGTCACCTCCATGCCGTCGGCCGTCCGCGTGACGGTGGCCCGGCCGCCGGTCAACACGCGGTGAGCGACGACCTTGCGCCCGATATCCGGCAGGGCGACGGTGTCCCTCGGCCAGCGGAGGACGTGCAGGTACACGACCTTGCCGCGGCGCGTCGAGCCGCCCCACCATCGCCCGCCCGGCAGGCGGAAGCTGTTGCGGGCCGAGCCGAACCTCCGGACGCCGCGATCGGGCGCGACGAAAGGCCCCGCGCGCGTGCCGTAGATCGATTCGCCGTATGCTCTCATCCACGAACCGATCTTCTTGAAGCGCTCCACCTGCCGCGGTTCCAGGCGGCCGTCGGGCATGGGGTTCGTGTTCAGGGCCAGGTTGCCGCCTCCCGTCGCGCAGGCCACCAGCATCCGGATCGCTTCCTCGTACGGCTTGATCCGGTCGTTCGGCTTCCACGACCACTGCGTGCCCAGCGTGATGCAGCTCTCCCACGGGCGGTCGATCCGGAACGTGCCCACGTGCTGCTCCGGCGTGTCGTAGTCGCCGGGCAGGCCGCAGCGGTTGTTGATGATCAGGTGCGGCTGGATGGACCGGGCCATGCGCAACAGGTCTTTCGCCCGCCAGAGCC
>CAZXOC010000109.1:0-20656 GCA_964642165.1 uncultured Planctomycetaceae bacterium | reverse complement strand
ATGTACTTCATGCCGGCGTCCCTGGCGGCCCGGACCCATTGCTCGGCGTCGAAGTGCCCGGGTTTCCATCGTTCATGGAGCGCGTCGTAGACCGCCGCCGGCGTGGGTCCTCGCCCGCCCCGCACGCCTTGACGCCGTCCCCACGCAGGGGCGCCCCGGGACCAGCCGATCTCCTTTCCCGTCAGCGAGACCGGACCCCAGCAGAGGAACATCCCGAACCGCATGTCCTGCCACGCCTCGACGACTCCCGGGGCGGCCTTCAGTGGATCTGCGGGGTCCTTCGGTGTCTCCCGGGCGGCGAGCTGTCCGGCGGGAAGGGCCAGGGCGACTGCGAAGGTGACGAGCGATGCGTGTCCCATGGTTCACCTCGTTGGATGGGTCGGGCACGAGGCGATCGAGCGTGCGGCGGCGTCAATACGCGCCGTATTCGACGATCGCATCGAACATGGCGACGACGTTCTCCACGGGCGTCTCCGGCAGGATCCAGTCGTGGCTGGCGCCGGCGGCGAAGCCCCCGCCCGGCTTCATGATCTCCAGGACCTCGCGGGTCCGCCGGCGCACCGTCTCCGGCGTGCCCTCGATGAGCACGTGGTGGGAGTCGATGCAGCCGTTGAACAGGACGCGATCGCCGAACTCGGCCTTGAGGGCCCGCAGGTCCATCCCCGCGCAGCTCGGCTGGATCGCGTGCAGGCCGTCGAGCCCCGCGGCGATCATGGACGGGATCAGCGGCGCGAAGCCCCCGCAGCAGTGGAGCATCACCTTCAGCCCGAAGGCGTGGCCGAGGTCGGCCAGCCGCGCCAGGTGCGGCAGGACGAATCGGTCGAACAGCTCGGGGCTCAGCAGCGGGCCCGTCTGCCCGCCGAAGTCGTTGCCGATGAAGAAGACGTCGATGGCGTCGGCGGCGGCGTCGAAGGTCCGCTCGCTCACCGCGGCGTAGTAGTCCACCACGTGCCGCATCACCGCGTCGACCAGCTCGGGCTCGTCGTACATCTTCAGGTACAGCTCCTCCATGCCGAGCAGGTCGATCGCGTCGTGCCAGAAGGGCGACCAGTCGCCGCCGAGGACGGCGTACCGGCCAGCGTAGGACTCGGCCTCGGCGCGGATGCGGGAGACGTCCATCCACGCGGGGTCCGGCCAGGCGAACTCGTGCACCTGCGCCACCGTCGCGCCGGCGAGGGGATGGCCGGTCGGCTGGCCGTAGCCGATGCCCTCCCGCTCGACGCCGAACGGCGTGCGCATCGTCGCGCCCGGCGAGAGCGTGTACGGCGGGCCCGCGTAGGCGGCGAAGACGCGGCGGAAATCGTCCCCCAGGCGCACGCGGAGGCCCTCGTCGTCCGCGATGCCCAGTTCGCGCTTCGCACGCTCCCAGAACTCCGGCGACGCGCCGCACCACGTCGGCACGCGGTCCGGCTCACGGTGATCGAAGGCCGTCAGCACGCGCTCGCGCGGCGTCAATCGCAATGGAACACTTCCTCCATGCCGGCCCACCACTCGCCTTCGGCCCGGTCGGGCAAGGGAGTCTGGCAAGGCATGCAGTGCTTCCACCATTTCTGCGTGGTCTCATCGGCCGCCATCGCCGCCATGTCGGCCTCGAAGTCCTCGCCGACGTACTCGAAGTAGCTGAACAGGTAGTGCTTCCCGTCCGGCAGCTTCCGCAGGTAGATCGAGTAGTTGCGGATGTTGCACTCGGCGATCTTCTTCAGCACGTCCGGCCAGACCGCCGCGTGCAGCCGCTTGTACTCGTCGAGCTTCTTGGCATCCAGCCCGATGACCATTCCGTATCGTTTCATGTTCCGGCGCTCCTTTCCGGCGGCCTCGCCGGGGGTCAATTGGATCTGCCACACGTTGACGGCCTTCCAGGTCCGGGCGTCGGCCGGCTCGAGGACCAGGTGGTAGACGCCGGGCTGGTCGAACCGGAACCGCCCGAGCTCCACGAACACCGGCTGGAACCAGCCTCGCGTCCGGGGCACCGCCGAGGTGTGCGACTGCCCGGCCAGCGAGGCCGTCAGGCGGCTGGCAGCATACGCCGAGGAGAACTCGCCGCGCATGACGTACGTGCCGGCCTTCGCAATGGGCACGAGCCAGTGGCAGCGTTCCGCGGGATCGTCCCACGCGCCGATGTTGGGCCGGCCTCCCTTGTCCTGCAGGCGCACCTTCGTGCCCTCCAGCGTGACCTTCTCCGGCGGGACGTGGACCGCGCCGGGCATGCGGAAGCGGGCGTCGGCGCTCAAGGCGACGTCGAACCCGGTCAGCCGGAAGGCGAAGGCGTGCTCGCACGGTCGCTGCGGCGGCTTCAGGTCGGGCACGGCGATGACGAGCTGTTTGCGGTTGTCGATCCGGTGGCGGACCTTCGCGTCGCGCCCCAGCAGGTGGACGCGCGCGTCGGGGGCGGCGCGGTCGATCCGCATGGACCGGATCGTCAGCGGCCCGTCCGGCCAGCCGAGCACGATGGCGTAGAGCGTGCGGCCGTCCTTGGACCGCGTGAAGCGGACGTCCTGGCTGGTGAAGGGCCTGTCGGCCTTCTCGCTGAAGCCGCCCCCCTTGCCCTGGCGGCTGGGACCTTCCCCGAAGATCCGCCACGGGCGGGTCGCGTAAATCGCCTCGCCGTTGACCTTCAGCCACTCGCCGATGCCGACCAGCAGCCTGGTGGCCTCCGGGTCGATGGCGCCCTGCCCGTCGGGCCCGACGTTGAGCAGCATGCAGCCGTTCTTCGAAACGATGTCCACCAGGACGTCCACGATCTGCCCGACGGTCTTGTACTTGGGGTCCTTGTAGTGGTACCAGGGCCCGATGGCCGTGTCCGTCAGCCAGACGTACTCGGTGAGGCGGTCCTCGCGGCCCCGCTCGAAGTCCAGGATGCCCGTGTGCCGGTGGATGTTGCGGTGCTTGTGGGCCACGCCGACGGCCTTGTTCTTCCGCGCCGCCCAGTTGTAGTAGTCGGCGAACATCCGCTGCTGGTACTCCGGCGTGACGACGCTGCCGAGCCCGAAGTCAAACCAGATCAGCTCCGGCTCGTACTTCTCGACGACCTCGTTGACCTTCCCGAGCCACGCGTCGAGGAACTCGCCGGTCGGGGGCGTGCCGGGCTTGTGCGGCCGGCAGTAGAGGCCCGCGTAGTTCGGGTCGGCGGCGTCGTAGGCGTAGGCCGGCTCGAAGTACTTCCACGTGAAGCCGTGGTGGAACGTGGCGATGAACTTCATGCCGCGCTTGCGGACGGCGCGGGCCAGCTCGCCCGTGATGTCGCGCTTCGGGCCGACGTCCACAGAATCCCACTCGGTGAGCTTGCTGTCCCAGAGGGCGTAGTTTTCGTGGTGGATGGCGACCGGCCCGGCGAAGCGCGCCCCCGCCCGCGCGAACAGCTCCGCCCACTCGTCGGCGTCGAACTTCGGGGCCTTGAACCGCGCGATGACGTCCTTGTAGCCGACGGTCTTCTGGTCGCCGAAGTGCTGCCGATGATAGGCGAACTCCCAGCGCTTCGGCATGTACAGGCTCCGGGCGTACCAGCCGCTGGCGCGCGGGGAGCGGGCGTTGGCCAGCGAGATCGGGCCCCAGTGGGTGTAGATGCCGAACTTGGCGTCCCGGAACCACTCGGGGTCCCGGTGCTTCTTGAGCGACTCCCACGTGGGCACGTACGGCCCTTCGGCCGCCGCGGTGCAGACGAGCAGCAAACCTGCGAGTCCGCCCGCGACCCGTCTGAGTACCGGTCGACACATGAAGTCTCTCCTATGGATTGCGTACGGGCCGCCCCGGCGGCCTCACGGCTGGATGTCAACCGTCTTGCCCTTCTCGGCGCGGAGGGTGCGGAGCTTCTCGTCGCCGGCGACGCGGACGCGCGCGGCCCGGCCGAGCAGCGACTTGATCCGAGCGCCCGCGAGCTTCCCGCCGGCCCAGCGGATGTCCACCTCGAAGCCGCCGCGGGCGCGCAGGCCGCGAACCTCGCCGTCGGGCCAGACGCCGGGCAGCGCGGGCAGGAGGTGCAGCACCCGGCGACCCTCGGCGTCGCGCTCGTACGACTGGAGCAGCATCTGGGCGATGCCGTTGGCGCCGCCGAAGTTGCCGTCGATCTGGAACGGCGGGCAGGAGTCCAGCAGGTTGGGGTAGACGCCGCCGCGGTAGCGCCCGCCGCCGGGCCTGGCCGAGCCGTCCAGGACCAGCAGGTTGCGCAGCAGCGCGTAGGCCCGGTCGCCGTCCCGCAGCCGCGCCCAGCAGTTGATCTTCCACGCGCGGGCCCAGCCCGTGCCCCCGTCGCCGCGCCGCTCCAGGCTGACCTTGCACGCCTCGAAGAGCTTCGGCGTCGCGGGGGTGATCTGGTCGCCCGGGAACAGGCCGTACAGGTGCGAGATGTGGCGATGGTGCGGCTCCTGCTCGTCGAAGTCGAGCGACCATTCCTGGAGCTGGCCGTGGCGCCCGACGCGGTACGGCAGCAGCCGCGGCAGCTTCGCCGCCAGCTCCCGGCGCAGCTCGGCGTCCGTGTCGAGCCGCTGGGAGGCCTCGATGCAGTGCGCGAACAGCTCGCGGATGATGGCCATGTCCATCGTCGGCCCGGGCGACTGGGTCGCGCGCTGCTTCTTGCCGTCGGCGTCGGTGTAGACGAAGGCGTTCTCCGGCGAGGTCCCGCTGGGCGTCAGCCAGTGCCCGTCCTCGTCCCGCACCAGCCAGTCGAGGTAGAACACCGCCGCGCCCCTCATCGTCGGGAAGATCCTCGCCAGGTACGCCCGGTCGCCCGTGTGCTCGTACTGCCGGTAGAGGTGCTGGCACAGCCAGCCGCTCGCCAGCGGCCAGAACGAGAACCGCGCCTGGTTGTCCACCGGCTGGGCGCCGCACCAGATGGTCGTGTCGTGGTTGGCCGTCCAGCCCCGGCGGCCGAACATGTCCCGCGCGACCCTTCGGCCGTTCACCTCCAACTGACGTGTGAACCGAATCAGCGGCTCGTGGCATTCGAGCAGGTTCAGCGACGTCGCCGGCCAGTAGTTCATCTCCGCGTTGATGTTCGTGGTGTACTGGCAGGCCCAGGGCGGGATGATCCGGCGGCTCCAGATGCCCTGCAGGTTGGCCGGCTGCGTGCCCGGGCGCGAGCTGGCGATCAGCAGGTAGCGCCCGTACTGGAGGAACAGGGCGGCCAGCGCGGGGTCGCGGTCGTTGGCGAACCGGGCAATCCGCTCGTCCGTCGGCAGGCGGGACTGCTCGCCGGCGGTGCCCAGGCGGATGGACACGCGCCCGAACAGCGCCCGGTGGTCGCGAACGTGCTCGGCGAGCAGCCGGTCGAACGGGCGCGCCGAGGCCGCCTCGACGTCCCGGCGGGACTGGACGGACGGATCGACGCCCTCGCGGCTGGGGCTCTTGTCGAAGCCGTGGAAGCTCGTGTCGGCCGAGAGGAGCAGCAGGACCTCGTCGGCCCGGTCGATCCGCAGCTTGCCCTCGGCGGCGCGAACCGACCCGCCGGTGACGCGTGCGGCGAGGCGGGCCTCGAAGAGCATCCCGCGCCCGCCGACCTTCTCGCCGTAGAGGACCTGGGCGGCGTGGCCCTTGCGCGTGCCGTCGGCCTCGAAGATCTCCGGGTACTTCCACTGGTCCTTCTTCTGCTCGACCCACTTCAGCGAGCGGCGCAGGGCGAAGCCGGGCGCCTGGCCGCGAAGGATGAGCCTCTCGCCGGCGGCCTTCGTGCTCGCGGTGGGGTGCGGGCTGCTCAGGCCCACCGTCAGCGTGTGGGCGGCGGGCTTGTCGGCCGTCAGGCGAATCACCAGCACCTGCGCCGGGTGGCTGACGAAGTACGCCCGCCGGTACGTCACGCCGCCGAGGCGGTAGCGCACGCGGCAGACGGCTTGGTCGAGGTCCAGCTCGCGGCGGTATTCGGCCGTCCGGGTGCCCCCCTCGAAGTCGAGCTCCAGCGTTCCCAGCGGCTGGTAGCACGGCCAGGCCCGCCCGAGCCAGTTCCGCGTGATGTAGTCGTCGGCCTCGGCCCAGCGCTTCTGCCGGAAGAGCCCGCGGACGTGCGCGAGGGCCTCGGGCGTGACCTTCACGGGCAGGTCGCGCCGCCCCGGCTCGTCGGCGACGAGCGTGTCCTCGTTCAGGTAGATGCGCTCGGCGGCGACGCCGCCCGGCACCATCGCCCCGATCCGCCCGTTGCCCAGCGGCAGCGCGGCGTTCCAGTTCGCCGCCGGCTTGCCGTACCACAGCTTCAGCTCCTCGCGCCCCGCGAGGGCGGGCGCTGCCGTCACCGCACCCAGAACGAGCACCGCGCAGACGATCGCAACTTCCTGACCGTAGGTCATGCCTCTTGCCTTTCTTCTTCCCGGTTGCTCCGGGCCGCCGGGCACGTCGCGGCGCCCGCCTCACAGGGCGCGCGCGACCTCCTCGAGCGAGGTCTGCCCGGCGCGGAGCTTCTCGGCGGCCGGCTCGGCGAGGGACACCGCGCCGGCGTCCCGCAGCGCGGCCGCGAAGGCGGCGACGTCGGCGCGCCGGCGGACCAGATCGAGCACGGCCGCGCCGGGCACGACCAGCGCCGCCAGGGGGACCGTGCCGACGTAGCCCATCTGGCCGCAGCGCTCGCAGCCCACCGGCTGGTAGAGCGTCGGGCCGAGCTGCTCGCGGCGCAGGGGAAGTGCCGGCGGGAGCTCGTCGGGCGTCTCGCCGGCGCGCTTGCAGTGATCGCACAGCCGCCGCACGGTGCGGCAGACGACGACGGCCTTCAGCGCCGAAGCGAGCGCCCAGGGCTCGAGGGCCATCGCCGCGAGGTCCGCCAGGGCCTCGGCCGCGCCCGCCGCGCGCAGGCCGACCACGACCGTGCTGCCCGCCAGCGCCGCCTCGACGGCCGCCGTCGCCGTCGTGGGCCCGCGAAGCTGCCCAAGGACGATCGCGTCGGCGTCCTGGCCCGCCAGGCCGCGCGCCGCCTGGGCGAAGCTGTACCCCGCCAGCGGGTCGGTCTGCGACCGGCAGGAGCCGGCCAGCGCCTCGGCGCCGGGCGCCTGGACGGCCAGGACGGCCCGCCCCGAGGCCGACAGGCCCCCCGCCAGGGCGCCCAGGGCCTCGGCCATCCCCGCACGAGGCAGCGCCGCCGCGACGACCAGCGCGCCGCCGGGCGCGCCGAGCCCGCGCTCCAGGCGCTCCCGGGCCTCCGGCGCCAGGGCCAACTGCCCCAGGTCCGGCGGCGGGACGTCGGCGTCGCGCACGGCCAGGACCAGCCGCGGGCCCGTCGTCGTCGGGAAGGCCGACAGGTCGAACCCCACCGTTCGCCCCTCGACGGGGAGGGAGAACCGCCCGGCCTGCGGGCGAGCGGCGTCGGCCTCGCCCAGGCCCGCCCGCGCCAGCAGGTGACGCACCAGGCGGGGCGCGAGCCCCTCCGGAAGGCGGAGACGGAAGTTCGGCTTGTCCCGCAGGAGCCCGCCGATCCGCAGGCGCAGGGCCAAGCCGTCGGCCCGAGGCTCGAGGTGGACGCGGCTGGCGCCGAGCTCGACGGCGTCCCGCAGGACGGCCTGGGCGACCTGCGCGGCCGCGTCGGCCGGGGCCTCCGCCGCGGCGACTTCCTCGCCCGCGACTTCCTCGCCCGCAACTTCCTCCGCCGCGGCTTCCTCGGCGGGGGCTTCCTCGGCCGGGGCTTCCTCGGCCGCAACTTCCTCCGCGCCGGTTTCCTCGGCCGGGGCTTCCTCGTCGACGGCGGCTTCCTCGTCGACGGCGGCTTCCTCGGCGGCGGTTTCCTCCGCCTCGACTTCCTCGTCGACGGCAGCCTCCTCGTCGGGCGCTTCCTCGTCCGCGGGCGGCTCGGTCAGCATCTCGCGGGCCGCGCGATCGGCAGCCTCGTCGTCGCCGACCGGCACGGGCTCCTCGGTCGGCGCGGCGGCCGGCTCGGCGCCCTGCGCGTCCCGGCTGCCTTCGCCCTGCCCCGCCGAGCCCATCAACTCCTCGAGGTCGATGCCGCGCCCCTTGAGGAACTCCACCAGCCCCAGCTCGGAGATGCGCCTCGAGCCGTCGGTAAGCTGCTGCGCGGGCAGCCATCCCTGGCGGATCCACTGCCGGACTTCGCCCGCGTCGGCCCCGAGCAGATCGGCAACCTGGTCGATCGTGAACAGCCGTTTCTCCATCGCCTGTGCCTCCTCCGTTTGCTCGCGGGCAAAGCCCGCCACTGCCTGCCCCGCCGCGTCGCCGTCCATCATTCTGGCGCCCGGCGGCAGGGCGGTCAAACCCAAATCGCCCCCGGTTGCGGGACGCCGCGGCGGACGCTATCCTGTCGCCCTGTCCCGGCCGAACCGATCTGAGGAGCCGAATCGATGCGAATCCTGTACCTGGACATTGACACGCTTCGGGCCGACCACCTGGGCTGCTACGGCTACCTTCGCGACACGTCGCCGAACATCGACCGCATCGCCGCCGAGGGCGTCCGCCTGGACCAGTGCTACGTCTCCGACGCCCCCTGCCTGCCCAGCCGGGCCAGCATGTTCATGGGGCGCTTCGGCATCCACACCGGCGTGGTCAACCACGGCGGGCTCGCCGCGGACCTCAGGCCCATCGGGCGCGAGCGCGGCTTCCGGTGGATGCAGCAGCGCAGCGGCCTCATCTGGCTGCTGCGCCGGCAGGGGCTCTACCCCGTCTCCGTCAGCCCCTTCGCCGAGCGGCACTCGGCGTGGTGGTTCTGCGACGGCTGGCGCGAGATGGTCAACACCGGCAAGGGCGGCAGCGAGAGCGCCGAGGAGGTCTTCCCCCACGCCCTCGACTGGATCCGGCGCAACGCCGAGAGGGACGACTGGCTGCTGCACATCAACTGCTGGGACCCCCACACGACCTACCGCGCGCCAGCCGAGTTCGGCAACCCCTTCGCCGACGAGCCGATCGAGACCTGGTACACCGAGGAGCTGCGCCGGCAGCAGTGGAACAGCTTCGGCCCGGGCACCCCGCAGGAGCCGTGCGGCGGCTACGGGCGGCCCGTCCACTCGGCGCGCCAGCCCGACCAGGTCACGTCCATGGACGACTACAAGACGTGGATCGACGGCTACGACTGCGGCATCCGCTACGCCGACCAGTGGTGCGGGCGCGTGCTCGAGGCGCTGGCCGACAAGGGCGTGCTCGACGACACCGTCGTCATCATCACCAGCGACCACGGCGAGAACCTCGGCGAGCTGGGCGTCATCGGCGACCACAGCGTCGCCGACCACGTCACCAGCCGCGTGCCGATGATCGTCCGCTGGCCCGGCGTCAGCCAGGCCGGACGCGTCGACACCGCCCTGCACTACCAGACGGACGTCGCCGCGACGTTCGTCGAGCTGGCCGGCGGCGAGGTGCCCGACTACTGGGACGGGCGCGGCTTCGCCGACGCCTTCCGCGCGGGCGAGAGCCGGGGGCGCGACTACGTGGTGGCCAGCCAGAACTGCTGGTCCTGCATGCGCTCCGTGCGATGGGGCGACTACATGCTCCTCCGCGCGTACCACACGGGGCTGAAGAACCTGCGCCCCCGCATGCTCTTTGAGGTGACCGAGGACCCCCACGAGCTGAACGACCTCGCCGAAGCCCAGCCCGCCCTGGCCGACCACGGCCAGGCGCTGCTCGAGCAGTGGACCGCCGAGATGATGGCCACCAGCGACTTCCGCGAGGACCCCCTGTGGACGGTCTTGCGCGAGGGCGGCCCGTTCCACACCCGCGACCGCCTGGAGAGCTACTGCCAGCGCCTCCGCGAGACCGGCCGAGCCCACCACGCCGAGTTCCTCGAGAAGCATCCGACCGGAACGTAGCCGCGACGGCCTGCCGGCCGGCGCCGGCACGCCCTCGGCGCGGCCGAGGGGACCCACCGGAACGGCGGCGCTTCGCCCCCTGCCAACGGGCGAGCCGATCCCCCGCTGACGAGCGCCGGCGGTGCCTCCGTCGCAGAGACCGGCACCCCATGTCTAGAATCGGAGACATCGTTGTTTCTGGTAAACATACGGTGTGTCCGGGAAACGCGCCGTCGGGGAAGTAGGGCAGGCCCGATCGGCATCTCTTGCCTGGCGCGGGTGTTGCTTTGCGAAAACGCCCCGCTACAGACCGCACAGCCTCCCCGGACTATCGCGCGGGCACCTGTCGATGTAGGCTGTTTTTGTCCAAGAATTTACACGCAATGCGTGTCGGGGCGAGGCGGATCGGCCGCGTGGCATGGGCGTTGCTGACTGGAGTGGGTGTCCGGGGCGGAGAGCCCCGTGTCCACCGATGGGTTGCAGCGGAATGGGTGTTCCGCCGCCGGCCCGCGGTGCAGACGTGTGGAGCACGCTGCCATGAGCGAGGCGGCCTTGAAAAGGAAACTGGACGACCTGATCCGGACGATCACGGCTTCCCCCTTTGCGGGTCAGCCGGCACCGGGCACCCAGATCGGCACGTACCACGCCGAGGGGGCCCGCCGGCAGGACTCCCTGCAGACCGCGCTGGACCACCTGCGGCTTCAGGTCAAGTACCTGCTGTTCGACCTGGAAGCCACGCGGAGGGAGAACCGCTACCTGAGACAGATGCTCGAGAGCCGACACCGACGCGACCTTGACGACCTGAAAGGAGACGGGCCCGATACTCCATAGCCCTTTACCCATGCCCTGAGGACCTTGGAAAGTTCCGTCCAACCCTACCCCCCCCGGAAGCCAACTTGGACGGAACGTGACGCAGTCGGCGGCATGGCGCACACCCCCGTGCGCCATGCCGCTCCCCCTTTCCCGTCGGCCGCGGGAATTCCTGCGCGCCCGCGGCCCGGCGCCGGCCCCGTCGCGAGAGGCTCAACCCTTTCGGCCAAAGCAACCTGCCTGCCGGGGCGATCCGCCGCCCGCCGAGCGGTAACTCGCGCGGCCCGCACCGCCGGGAGATTCGGTCAAGAGATCGCCTCCGCCCAGTCGATACAGGCAAGGCCATCTATGGTGCCCGGCTCCGGGAGACACCCAAGATGTTGCATCCCGCCGACCCAGGACGGCCTCGTGGCCTGCCTCGGCAGCCCGCCCGGCACGCGGGACTCGCCCCAAAAAAGGTTCATGTTCGGCTTGACGTTAGGCCGATGTTAGACTAGAATTCATGCGAACAGAGACCAAAAACACGAGAAACAGCCGGTCGCTGGAGTCAACGCTGGGAACGAGCTGGCTGTCGCGGCCGAGGAAGCGGTCGATTCCGTCACCGGCGGGTGGCGGGGTCGGGCTTCCGGGCGATCCGGCAGCCTGGGCAGGAAAGGCGGTCGGATCATGATGGACGTGCCGTTGTGCCAGTTCGGCCCCGGCGGAGAGTTCGTGAGCACCTGGCCCCGGTCGTGTCCGCCCCTGGCGCAGGAGCGGCCCGAGGCGAAGCCGGCGCGGCGGGACGCGCGGGAGATTCCGCTGGTCAGCCTCGGCCCCGGCGGCATTCGCCCGCCGCAGGCCGCCCCGCCGAGGCCGAGGCCGAGGCCCCGGCCCCTGGTCGCGCGGCTTCGGGAGGCGATGGCCTTCCTGCGAGCGGCCCTCGGCCGCGTCGGGCGGACCGAGGCGCCCGAGCCGCTCGGCGCCGAGCCGGGCGCGCGGGCCGACGGCGCGGCAGCGGCCGGCGAGGCGGTCCTGGCGGAGTCATCGGCCGACGTGGCCGATGTGGCCATGGCCAGCCGACGCGGCACGCGGATCGCGGCCGGGCGGGGTTACGCCCTGACGGCGCCGGACGCCGGAGAGGAGATCGAACATGGTGAACGTCACGCCGAGGCAACTGGACATCCTGCGGTTCATTCGCGCCTACCGCAGTCGCCGGGGCTATTCCCCGACGCTACAGGAGATCGGCGACCATCTCCACCTCACCAAGGTCACCGTCTTCGAGCACGTCGAAGCTCTCGAAAGAAAAGGGGCGCTGCATCGCGGCGGCAAGCACAAGGCTCGCTCTTTGCAACTGGACCCTGATATCGAGTTCCCCGAGGACCGCCCGACGCGGCTGCCCATGGTGGGGCGCATCGCCGCCGGCGAGCCCATCGAGGCCGTCGAGGACACCCAGTCGCTCGACCTGGAGGAGGTCTTCGACCGCCCCGGCGGGACGTTCGCCCTGCGCGTCGCGGGCCAGAGCATGGTCGACGAGCACATTCGCGACGGCGACTACGTGATCTGCGAGAAGCGCAACACCGCCCGAAACGGCGAGACCGTCGTGGCGCTGCTGGAGGACGGCGAGGCGACGCTCAAGAGGTTCTACAAGGAGAAGAACCGCGTCCGCCTCCAGCCGGCCAACCCCGACTTCCAGCCCATCTACGCCCGGAACGTGGACATCCAGGGCGTGGTCATCGGCGTGCTGCGGACACTCTAGCGGCAGGGCCGCCGGGCGAGCGAGCTCGCCGGGGGGGCCGACGAGGCGGCCCTGCCGATATCTCCTCGCCCGGCCAACCGGCCATACGGACCGGCACAGCGGCCATTCGCCGTGGCGACGCGACGGGCGGCCCCCCTCCACGTGAGTTGCCCCGGCTTCCGGAATGCGCCTGCATCGGATCGGCCCGTCTGCGGACGTGGGCGTGTTGTATACCATGGCGCCGGCGGGCGAAGCGGCGCGGTGTCCGCTGTCGGGGCGGGACGGGAAAGGAACGCAACCATGAGACGTATGCGTGCATTGACGGGACGGGTCGTGGTCGTGCTGGCCGTGGCGCTGGCCGGGACGGCAGCGGCCGAGGACTGGCCGCGGTGGTGCGGGCCGGACGGGCGCAACTTCGCTCGGGAAACGTCGCTGCCGACGACGTTCGTCCGCGGAAGCACGTCGTCGTCTTCCGGCAAGGCCGATCTGACGGACGCCAGGAACGTCCGCTGGGCGGTGCGGCTGTCGTCGATCGTCTACGGCAACCCGACGATCGCCGACGGGCGGCTGTTCGTCGGCGCCAACAACGGCGCCCTGCCGCGGGGCGACAAGCGCTTCAACCTGAGGAAGGGCGGCGTCCTCCAGTGCCGCGACGAGAAGACCGGCCGGCTCCTCTGGCAGCTCGTCGTCCCCCATCCCGAGCAGCGCGACCTGCCCTTCAAGACCAACATCATCAACTACAACTTCGGTGTGATCGCCTCGCCGGCCGTGGCGGGCGAGAAGGTCTACATCATCACCAACACCGGCGACGTGCTGTGCCTGGACGTGCGCGGCCTGGCCAACGGCAACGGCGGGTCGTTCCAGGACGAGGCGAAGTACATGGCCGGGCCGCGGAAGAAGCCGATCGAACTGACCGCCGGCGACGCGGACATCCTCTGGCGGCGGAGCCTGTGGGAGAAGGACCACGGCGTGGGGATCGTGCCGCACGACGCCATCGGCTCGTCGCCGCTGGTCCACGGCGACCTGCTGTACGCCACGACGTCCAATTCGGTGGACAACTCGCACGTCCACGTGCCCCATCCCGACGCGCCCAGCCTGATCGCCCTGGACCGCCACACCGGGCGGCTGGTGGCGACGGACAACGAGAAGATCGGCCACCGGCTGTGGCACGGGCTGTGGTGCTCGCCGAACAAGGGCGAGGTGAACGGCAAGACGCTGATCTTCTTCGGCGCGGCCGACGGCTTCCTGTACGCCTTCGAGGCCCCCGAATCCGTGCCGGACAAGCAGACGCACCTGAAGCTCGTATGGAAGTACGACTGCAACCCGCCGCGCTACCGGATGCGGGACGGGAAGGTGATCGACTACTACTCCGGCGACAGGCGGAAGCTCCGCAAGTACAAGGATCGCGGGAACAAGAACGACGGCAAGTTCCTGGGCCCCAGCCAGATCATCGCCACGCCGGTCTTCCACAAGAACCGCGTGTACGTGTCCATCGGGCAGGACCCGGCCCACGGCAACGGCATCGGTCTGCTGCATTGCATCGACGCGACGAAGACGGGCGACATCTCCAAGACGGGCGCGATCTGGACGTACGACAAGATCCAGCGGAGCATCTCGACAGTCGCCATCGCCGACGGGCTCATCTACGCGCCGGACGTGACCGGCACGCTCCACTGCCTCGACGCCGACACGGGCACGTGCTACTGGACGCACGCGACCCGCCACGAAGGCTGGGGCGGCCCGCTCGTCGCCGACGGGAAGGTCTACTACAACACGCGGCGGTCGTTCTGGATCCTGGCGGCGGGGCGGAAGAAGAAGGTGCTCCACAGCGAACCGCGTGTCGGCAGCGAGGCGTCCCCCGTGGCCGCCAACGGCGTGGCGTACGTCGTGCTGAAGGGCTGGCTCTGGGCGCTGGAACGGCAGAAGCCCAGGCCCTGACCGCCTCGGACCTGCCGTCCACAACGGCGGTCCGGCACCTCTCCGACGCGCCGCAGGAGCCTGCCGCGGGGGCCCGCCCTCGATCGCGAGGTCGCCAAGCACGTTTTCTGTTCGATGGCGAGATAGTCCGGCCGTCTCCGGGCCACGATCTCGCCCGGAACGGCCCGTGCAGAGGCGTCCGTTGCCGATCCGCGCAGACCGCCGCCACCTCCGGGTTCGGACCCCGGAGGTCGGGCTCAGCGCGATGGGGGTGCAGCGAAGAGGGCCGACTTCAGGCCACGTCGCGGTAGCAGTTCTTGAGCAAACCGCCCCGCCTCTCATGGCATGGGACGTCGCCGTCGGCAGGTGGCGGCTCCGCGGGTGCGGTGAGCCGGAGTTCGTCCCGGGAATCCCGTATCGGTGTAACCACGAGCCGTCGGAGTGCGTAGTCCCGATAGGATCGCGGAGGTGGGCCTTCCTGATGTGCGCGCGCGGCTCGTGCCTCGATCCCGAGCAAGCGGACCTCACGGAAGACGCAGTGGCAGGCAACGTGCGGGCGGGCCTGGAGCCGCGCCGTTGTTCCGATTGCAGCGTCAGTGGTCCCGAGCGCGGCGACGAACGGGAGCGTGACATGAGAAGCGAAATCGTGTGCGTGGTGGCAATGGCGGCGTTTTCTGCGCCGGCGCCGGCGGAGGTCCCGGCGGCCGCCAAGGCGCCCCTGGAAGAGGCCATCCGCGGCGCGAAGACCGATGCGGAACGAGCCGCGCGACTGTTGAACGGCGCGAAGCTCGTGGGCGATGAGCCCGCCGTCGCGGTTGCGCTGCTGGAGCAGGCGGTGGGATACGGCCTGAAGGGCATCCGCGCGCCGGAGGCGGCCAAGGCGGCCTCCGAAGCGCTGAGCCTGCTTGAGCAGAAGGCGCCCGACCGGCGAGGAGAGTGGCAGGCCAAGCGGCTGGAGATGGCCAAGCTCCGGTACCGCTACGCATCCGCGGCCGAGAAGGCGGCCACCGGGCGACTGCTGCTCGAGGCCTATCTCGACGCGGCCGACACGGCCGAGGAGGGGGGGCGATGGAAGGGCGCGGCCGAGATGTACCGGCGGGCGTACCCGATCGCCCACGGCCTGAAGCTGCCCCGCAGGGAGATGGTCGCCTTCAAGCGACTGCGTGCGGCGCACTTCGACGGCGTCACCCGCCGCATCGAAGCCGGCCGCAAGGCCTTGGCAGCCAACCCAAGCGCCACGTCCACTCGGGAGTCGCTGCTGCTGCTCCTGCTGGCCGAGATGCACGACCCGGAGGCCGCCGCCGAGCTGCTGGCCGACGATGTGGCCGTCGCGTGGCGAACCTACGTGCCCCTGGCGGCGAAGGACCATGGCACTCTTCCTCCAGCCGGGGCGGCGGAACTGGGGCGGTGGCTGCACGAGTTCCTGGCCCCCAAGTCGAGCAAGTACTCCCGCCTGGGCGTGCTGCTGTCGGCACGGGACTGCTACGTCCGCGCGACCCGATCGACCAGTGCCGCCAAGGCCGGGCAGATGACACTCCGCATGACGCTCCAAAGGGTCGACCTGGCGATCGAGAAGATCGCGATGCTTCCCGAGACAGCCGGGTGGTGGGGCTACGCGGCGATGCTCCGCGCGGTGCACCTCGACCGCGTGTCCAAGGCCGGCATCTGGAACGCGGAGAGAGGCGGCCTGACGGTCTGGCCTCGGCCGGAGGGGTATCTGCGCATCCCCGCCAGGATCACCGGCGACTACCGCGTGTCGATCCGCTTCTCCCACCGCAAGCTCAAGGGCGACCTCACCCGGCTGGCGGATCGATTCGGACTCGGCGACCTCGCCCGAGGCAACCCGGGCATGGGGCTGGTCTTCCCCGTGGGTGACAGGCACTTGGCGCTGTCGCTCGAGCCCGAGCCGGGCGGGGCAACGGCGAAGCTCTTCCTCATCGAGCCGGAATCGCCCGCAACGCCTGCCGACACCGCCGCGGAGCGGACCGTCACCGCCAAGGCCCCCGCGATGGCCACGGACCGCGCCTACCAGGTGGACATCGCGGTGTTCGTCGACGGCGAGACGGCGCGCGTCGCCGCCCAGCTCGACCGCAAGCCGCTGCTTCGCTGGCAGGGCGCCGTCGCCCGCTGCTCGGTGCCCAAGGCCTGGTACCTCGTCGTCACGAAGAACACCGTCCTGCTGCAGGGCAACATGGGGCCGACGATGTTCACGTCGGTCAAGCTCTGCCCATTCGCCGGCAAGCTCGAGATCGATCCGTAGCCGGCCCGAAGTTCGCCGCACGGCCCATGGGCGGACACAGATGCCCTCGGGGGCACGCCACAGGCGGAGCACGGGGGCGTCTGCCCCTTGCGCTGCCGGGGAAATCCGCGCTTCGGCCACGAGCGAAGTCCATCGCCACGGTCAGGTGTAACCTTTCTCCCGCGCCAGACGTATTCCCTACAGCATTGCCAGCGTGTCGGTGATGTGTCTCGCCGTGTTGTCCGGCGAGCGGACGCTATGATTCTGCCGGTCCTGAACGAGGAACTGAAAGTGATACAGCGCATACCGACCGTCACGGCTATCCTGCTGGCCACCGTCGCCATCGCCCAGGAGAACGCCGCACCCAAGGCCGAGCCGAAGAAGCCCGCCCGGGCCAAGGCCCCGGAGGTACTCCGCAACGCCGTGGACCCGTACGTTCCCACCGCCGAGCGGGCGAGGTTCTTCCGGGCCGCGGGGAAGGACAACGAACTGACGGCCGAGGAGTTCGCCGCCGATCGCAAGCGGACATCGCCGTTCGTGCGGAAGTTCGACCACTGGCCCATGCTGATCCGGTTCGACAAGGACCGCAACAAGACCATCGACTGGTTCGAGGCCGACCGGTACCGCCGCCAGGTCCGAGCGATGGTCCTCGAGGCCTTCGACACCAAGAAGGACCGCAGACTCACGGGCAAAGAGCGCGCGGCGGCGAATAAGGCGCTGAGCTCCGAGAAATTCCTGGCCGCCCGTCTGAGCCGGGGCAAACCGCGCGTGGCCCCCGGCGGCGCAAGCGTCTACCAGAAGCAGATGGTGGAGAGGTACGACAGGGACAAGGACGGCGAGATCTCCGACGAGGAACGCCGCAAGGCCTTTGCTGAGATGCGCGAGCGCGACCGTAAGCGAATGCTCGAGGAGTATGACAAAGACGCCGACGGCGAGCTCGGCGACGATGAACGCGCGGCCATGCGCAACGACCAGGCCAGGCCCTGGAAGGAGAAGATCCGCGAGTGGCAGTTGCGGGACCACGACCACGACGGTGACGGCGAACTGGACGAGGACGAGACGGCCGAGCTGAAGGTCGCCGAGGCCAAGTTCGCCGAGACGATGAAGGGCGTGGGCAGGACGTTCGAGCTTCGCACGTCGGACTTCGACGGCGACGGCGAGGTCACTGCCGACGAGCGGAAAAGGGCCCGCGAGCAGTGGAACGCTGGGATGATCTTCAAGGCCCTGGCGAGGGTCACGAAGTATGTCGATGAAGACGGCGATGGGACGGCCAGCCCGGAAGAGTGGCTGGCCTTCCGCAAGCGGTCCACCGTCCTGGTCATGGATTGGATGGAGCGATCTGGCCTGAAGTACGACGCCGACAACGACGGGCGCCTCAACTCCGACGAGCGCGATGTGCTGATGCGGGGCATTGTGAGGGACACCGAGGCCCGCCTGGCCCGGCATGATTCGAACAAGGACGGCATCCTCGACCCGGACGAGCTGTTGGACATGATCGAAGGGCTCATGGACGAGATCGGCCTGCGCCCGCTGGCCAGACGCGGCGAGGGCCCGCCCCGCTGACCGGAAAAAACGGTCACGGTTGGCTTCGCCCAACATGGCCGGGCAAACCGCCTGCCGCCCCAAGTATCCGATTGTGCGGGAGCGACATGGGATGACACATGCTCCAGCCGCTGTGTGGGCCGGCGGATGATGGTCACGTGGTCGTCGACCGGGCAGTCCGAGCGCGAACTGACACGGCCTCTCGCACAACCTGCACAACGGCTGTCAGATGTTCAGCTCGTAGGGTACGCCGTCGACGTCGACCTTCCGGCGCCGTGGTTTGCTCGGCCAGGCCGGCGGTTTCATCCGGCCATGCCACTGCCGCAGGGCGCGCTCGAGTTTCGCCAGGATCTCCGGTTCCCTCTTTGCGAGGTTCACGGTTTCGCCGATGTCGCTGTTCAGGTCGAACAGCCAGGCGTGGTCCCCCGCCTTGATCAGTTTCCATTGGCCGACGCGTGCGGCCTTGTTCGGCCCGTTGCTCCAGAACAGCGCCTCGTGCGGCGCCGCCTTGTTCTGTCCTTTGAGGAAGGGCAGCAGATCGACGCCGTCGAGCTTCAGCCCGGCGGGCAGGCGGATGCCGACGGCGGCACAGACGGTCGGGAATACATCCAGCGAGCTGACCGGCTTGCGGTAGACCTTCTCCGGCCCCAGCGTCCCGGGCCAGTTGAGGATCATCGGAACGCGAACGCCCCCCTCGAAGAGGAACAGCTTGCCCAGCCTCAGCCGCCCGTTGCTTTGGACCCTCGTATAGGTCGGCCCGCCGTTGTCATTGAGGAAGACGACCAGCGTGTTGCGCTCGATGCCGCACTTCTTCAGCGCGCCGACGATGGCGCCCACGGCGTCATCCAGGGCGCTGGTCATCGCGTTGTACGCCTTCTGCCGGGGATCGGCCTCCTTGGGGAAGCGGTCGAGGTACTTCTTCGGGGCCTCGATGGGCGTGTGCACGGCGTTGAACGGAACGTAGGCGAAGAAGGGCTTATCCTTGTGCCTGTGGATGAACTTGACGGCCTCGCGGGCGATGGCGTCCGTCAGGTAGTCCGGCTCCTTCACGGGTTCCCTGTCCCGCATGACGGTGCTGTAGACGGGCTCGGCCCGCTTCGGCGGGAAGTAGGAATGCGCCCCGGCGAGGAACCCGAAGAACTCGTCGAACCCGCGCGCCCTGGGGTGGAAGTGGTCGCGCGTGCCAAGGTGCCATTTGCCTGACATCCCCGTCGCATAGCCGCTTTTCTGAAGCACGTCGGCGAGGGTGATCGCCCTCACGTCCAGCCCCCGGCCCAGGCGATGCGTGATGGCCCCCCCGGCGGTGTTGAACTCGAAGCCGAAGCGCTGCTGGTACCGGCCTGTCAGGATCCCCGCGCGCGACGGGCTGCAGGAGGCGGCCGTCACGTACGCGTCGGTGAAGCGGACGCCGCCCCTGGCCAGCGCGTCGATGTGCGGCGTGGGGATGCTCCTGGAGCCGTAGCAGCCGGTATCCGCGTAGCCCAGGTCATCGGCGAGGATGAAGACCACGTTGGGAGACCCCGAAGCAGCCCTCGAGCCACGGACGACCTCCTCGAGCAGCTTGCCCCTGGCAGTCCGGCCCTTCGCAAGCCCCGCCACGGCCAGGCCGGCCGCACCCGCGCCCAAGGCCCTGAGAAACTCGCGTCGGGTAGTCCCTCTCGCCCCGTCTGTGGTCACTCTCGGTCCGGTCATCTGTCGCGGTCCTTTCGGGGACAGTCGATCATCGAAAGCGGGTAACCTCCTGCTGCTGCCGGTTCATCCACCCGGCAATCGCCACGACGGTGAACTGCCAATGTGTCCAGGTCATGCGGAGCAGGGCATCTGCCAACCGGTTGGGGCTCAAGCAGCTCAGCGTAAGGGACAGATGGAACCCGCAGGGCCGCGCCATCGCCATGGGCGTCCCCTCGCGTCAGCGGAGCGCCCCGGGCGACGACCACCGTCGGCCTTCCTGGCGATTCTATCGCCGATCGCGGCCTCGGCAAGCACCTTCAGCGGATCGTGCCCCTCGGAGTGTCCGTCGTTCGTTGAGCGCCTCAGGTAGAGACCCATGAGGTCGGCCGGACCGTTAGAGAAATGATGCGGCAGGAAGGCAGGCCGCGAGGAGACAGACCATGATTCGTGATGGATTCTCTGCGGCCGCACGGTTGGCACTGGCCGTCGCGGCGTGCGGGATCGTTTGCTCGGCCACGTCGGCCGCCGCCCCGGAGGACGAGGACGACTTCTTCCGCAGCGACGAGCTCAGCCCGGACGTGGCGCTGTGCGGCAAGCAGTTCCACGTGCCCACCGTGTTCGGGCCGACCGGCATGAACGGATGGATCTTCCAGGACGCGCTGGTCGTGCGGGAGGTGGAGAACGGCTCGCCCGCCGACGGGATCGCCCTGCCCAACGACGTCATCCAGGCCGTCAACGGTGAGGCCCTCGGCACCGAGCCGCTCAAGGCGCTCGGGCTCCAGATCGAGGCGTCCGAGCGGACGGGGAAGCTGGCCCTCCAGGTCCTGCGCGCCGGGCGGAAGAAGGAGCTGACCATCGGGATTCGCAAGCTCGGGGCGTTCAGCGCCGACTGGCCCTTCCACTGCGCCAAAAGCCGCGCCGTCCACATCGACGCCTGCGAGTACCTCGCCCGCATCCAGAATGTCGACGGGTCGTTCGACGGCAAGATCCACGTGGGCTTCGCCCTGGACGGCCTGACCTGGCTGGCGTCGGGCGATCCGAAGTACTGGGAGCACGCCCGCCGGC
>CAZXOC010000108.1:0-22057 GCA_964642165.1 uncultured Planctomycetaceae bacterium | reverse complement strand
TGTCCAGGTCGAGCGTGCCGCCGACGATGTTGAGCACGTCGGTATTGCCCGGCTGCCCGACTTCCCACTCGTAGATCGAGTCGTCGGACATCTCCAGTTCCCCGCCGCCGGCGAGGCTAAGCGTGCCCACGCCGTCGCCCGGCGCAAGGACACCGTCCGCAATTACATCGATCTTCCCGCTCCCCGTCAGCGTGTCGCTGCCGCCCAGGGACCCGCCGAGCAGGATGTCGATGTTGGTGGCATTGAACGACCCGGGGGCGTTGACCCGCAGTTCCGCGCCGTCCCGCACGTGCAACTTACTGGCGGTCACGCTGCCGGTCAGCTGCAGCTCGCCGGGGATGGAACTGCCGCGAACATAGAGGTTGTTGAGCCCGGTCAGGTCGCCGGAGAACACGACGTAGTCCGTGTCCGAGTCCGGATTACCCGACACGTAAATATTCCGGTTGCCGTTGCCGCCGTCGATGGGGTTCGTGAACTCACAGACATTGTCGGCCGTCGGCGAGCCCATATACAAAGACTTGCCATTGAGGTCCCCAGCCCACGTCAGCGGATCGCCGGGCGACCCGCCTGCGGTTGGAACCAACGACACGGTCAGGGCTCCGGTGGGACCGGCGGGTCCGCCCGCGGCCGAGAAGCCGCCGTGGTTGCCGAAGTAGACTTGGCCGGGATCCGTGCCGTTGCCGGCGGCACTGCCTATTGGGCGAGTGAACGTGCCGCTGGATTCCAGGACGCCCTGGTTGAACTGGAGCAGCGCCGTGGCCGAAAGCCCGACGCCGTCGACGGCACGAATGACGCCCTGAGTGCCGCCGCCGAGAGAGTATCTCCCGAAGCCGGTGTTGTTTCCGGTCAGCCAGAGCGTGCCTGCGCCGGATCGCCCGAAGGTGAGAGAACTCGACGGGTTGCTGATATCGCCGGAGAGCAGCGAAATATCCGTGCTGGAGTTCGGGTTGTCATTCAACCTGAGGTCCAAGTCGTAGTTGTCGACCAACAGATCGTTGGTCAGTTCCACCGTGGAGTCCGCCGTCGGCGATCCGAACTGGATCGGGCCGCCCATGCCGTTCTCACTGTCGTAGTGGTACCTCACCAGCAGGGGCGCCGAGGTATTGCCGTCGGCGCGGAGGAGCGTAACCGTCAGATCGCCGCCTCGGGCCGCGAAACCGCCGGTCTGTTGGAAGTACAGGCCGTTCGCCGCTCCCAGTTGTCGCTCGAAAAGACCGCTGGTCTGCAGAACGGTCGGCTTGCTTCGAATGTCCCCGTACGGCGTGCCGTGCGTAGCTCTGAACGTAAGCCGGCCGCTGCCGAGGTTGGCCGCGTTGGGGTCGACTTCCAGCACGCCGCGGTAGATCGTCGTGCCGCCGCCGTAGGTGTTGGCCGTGCCGGTAAGCGTCACCTGGTGGTCCTGGCTGTAATCCTCGCCGATGACCAGCTCGGCCGACGCGCCGGTGATGTCGCCGCTGTATTCGCCGACGTTGGTCAGCGAGTACTTGGCGCTGGCGGTGGCCGCGCCGCCGACGATGCTCCCGCCGTCCAGTGTCAACGTCTCCGTGGCGATGTCGTGGCCCACCGTCAGCGTGGCGTTCTTGACGGTCACGGCCGTGGGGGCCGAAACGGTGCTGGTGCTGAGGTCCAGATTGTCGTTGGCCGTTAGCGAACCGGCCGTGAGATCGTTGCCGCCGAGGTCGAGAGTTCCCGAATCATACGTCAGAGCGGCGGCGGTCAGGGCCTCGTCGGTCTTCAGCGTACCGCCCTGGATCGCCACGGCGGCCGTCGAGACGTCCAGGCTGCCCATGTTGGCGGCCGTCATGTCCAGCGACCCGACCGCCACCGTCAGCGCGTTGTTGACCTTCAGATTGTTGGCCCCGACGCCCAGGTCGACCGCGCCGCCCGCCATGTTCAGCGAGTCCACCGTGAGAAGCCCGCCGGCGCCGAGCGTCCCGCCGCCCAGATCCACGTTGCCAAGGGTAAGCGCCCCGCTGCCGGAAAGCGTGCCGCTGCTGACGTTCGCGTCGCCAAGGGACGCCCCGTTGACCGTGACGCTGCCGGCGTTGACGTTTACCATGCCGACGCCCGACATGTCGGCGGTCGAGTTGACCGTGACGGGGCCGGACGTGTTCAACACCGCTGCATTCAGCGTGCCGTCGACGGTCATCGAACCGGATGCGCCGATGGTCAGGCAGGTGCCCAGATCGTCGGCCACCGTCAGCGTGTTGCCACTGCCGATGACGAGGCTTGAGGAGTTGTTTTCACCAACGGATGCCCTGTAGGCGGAGGCAACCCCGTCAACGGTCACTGCACTGCCGGCCACGTCGATTGTCACCTCGACATCGGTAACGAGCCCGGGATCCCAGTTCGCGGCATTGCTCCAATTGCCGACGCCGCCGAGCCACGTCATCTCGGTCACGTTCCGAGTGAA
Source organism: uncultured Planctomycetaceae bacterium (assembly GCA_964642165.1). Lineage (GTDB taxonomy): Bacteria > Planctomycetota > Phycisphaerae > SM23-33 > SM23-33 > CAYRVX01. The sequence goes on along the minus strand of CAZXOC010000108.1, from coordinate 19,644 downwards.
GGCGACTTCAGACAAGCCGACTCTGCCGTTTTCGTAGGTGTCTCCGTAGTTCAAGATGATCTCCACAGCGATGTAACGAGCGGAGATACCGCTGAGGTCGACGATGCTGGTGCCGGCTTTGGGAACGCTGAGGGTGCTTGACGTATTGAACAGTGTCCACCCGCCACTATCAAAATCATAGTCGCCTTGCGGCGTGAGGCCGGTATTGGAGAATTGATTCTTCGCCGGCATAGGGGGCAGAGCCACCGTTGGGGAATCAGCGTAATACAGGTTATAGGCTTTCGTGCCGGAGACCCCTCCCCCGTACGTGTTGTTCCACAAGTACAGGTCCGCCAGATCGGTCGACGCGCCCAGATCGAACGAAGCCCAGGCGAGTTTGGAATTGAGGGCGGCAGGGGGATCAGGGAGCGGCGTAAGATACCATCCCATCCATTCGGATTGGTAATCACCGCCGACGCGCGACCAAGTGGAGGGATCCGAAACATCGGGCCGGTCCATGCCCGAGCCATCGATCATCGCGGGCATTCCCGTACCATACCGGTCCCCGCCATTGGACCCGGTAACCACACTGACAGGAGCACGGACGGTTCCCGCGTCAGCCTCAGTGGCCGAAAGGCGGAGGATCGCCATCCCCAGCAAGGAGATCAAAACAGCGCGCACAGGGATATCGCCTCTCATCGTTCTCTCCTTCCGTTCTTCCACCGTTGACAGAAGACAGCCAGTACGGGGCCTCACGCACGCAGGAGAACCGCAACACAAAGCGGTTCACGCTCGCGCACAGCGCATTATACCGCCCGCCCCCCCCGAGAACTGCGCGCGGAATAGTCCGCGATTCTCCGCGATCCTCGGTGCTTGTGCGACAGCCGACATCGAGTAAGCCCGGCCGTTAGATGCGCCCTCTCCACGATTTGCGTTCGAAGACGCAGCCTGGGCTGCTCCACGTTTCAGGACCAAGAGCGGGAACCGGGGTCAGGCGGCTTTTCCGGCCTGGCCGGGTCACCTGCGGCCTCGTCCCGGCTTCCCGAAGCGCGGCCGGGGCACGAAATGGGGACAAGCTCTTAAAAGCACAAGCGTTACAGGCGCTTTGCCCGGCAAGTGCGGGCGGCGGGGAGGCTGATTGTCCAAAATGCGGCGGAATGTCCAAAATCAGTACAAGTCTAAGTTATTCTATTACAATCAGTTAGATTGATTTCGGGGCCTCCGGCAAGCCCCAGGATTGGACAGTTCTGACACAATCAATCAAGACTTATGGCCGTTTTCGGGGGCGCGGCGGGAGGCGTGAGAATTTCGCCGAAAGGGTCGAAAAGTGTCGCGCAACGGCGCGTTCGCACCCAACGGAGCCTCCGCCGGGGGCTCGCGGCGCGTCTCGACGCCCGTCGGCGGGCGGCGGGTCGGTCGGTCAGTAGGCCATGCAGCCGCGGTAGACGTCGATGGCGTAGCGGAAGTCGTCGTAGTCGACGTTGGTCGAGATGGAGTGGTCGGAGGCGTAGACGTACCTCGCCCCCCGCCGCTTCATGCCCTCGACCAGGGCCGTGACCCGCCGGCGGATCAGCCCGCGGTCGCCGGACTCGAGCACGCGCTCGTCGAGCCCGCCGATCAGGCAGAGCCTCTCGCCGTACCGCTCGGCGATGCGGAGGGGGTCGTTGCCGGCCTTGACCTCCATGGGGTGCAGGGCGTCGAAGCCCGCTTCGACGATCAGGTCCAGCGCCGGCTCGGTGAAGCCGCACGTGTGGAAGACCACCGGCAGGTCGAAGTCGTGGAAGAACGTCGCCATCTCGGCGTAGTAGGGGAAGATCAGCCTGCGGTAGATCTCCGGCGAGCAGAAGAGCCGCTGCTTGTAGCCGAGGTCCTCGTAGATCCAGATGCCGTCGGGGCGGGCCGCCTGCTCGATGAGGATGCGAAACGCCTCCCGGGTCAGGTCGGTGTAGACGCGGCAGTAGTCGTGGATCCACCCGGGGTCCAGCAGGAGGCTCTCCAGCAGGCAGACGTCGCCCATGCTGGCCCGCATGTTCTCCCAGATGAACTGGAAGCCGTAGAACGTCCAGAAGCCCTGGTCGCGCCGCCGGGCGACCTCACGGCGGGCGGGGTCGATCTGCTCCGCCCGGCGTTGGGCGGCCGTGCCCGGCAGGTGCGGGCGGAAGTCCCGCTGCCAGATCTCGCGGCTGGTCATCTCGAAGGCGACGTGCTCGGGCGTGCCGGACTTGTGCTTCCACCACTTGAGCTGGGCGCCCGAGCCGTTGCGGACGACCTTCCACTCGTCGGTCTCCTCGACGATCTCGCGGCGTCCCTGGATGGGGTGCCAGTCGAAGCCCCCGCCGCAGCCGGCCATGTCGAAGCCGAAGTGGTCCGCGGGGCTGACGGGCTTGCCCTCCTCGTCGGCGGGGTAGCCCTGGTCGAGCCACTTGCGCAGGGTGTCGTGCCAGGGCCCGTCGTGCAGCCCGACGCGCTCGGCGGGTCGGCCCCTCAGCAGGGCGTCGATGACTTGCCGCGATGTCTGCATGGCGCCAGCCTGTCCTTGCCTCCCCGCCGGGCGCTCAGCATAGCGTCGTCGCGACCGAACCGCCACGGGCGGGCGGCGAAGGCCGGCGGGCCGGCGATTTGTGCTGGCGCCCGGCGAGCGATGCCGCTATGATGGTGCCGCACGGAGCGCTCGGCGGCTTCACGGAAGGGGTGGTTAATCGATGGCACGGTTTCCGACAACCCGGCTGCGTCGTCTGCGGTATCACGCCACGCTGCGGGAGATGCTCGCGGGTGTGCGCCTGTGCCGCGACGAGCTGATCGCCCCGCTGTTCGTCCGCGAGGGCACGGGGCTCCGCAGCGAGATCGCCTCCATGCCGGGGCAGTACCAGCACTCCGTGGACGCGGCGATGGAGACGGTCCGTCGCTGGGCGGACGCGGGCCTGCGGGCCGTGCTGCTGTTCGGCATCCCCGACACGAAGGACGCCGTCGGCTCGGAGGCGTGGAACGAGGCGGCCGCGGTCCAGCGGCTGACGCGCGAGATCAAGCAGCACGTGCCGCAGATGCTGGTGATCACGGACGTGTGCCTGTGCGAGTACACGGACCACGGGCACTGCGGCACGCTGACCGAGCGCCCGGACGGGCGCCGCGACGTGGACAACGACGCCACGCTGGAGTCGCTGGCGCGGACGGCGGTCTCGCACGCCCGCAGCGGGGCGGAGGTGGTCGCCCCGTCGGCGATGATGGACGGGCAGGTGGGGGCGATCCGCGAGGCGCTGGACGCCGAGGGCTTCGCCACGACGTGCATCCTGTCGTACGCGGTGAAGTTCGCGTCGGCGATGTACGGCCCGTTCCGGGACGCGGCGGGCAGCGCCCCGCAGTTCGGCGACCGGCGGACGTACCAGATGGACCCCCGCGCGCCCGGGCAGGCGCTGGCCGAGGCCGCCGCCGACCTGGCAGAGGGCGCCGACGTGCTGATGGTCAAGCCGGCGGCGACGTACCTGGACGTGATCGCGGAGGTGCGGCGGCGCTTCGACGCCCCGCTGGCGGCGTACCACGTCAGCGGCGAGTACGCCTCGATCAAGGCCGCGGCGCAGGCCGGCTGGCTGGACGAGCGGGCGGTCGCTCTGGAGGTCACGTGCGCCATCAAGCGGGCCGGGGCCGATCTGGTCATCACCTACTTCGCCGAGCAACTGGCCGGCTGGCTGGGAGCGTGAGGCATGGCGCCCTGGTCGGCGGACGGGCGCGGCAACGGCTGCCATGACTGCGGGGCGTTCCTGCTGGACTTCGTCGGGCGCTTCCGGCGAGGCGACGTGTCGGTCCGCTGGTCGGAGGGGCAGCGGCCGTCCTCCGAGGCCGTGGACCGGGCGATCGAGGAGGCGTGGCACGAGCAGCTCGCCGCCGCGCGGCGCGACGGTCGATGGCTGGTCAACGGGCGGCTGTGCCGGCTGATCGAATGCCAGGCGGGCAACGGCGTCCTGCACCTGACGCTGGGCGAGGTGAGCTACAAGGAGTTCGTCGGGACGAACCTGACGAACGCGCCGCTGCGGTACGTTCACGGCCCGGAGGTGCTGGCCAACCCGCTGGGCGTCTCGGCGGCGATCGTGTCGAGCGACGGATTCCTGCTGCTGGGGCGCCGCAGCCGGCTCGTCTTCACCCACGGCGGGCGCCTGCACCCGATCGCGGGCATCGTCCAGCCGCCGGACGTGGCGGGGAACCTGCCGAACCCCTTCCAGGCCATCGCCGAGGAGATCGAGGAGGAGCTGGGCCTGCCGGGCGAGGCCCTGCGTCTCAGCGAGTGCCTGGGGATGATCCGCGACAAGCAGATCGTGCAGCCCGAGTTGATCTTCGACGTTCGCGTGGACGCCGGCGAGGCCGAGATCCGCCGCAGCGCAGCCGGGGCGGCCGACGCACTCGAGCACGAGGAGATCGTGGCGACCCGGGACCAGCCCGGGGCGGTCGTGGCGTTCCTCCAGGAGCACGTCGGGGAGCTGACCTCGGCGGCGCTGGCGATGCTGCTGCTGCACGGCCAGCGGCACTGGGGCACGGGCTGGTTCGTCAGCGCGCGGGCATGCATCCAGGGGGTAGGCTGATCGGCGGCGGGGCGCCGTCCGGCAGCGGGCCCCGTTGGCCTCCGCCGCGCGAAGGGGGCGTCGGCTCGCAAAAAGGTCTGCAAAGCCGAGGGCGATCCGGTACGATAGTAGTAGATGGCCTCCGAACCATGACTGCGGGCGGCTTCATACATAGGGTCTTTCCAGCGGCGCGTGTGGATGGTTTCCGTAGGCCCAGCCGTGGGAGGTCAGCCATGAAGCGACCGGTTGGCATCGTGGGATTGTGTCTGTTGTGCTTGGGGGCGTTTTCCGCCGAGGGCTTCGCGAAGGGGCGCAAGGTGCCCCCCGACCGCGCGCTGCGGCGCAAGGTGGCGCACCACGCGGTGTCGGCCTCGCTGGGCGCGGCGCTGGCGGACCTCGCCAACGAGGCGGGCGTGACGATCCGCGTGGACTGGAAAGGTCTGGAGAAGGTCGGCGTGACCGCCAAGACGCGCGTCGCCGTCGACCTGGAGAAGGTCACCTGGCGGCAGGTGCTGGAGGTGATGCTCTCGCGCGTCAGCCGCCGGGGGCACCCGCTGGGCTGGCAGATCCACTCGGGGGACATCCTGGTCTCGACGCATCGGCGCATCCTGCTGCTGGAGGCGGGCACCCAGGCCGAGATCGCCAAGGCCGCCGGGAAGACGGCCACCGCGCGGCGGGCCCCCTCCGGCCCGGCGTTGCGCCGGAAGATCCTGCCGGGGGTGAGCTTCGACAAGCTGCCCTTCCGCGACGCGCTGCGGTTCTTCCAGACGGTCACCGGCTCGAACTTCCACGTCAACTGGCGGGCGCTGGAGCAGGAAGGGGTCGACCCCCAGACGCCGATCAGCCTCAACCTCCGCCGCATCTCCGTCGCCCGCGCGCTGGACCTGGTGCTGGACCAGGTCAACGCCGACCGCGAGAAGCTCACCAGCGTCTACTGGGTGGTCGACCGCGGCGTGCTGCTGGTCTCGACCGGCAACGCCCTGAACCGGCGGGTCGTCACGCGCGTCATCGACGCCGGCACGGTGCTGCTGATCCAGCCGGACGTGGCCGGGCCGAGAATCGACCTGGAGAGCGCCTCCGAGAGGGACATGTCCGGCAGGGGCGCGTCCAGCGGGTCGAGGGGCTTCTGGGATGACGACTCGGACGAGCGCGAGCGGGAGGGCGAGTCGTACAACGAACAGAAGAAGAAGCACCACGAGAAGGTCGTCAACACGATCATGAACATGATCGGCAAGGACATGTGGGAGCCGGAGGGCAAGGGCTCCATCCGCGTCCTGAACAACAAGCTGGTCATCTCGCAGACGCTGCTGGGCTTCAAGATGCTCGAGCAGTCGCTGCGGTAAGGCGGGCCGACGGACCTCAGGACCGGGCGGTGCGGCGCGCCCGGGCCGGTTCGTCTGTGCCCCTGCCGGGCGGAGGGGCGGCTACCTCCCCGGGGCTGCCCCGCTCGGCTGGACGTCCCCGGCCTCGGGCTGGAGTTGCTTCGGCGGCGGCGGGAAGGCCTTGTCGAAGTCCAGCCCCTCGTCCTCGCACTGGCGCTTCAGGAGCCGGCGGAGGCGCTCGTAGATGATCCGGGCCACCGGCGGGCTGTCCCGGAGAAGCTTGCGGTACAGGTTGGATCGATCCGCCAGCGAGACGTTGTACCCCACGCCGCGGGGGTTGCCGATCAGACGCGTCGCGATCATCAGCGAGTACCTCTCGAACCGGGGCAGATGCATTCGCTCGGGCCGGTCCTCCTGGTAGGCCGCGTGGGCCCTCCTGGCCAGGGTCAGGCTCTCCTGGTAGGTGTCCATGTCGTCGCGGCTGGCGGCCACGAACCCCACAAGCAGGGACATGCTGATCATGCTTTCGGCGAGGTCGCGGCTGAGCTGGGTCTCGCGCCGCAGCTCGTAGAGGACGAAGTCCTCGACATCCTGGTGGCTCCATTCCTGGCCCTTGCGCCCGTAGGCCCGGCGGACCCAGTCGAGGTAGCGTTGTGCCTCGGCCTGGCGCCGGGCGGCGTAGAGCATTTTGATCGCCCCGCGGAGGAAGTTGATGTGCCCGGTGGCGAGGGGGCTGCTGCTGAGGTGTTTGTGCCTCTGCCCCAGCATCGTCTCGATCGCGCCGAGGAACTCCTCGTGGACCTCGGGGATGTAGCGCAGGTCGCCGAACTGGCCGATCTCGATGTTCGGAAGCTGCATCTGGCTCTCTTCGCTGACGGGCTCGAGGCTGAGCGCGTCCTCGGTGGCCTCGCGGTCGCGGGCGTCGACCATGGTCATCCGCCCCCGCCAGGTGAGCTCCTTCAGGCAGTTCAGGACGTTGCGCTGGGTGTTCAGGGCGTCGACGTTCTGGAGGCCCGCATCGCCGCAGGTCTCCAGGCCCAGCTTCAGCCAGTACAGCCCGTGCGGCTGCGGCAGGCGCCAGTCGAGCGGCCCGTACTGCTCCATCAGGTCCAGCATTCGCTTGGGGTCCATCCGGTAGACGTTCCAGAGGATCTGCGCGCGGACGAAGGCCAGCAGCCGGGCGCGGGCCTCGGCGTGGTCGGGGTCGTTGATGGCGTTGTAGAGGGCGTGGGCGCGGTCGGTCTTGGGGTTCGGCGGCTTGACGCGGACGACGCGAACGGGCTCGTCCAGGCTGTACTGGTTGTACGCGGCGAGGAGCTTCTGGTCGACGCCCACGCCGGCCTGCTTCAGCGCGTCGGCGCAGGCCTGGACGTCCGGGGCCTTCAGCAGGGCTTCGAGCCTCTCGGGCTGGATGACGACGCGGCCCTGGCGGCGCGGGTCCTTGTCGAGGAAGCCCTCCTCGGCGACGGGTCGGAACGCCTCGATGACCTCGTCGGTCGTGCCCTGGGGCGGCGCGCCGAGCAGGTCCTGCATGCGCATCGCCCACTGGCGCTTGTAGACCCAGTGCATGTCGTCGAGGTACCCGCCGATCTTGAAGAAGAAGATCCAGCCCAAGTCCTTGTAGAGGACGATGCTCTTGGGATTGAGGGGGATGGCCTCGTCCCGCAGCAGGCGCACGCCGCTGTACACCCACCGCCATCGCTCTTCCGGCGTGTGCGTGGCGACGGAGATGTTCCACGCCATGTTCCACGAGCAGAAGCTCCAGACGCCCGGGAAGCGGCGCTGGAGGCGGCAGATGAGCTGCGCCTGCTGCATGGCGTCGTAGAAGCGGCCCTCCTCCTTGAGCCGGTCGGCGCGGATCCAGAGGTAGTTGATGATGAACGCGCGCCCGGGGAGGATCTCGAGCAGGTCGCTGTCGGTGCGGCGGGTTTCCTGGAGCGCCCCAGCCGCCGCGAGGCACGCGACGCCGAGGGCGGCCCACGCCAGTTGCGTTTGTCGCAGGCGGTCCATGTCCGGCCTCCTAGACCTGCACCCGGGCCAGCTCGCGGCGATGGAAGATCCAGCACGCCAGGGCCAGCAGGATCAGCCCGCGGACCCCGACGGTCAGCGCGGCGGTGCTGGCGAAGTACCGCCACGGGATGGCCAGGCCTTCCACGGCGAAGCTCGTCGCCAGCGCCGAGGCCAGGTCCGGCAGGAGCACCTTCATCAGGCCCAGCAGGTAGAAGCCGACCTCGTAGATCAGCATCGACTGCCCTTTGGAGGGGAAGTCCAGGCCGAGGTTGACGGCCTCGGTGAGGAAGCGCAGCGTCGTGGCGATCCACAGCAGAATGAAGCACACGAGGCACCCCACGGGGAACGACAGCGCGCTGCCGGCGAAGACGCCCAGCGCCGCCAGGAACATCAGCCCCATCAGCATCAGCACGATCGTCTTCAGGAAGGTCGCCTCGAACGAGCCGACCTCGTGCAGGACGGCCACGTCCCGGCTCAGCACGGTCACGCTGTACGGCGAATGGTTGAAGAAGCGCACGCGCAGCCGGCCCTTGGGCGAGATCGCCCTGGCCGGGGCGACCAGCGTCGAGCGCGTCCGGGCCAGCGCCTCCCGCGGCGGGATGTAGTACACGTAGCCGCTCGCGGGGTTCTCCACCTGCCACGAGGCCCGCAGCGGCGCGGCCGCGCCGCCCCCGGACGGGGAGAGCTTGTAGGAGATCTGGATGGTCGGCTCGACGACCACGTCGACCTCCTGCCCCCGGCGCAGGGTCACCATCTGCTCGCTGTTCATGTCCTCCAGGTGGAAGACCGCCTGGAAGCCCTGGTTCCAGATCCGCACGGCTCGCCCGCCGACGCCGTTGACCCAGACGGGCCCGAAGATGACGAGGCGCCCGGTCAGCTCCGGCGGCGCCTCGAGCCTTACCTGCCCCGCGCGCCGCCCGACGTCCGTGACCTTGCCGCGGCCGCTGATCTTCTCGCCGAGGACGCGCAGGGACGAGAAGTCCCAGGCCAGGGACGCGCCGGGCGCGGCGGACTGGGCCTCCTTGACGGCATCCTCCCGCATGTCCTCGACGATGCGCTCCTCCGCCTGCGTCGCGGTGACGCCGTAGTTGGTCTTGTAGGCCTCGACGGTCTCCTTCCAGGTCCCGTCGCTTTTCTTCTGGCCGATGCGCGCCGCGACGGTGGGATCGACCTTGGGGGGATCGGCGGGTACCCGGTCCCGCGCGGCGAAGACCTCCGTCTGGACGGCTCGGCGGTCCTCCGGCCGGGCGTCCGGATCCTGCCGTCCGAGAAGATACCGCGCGAAGCCGTAGATCCCGACCGCCGCGATGCCCAGCAGCACGGCGCTGAGCAGCACCACGCCCAGCCACCGCCCGAGGATGTACTGCCACCGCCCCAGCGGCTTGGTGCAGACGATGTAGACGTGCTTGCGCCCGACGTCGTCGCTGACCACCCCAACGGACAGGAAGACCACGACCAGGGACAGCAGCACGCTGGTGGCGGACGTGCTGTAGTCGAGGAAGGCGCGGATGCGTCCGGCCTGCGTGCCGTCGCCCTTCATCGCCCAGGGCAGCAGCAGCAGCGACGCCACCAGGAGGACGCCGAAGACCCACGCCACCTTCGTGCGAAGGCAGTAGGTGAACGTCTCCCGGGCCATGGCCCGCACCGACCGGTTGCTCAGCAGCACGCCAAGCAGCACGGGCAGCAGCAGCGCCGAGGCGCCCAGCAGCACCCGGGGGACGGTCAGCTCGACGGCCGTCCCGCCGGGCAGCTCGACGACGTGACGCCGCGGCGACAGCCTCTCGCCGATGCCCCACCCCGCCGCCGCCAAGAGGATCAGCACGGCCCCGGCGAGCACGACCAGGCCGAACCGTCGCGGCCGGGCCGGCAGAGGGGCAAGCGCGTCCTGGTCACCGCCGGCGGTCATGGCTTGGGGGCATCCTCCTCGTCCTCGCCGCCGTCGAGCAGGCCGTCGATCACGCCCCGGTCCACGTGCTCTTCAGGCCCCGGGGAGATCGGCTGGGGGTGCTGCGGCGGGGACGGTTCGGCCGAACGCTGGGGCTCCTCGACCGGGGAGACAAGCTCCTCGAGCAGCTCCCGGGCGGGCTCGCCGGGCTCGGGGGCGGCCGGTTCGGGCGGTCGGCGCCGGTCCTCGGCCGCCTGCTGGTCCTCGCTCGCGGCGGTCACGAGTTCCTCGATGACGTGCCGCCCGGCCGGCAGGGGCGGCGAGGCAGCCTCCGCCCGGCCGCGCAGGAACGGCGCCACCTCCCCGCCCGCGACGGTCCCGCCGGTGGCCAGACGCTGGTGCCGCGCCTGCTCCACGATCCGCAGGAACAGGCTCTCGAGCTTCTCGCGCGGGGCGACCACCTCGCGGACGGTCCGCCCGGCGCGGCTGAGCACGTCGCTGACGGCCGCCAGCGTGGACTCGTCCAGGCGGTCGGTCGTCAGTTGGGTCAGGCTCTGTCGGCTGAGCAGCTCGTCGACGCCGCCGACGGCCTGCTTCCGCCCGCCGTACAGGATGCACACGCGGTCGCAGACATCCTCCACGTCGGCCAGGAGATGGCTCGAGAGGATGACGCTCTTGCCGCGCTGGGCGAGCATGCGGATGAGGTCCTTGAACTGCTTCGTGCCGATGGGGTCCATCCCGCTGGTGGGCTCGTCGACGATCAGGAGGTCGGGGTCGTTGATCAGGGCCTGGGCCAGCCCGATCCGCCGCTGCATGCCCTTGGAGTACTCGGCGATCCGGCGGTGGGCGACGCTCTTGAGCCCCACCATGTCCAGCAGCATGTCGACGCGGCGGCGGCGCTCGATCCGCGGCTGGCGGAACAGGCGCCCGTAGAAGTGCAGCGTCTCGCGCGCGTCCAGGAACGGGTAGAGGTAGCTCTCCTCCGGCAGGAAGCCGATCCGCTCCTTGGTCTCCACGTCCGTGGGCCGGCGGCCGAACACCGCGATCCGACCTCGCGTCGGAAACAGCAGCCCCAGGATCATCTTCAGCGTCGTGGTCTTGCCCGAGCCGTTCGGGCCCAGCAGGCCGAACACCTCCCTCGGGCGGACCCGGAGGTCCAGCTCCGCCACGGCGGTGACCTTCTCCCGCAGCCAGAAGTCCTTGAAGACCTTCGTCAAGCCGCTCGTGATGACGACGGCTTCGTTGCGCTGAGCCATAGGATGCTTCCGCTGGCGCCGGCGCGCCGCGGGGCCGGCGTCCGGCCATCGACCGCGCGCGCCCCGCCGGGGGCCTGTTACTCCGGCGTCGCCTTCGTGTCTTCTGTCCCGCCGCTGCTCCGCTCGACGACCAGGCCCGCGCGCCGGGCCTCCCGCAGGTATTCCGGCGGCGTGTTGATCCGGATCACGATCTTCTGCGGTCCGGGCAGGACGTAGTGCTTGATCGCCATCGGGTGGTCCAGGACCTCCTCCCGCGTCTCCACCCACCAACGCTGCAGCGTGAAGCTCGGGTTCTCCCGGTAGGCGGCGAGCAGCCGCCGGAACTCTGCCACGCGCGCCTTGATCGCCTGGACCCGGGTGGAGCGGTACGCGCCGGCCTCCGAGAGGACGCGTCGCGCCAGGCCCTCGGCGTCGGTGACCAGCACGCTGCCGATGTGTTCCAGGAGCTCCTCCGCCCGCTTGGAGTCGCCGCGGCGGACGGCGTCGTTGTACTGCCCGATGAGGTCGTACTCGACGATGCGCTCGGCGGGCGCCGCGCGGGCCGGGGGCGAGGGGGCGGCGACCACGTCGGCCGGCTTGCCCACGAGCTTGTCGGCGGCGACGGGCCCGGCCGTCGCGTTCAGGAGACTGACGGCGTCGCGTCGGGCCTGGCTGCGCTGGCTTTCGGCGTCGCTGACGGCGCTCTGGGCGGCGTCGTAGTCGGGCAGTGTTCGCAGGGGCCAGGTCGGACGGTCGACCTTGACCGTGCGCACGAGGATGCCGGCCCTCAACGCGTCGAGGGCCTCCTGCGCGGCGCGGCGGACGTCGCGTTCGAAGGCGGCCTGTTCTGTCCGCAGGAGCCCGTCGGCGGTGCGCGTCGCCGCGGCGCGGATCGCGCCCTCGCACAGCACGGAGCGCATCGTCTCGTTGGGGTCGCTGACGTGCATCCGGTACAGCAGCGCCGGCGGCGTCGTGCAGGGGAACTGCATCCGCCGCGCGGCGACGGCGAGCTTCTCGTTGCCGTCGGCGCTCGACAACTGCGGGGGAACGGTGTCGCTCTCCTCCTGCCGCTTCCACCGCTCGCGGGCGTCCGCGACGGTGACGTCCGGGCCCATCGCGTCGCGGACGAAGCGGTGCACGCGATGGTCGCCCGCCAGCGGGTCGCCGAACGCCAGCTCGTAGCCCGTCCGGTCGACGACCCACGTGCACTTCAGCCGCAGGTGCAGCACGTTCCGATCCCCCGTCAGCAGGAACCCGTCGTAGCCGGGGCGCAGCCCGCCTCGCGGCGCCTGGCGTTTGCGGAGGTCCGGCTGGAGCTGGTCTTCCTTCGTCTCGTTCATCCAGAAGTCCTGGACGGTGAAGGTCCGCTCGCCCACCTTGACCTTGTCGATCCGCCCGATGGGCTCCGGCCAGTTGTACGCCAGGCCTTCGGGCGTCGTGCCGACCACCTTGCCGAAGACGCTGCGGATGGCCACCTCGCCCGGCTGGACGAAGTCGAAGCCCATCGCGAGGAACGCCAGGACGCCGACGACCATGGTCGCGCCGAGCAGGCGAAAGCTCGTCCGCAGCGCCCCGGCGAGGTGCTCGCCGGCCGGGTCCACGAAACGCTCCTCGCCGGCGCCCGCGCCCGGCTCGGGCGGAGGCGCCGCATCGGGCGCGGGGCTCGGGGCTTGCGGTTGGTCGGTTGGCTCTGCCATGGCGGGCGTCTCCGGCGACTACTTCGGCGCGGGCGCGCCGGGCTGCGTGGCGGGCGTCTTCGGCGCGGGCGGGTCCGCGAGGGCCTTCGGACCCGCGCCGGGCGCCAAGGTCGGCAGCGACGGGCCGTTGCGGAACCATCCCATGCCCGGGACGCGGGACCCGTCCAGCAGGAAGATCGTGCGGTTCTGGAGCTCCTTCCGCAGGGATTCCCGCGAACGGAGGAAGGCGGCGAACTGCCAGTCCTCCTCGAACTCCTTGTACCATTCGGCGGCGGCCTCGTCGCCCTGGGCGCGGATCTCGCTGGCTTTGCGCTGGGCGAAGGCGAGGATCTGCTCGCTGGCCTGGCGCGCCCGTTCCCGGATGGCCAGGGCCTGCGCCTTGCCCGCGGTGTCGTAGGCGGCGGCCTCCCCCCGGCGCTCCTCCTGCATCGACTCGATCACCTTGGCGGAGACCACCTCCGGCAGGCCGAGGCTCTTGATGCCCACGCGGACGATCTCGACGCCGTAGTCGGCCCGGGCCTCGTCGGCGACCTCGTCGAGCATCGCCTGCTCGATCTCGGCGATGCGCATCCGCTGGGGGTCGGTGTTGACCAGCTCCTCCATCCGGCGCTCGCCGATGACGGCGCTCTTGGCGCTGCGCAGCTTGGTGCGGATGCCGTCCCGGCCGGCGTCGATCGTCTTGATCTGCGTCTGGAACCGCACCGGGTCCTGCACCCGCCACGCGCAGAACGTCGTCAGGGTGACGACCTGCTTGTCGTTGGTCTGCAACTCGTTCATCGTGTCTTCGAAGACGAACGTCCGCGCGTCGTAGCGCACGACCTGCTGGACCAAGGGCCACTTCACGTGCAGCCCGGCGTCCCTCGTGCCGTCCAGCACGCGAGTGGTCTCGCCGAACGTCTGCACCAGCACGTGCTCGGTGAACTCGACCTGGAAGAACACCATCCAGGCCAGCAGCAGCACGACCACGAGCACGACCAGCACGAGCGTCGCGACGAGTCCGTCTCTACCTTTGCGTTGCACCATGGCGTCGTCCTCTGCCTTCAAGGATGCCGTCGTCACTCGGGCGACCCGACCTTGTCGAAGGCGCCCTTCAGCCCCCGCGTCTCGCGCTCCCAGTTCATCCAGACCTCGACGCGGTTGGGGTCCACGCCGACGACGTACTTCGTCACGTTCGGCAGGACCTCGTCCCACACGTCGAGCCAGCGGTCGAACACGTACATCCGCGGGCTCGCGCGGTAGGCCAGCAGCTCGCGCCGGAAGGCCTCCGCCTTGGCGCGCTCGGCCATCTCGCGCTTCACGCGGTAGGCGTTCGCCTCGGCGATCTTGCGCGCCGGCTCGCCCGTCGCGCGGTCGAACAGCGTGTCGGCGCGATCGCGTGCGGCCCGGGTCCGCGTGGCGAAGTCGAACTGGTCCGCCCGCGAGCGAATCTCAAGGAGCTCCAGCAAGTGCAGCGCATAGCGTCGCGCCAGCCGCTGCTTGGGGGTCCCGCCGGACCCGCTCAGGCCGTCGAGCGACCCGTCGGCCAGCAGCTCCCGCAGGAGTTGGCCGGTCCCCTCGTCCGCCTGCGGCAGGTAGCGGGTGAGCGAGGCTGGGAAGTCCTGGGCCTGGCGGCCCGGACGCGTGGCAGGCCCACCGGTTCGCCCGAGCCTCCCCCGCAGCTCCTCGCGGCGGATCTCGCGCAGGAGCGTGCGGAGGCTCGCGCCGGTGCGGAGGATGTGCCCGCGCAGGTCGCGATCGAAGTCCTCCTTCCGTCCACGGCGCGTGGCGAGGTTCTCCAGGTGTTCCAGTTGCGTGATGGCCAGCGCCAGCTCCAGGCCCGAGTCCGGGTCGCCCGCGACGTTGGACAGCAGCCGGTTGGCCTCGCCCTCGGCCCGGTAGCGGTCCTGGTCCTGTCCGCGCTCGGCGGCGAAGACGGCCTCGAAGGCGTCGGCGGCCTGGGCCGGCGGATGCACGGCCACCAGCTTCACCGTGCGGATGCGGACGCCCAGGTCGAGCCCCTTGGGCGCGGGACCGACCGCCTTGCGGATGCGCTGCTCCAAGACGCGGGAGGCCTTGCCCCACCCGCTGGTCATGATCGCCTCCGGGCGGTTCGGATCGGGGTCGCCGAGCTTCGTGTCCAGCGTCGCGCTGGCGCAGTAGCGGACCATCTCGCGGTGGGCGACGGCCTCCAGCAGCCCGCGTGCGTCCGTAAACCGGTACCCGAACTTGTACGGGTCCTCGATCTGGTACAGCACCGAGACGACCAGCTTGATGATGCTCACGGGCGGCGGGGTACCGTTGCCCTCGTCGCCGGCCGGGGGCGTCGTCGCTTGCGTTTGTGGGCGTCCCGCCGACGGGCCCGCGGGCTGGGTCGCCGCCTCGCCCCCTTCCGAACCCCTGGGCGGCCGGGCCACCAGGAAGTCCAGCTCCCGCCAGCGTCCGTGCTCGTCGGTCCAGAGCCTCAGCTCCCGCCCCTTGACGACCTTCGGCTCGCGCTGCTCGCCGACGCCCACGCGCAGCTCGTACGCCCTCTCGACGTCGAAGTGCCTCGCCGTGTCGACCGGCCAGGGCCACTTCACGTGGATGCCCGGGCCCAGCAGCCGCCCGGCGTCTTTCCGCCCCCAGTGCAGCACCACGCACTTCTGCCCCTGGTAGACGATCACCACGGAGCTCATCAGGAACAGGACGATCGCCCCGAAGATCAGCAGCGGCACGAGCGCCTTGCCCAGCAGGCGGTAGAACCACGTCCGGGAAACCTCGAAGCCGAACTGATAGTTCAGCGTTTCGGCGACAGAGTGCCCGACGCGCGCCGGCTCGGCCAGCAGGCCGCAAATCCGGCTGTCGAAGGTCAGCCGCCGCTCGCGCCCGGGCACGCGGGGGCGGAACAGGTCGAGGATGAAGCCGATCTCCAGCTCCGCCGCCAGGACGAGCTGGGCGATGGGCACGGCGAACGCCACGACGACGTCCACCATCCGGTAGCCCCAGTGGGCCATCGCGAAGGACGCCGCCGAGGCGACGAGCATCCCGAAGCCCAGCAGCAGGTAGCTCGCCGGCGCCCGCAGCGGACGCCACTCCGGGCGGCTGGACATGCCCGTGCAGTACCGGCTGAACAGGAACGCCACGAAGCCCACCAGGAGCGTGAACAGCAAGCCCGGCGCGATGGGCCGGATCGGCGAGATCGTCTCCTCACGGACGAGGAACCGCAGGGCGGAGAGGACCAGGATGCCCAGCGCGACGTAATAGACGGCCAGGACCTGCGTGAAGATCGGCACGATCCATCGGTCGATGAACGCGCGGCGTGCGGCGGCCGGCCGGAGTGACAGGTCCCGGTCGCGCTCGAACAGCCCGCCCGTCTCGCCGCGGGTGGCAAGCTCGGCCAGCTCGGCGGCCTCCTGGAGCTCGAGCTGCCGCGCGTAGAACAGCAGCGCCGCCATGAGCCACGGCAGGACCCCGCCGGCCAGGTACCACGTGCAGGCCATGGCCGACTTCGCACCGGTCACCGCGCCGACGGCCAGCAAGGCCAGTGTGAAGATGACCTGGAGGCCGGCGCCCGCCAACGCGATGTTCTTGCCACGCCGCTGCGCTTTCATGCGGTGGTCCCCTGCCCGCCACGGCCGGGCGGCGCGGCGTTTACACGCCCCGGCGCCGGCCCTACAATTCCCAACGCCGCGAGCAAACCTCCCTGCCGGGCGAACGTACCATCTGTGTCGCCCGCGGGCAGGCCCGCGGCGAGCGAACCATGACCAAGCTGCTGTCCATCGCCGCCAACACGTTCCTCCAGAGCATCCGCCAGCCGATCTACACGGTGATGACGCTGGTGACGTTCGCCCTGCTGGTCTTCACGCTGCCCTTCACCGGCTACACGCTGTCGGTGGACTTCCACAAGACCGACCAGCAGATGCTGGAGAACCTGGGGCTGGCGACGCTTCGCGTCTCGGCGATGCTGATGGCGGCCTTCATCGCCTCCGGCGTGCTGCGCCGCGAGATCGAGGAGAAGACCGCCCTGATCGTCATCGCCAAGCCCGTGCCGCGGTGGATGTTCGTCCTGGGCAAGTTCCTCGGCGTCGCGGCGGCCATCGCCGTGGCCTACTACCTCTGCTCGCTCGTGTTCCTCATGACCGTCCGCCACCGGGTCGTGCCCGCCGCCTACGACCGGGTCGACTGGGTCGTCATCACGGCGGGGCTCTCGGCCTTCGGGCTGTCCCTCCTCGTCGCGATGATCGGCAACCTCTGGTTCGGCTGGGCCTTCACCAGCGCCAACGTCCTGACGAACCTGGTGTTCCTGACGCTGGGGACGATCGTCATCGGCTTCGTCGGCAAGCAGTGGCAGCTCATCCCCTTCGGGCAGGGCATCCCGGGGCAGCTCCTGCTGGAGCTGGCGATGATGTTCATGGCCGTGGTGGTCTTCGTGGCGCTGGCGATCGCCGCCAGTGCCCGGCTCGGGCAGGCCATGACGCTGCTGGTCTGCACGGTGGTCTTCCTGCTGGGCTCGGCCCACCCGCAGATCGTCGGCCGCTGGGCCGACCGCGTGCCCGCCGTGCGCTTCGTGGGGTGGGTCCTGCCGAACTTCAGCCAGTTCTACCCGCAGGACGACCTGCGCCTGGAGACGATCCCCCTGAGCCTGGTGGGCATGGCGGCCCTGTACTGCGTGCTCTACGCCGCCGGGCTCGTGGCGCTGGCCATGGCGCTGTTCCAGACGCGGGAGCTCCGGGCCGCTCGGTAGGCGTGCGGCCACCCCGGGCCCGGCGGCCCCGCTGCGGCTCGCGATTGTCCTCGATCGCTTCGTCACCTCGACATCCCATTCCTCGGCGCCCGGCCCGTGTTCGGGTTGCCGGGCGCTAGGAGGCCGGCACGGGCTCCATCCTGGCCTGGGGCCGGGGCCTCTCCGGTTCGCCCGCGTGCAGTTCCTCCCCGAACCGCACCAGGCGGGCGCTGTTGAAGACCACAAACGTCGCGCCCACCACGTGCAGCACGGCGCCCAGCACCGGCGAGATCCAGCCCAGCCCGGCGAGGATCTCGAACGCCACGATGAAGACCACCCCGAACAGCAGGTTCTGGTGCACGACGGCGATGGTCCTTCGGCTGAGCCTCACCAGGAACGCCAGGCGCCGCAGGTCGTTGTTCATCAGGGCGACGGTGGCGGAGTTGATGGCCACGTCGCTGCCGGCGGCGCCCATGGCGATGGACAGGTCGCCGGCGGCCAGCGCCGGGGCGTCGTTCACGCCGTCGCCCACCACCGCGACCTTGTACCCCCGGTCCTTCAGGGCGGCGACCAGCTCGAGCTTGTCGCTTGGCAGGACCTCCGCCTGCACCTCGGTGCAGCCCATCTCGCGGGCGACGCGGCGGGCCACGGACCAGCGGTCGCCGGTGACCATCACCAGCTCGCGCAGGCCCAGCTCGCGGAGGTCGTGCATGGCCTGCCTGGCCTCGTCGCGGGTGCGGTCCTCCAGCCCGATCCACCCCAACAGCCGCCCGTCCCGCGCGACGTAGAGCGTGCTGAGGCCCTCGGGCTCGGCGTACTCCTCGGCGGCCATCGCCTCGAACGCCACCCCCTGCTCGGCCAGCCACGCCCGCCGACCGACCAGCACCGTGTCCCCGTCCACGTGGGCCCGCACGCCGCGCCCGGAGACCTCCTCGAAGTCCCGCGGGTCGTCGATCCGCACCCGCGCCTTCTCCGCAACGGCCACCACGGCGCGCGCGACGGGGTGCCTGGAGAGGTGCTCCGCCGACGCGGCGGCCGCCAGCAGCTCCGCCCCGTCCACCTCGGGGGCGGGCATCATCCGCGTGACGCTGAGCTGCCCGGTCGTCAGCGTGCCCGTCTTGTCGAAGACGAACGCGCTGAGGTCCTTCGCCAGCTCGATGTTCGAGACGTCCTTGACGTAGATGCCCAGCCGCGCCGCACACGACAGCGCCGCCACCATCGCCGTCGGCACCGCCAGGATCAGCGCGCACGGGCACGCCACCACCAGCATCGTCACCGCCCGGTCCATCTCCCGGGTGAACAGCACGACGCTCGCCGCCAGCATCAGGATCGTCGGGGTGTACCAGGCCGCGTAGCGGTCGATCAGCCGCATGATCGGAATGCGCGTCTGCTCGGCCTGGAGAATCAGCTTCTTGACCTTCCCGAGCGTCGTGTCCTCGCCGGCGCGGGTAACCTCCACGTCGACGGCGCCGGCGAGGTTGTTCGTGCCCGAGAAGACCTCGTCGCCGACGGCCTTGTCCACCGGCAGCGACTCGCCGGTGACGTTGGCCTGGTTGACGGAGCTCTGGCCGGCGATGACCTGCCCGTCGGCGGGGACGTTGTCACCGGGACGGACGCGGACGACGTCGCCCGGGCGGAGCTCTCGCGGGTCCACCTCCTCCTCGGTGCCGCCGGCGCCGAGGCGGTGCGCCTTCTTGGGCGACAGGCGGACGAGCGACTCGATGCTCGCCCGCGCCCCCAGGGCGGTCCGCGTCTCGATCAGGTTCGACAGCAGCAGGAAGAACGCCACGGTCCCCGCGGCCTTGTAGTCCTCCGCCGCCAGCGCCGCAATCACCGCCAGCGCCACGATCTCGTCCATGTGCATGTGCCCGTGCAGCAGCTCCCGGGTTGCGTGGACGAGGATGGGAATGGCCAGCAGCGCGGCCCCGAGCAGCGCCAGCAGGCGGCTGTAGAAGCTGTCGTCGAAAATCCAGGCGGCCAGGTACGAATTGATCACCAGCACGCCCCCGACGAGGATGCCGACGATGAACAGGCTGGCCCGACCCGTCTGGGCTTCGATGGACTGCTTCAGAATGTCATGAGCCATGGACTGCTCCGTGACGTGCAGCGAACGCCGTCGCGGCACCGGCGCCGAGCCCGCGCCCGGCCATGCGCACAGCCGACCGAAGCCAACACAGGACCGCGCGCCGCCCCGTCCCACCTCCGCGCCCGGCCCTGTCGCCAACTTCTACGCCGCGCCCCCGACGCAAGTTCTTTCCAAGCCGGGATTCTGTGGCGGCGAGGCG
>CAZXOC010000107.1:0-22095 GCA_964642165.1 uncultured Planctomycetaceae bacterium | reverse complement strand
GCCGACGGCACGGTCGTCCTCGGCTGGCTGGACAACCGCCTGGCCGCCCGCTCCGGCGAGAGCGTGGACGCGTACGTCCGCACTTGGGGCGGGGGCGAGTGGGCCGAGGAAATCCCCGGCGACGCGGGCTTCGGCGGCATCAGCCGGACCCTTGGCGACGCCGACTCACTTGCCCTGGCGATCGACAGCACCGGGCATCCGCTGGCGGCCTGGACCGACACCACGCCGGTGGCCTGGCCGCTGGCCGTCCAGGAGTCCGGCGGGCCGGAGATCTACGTCCGTCACAACGCGTTCGACGTGAGCAACGTCTACTACGTGAACGTCGCGGGCGACGCGGACCTGACGGACAACGTCTACACGACGGCCGCCGGCGACGACACCGGCGGCACGGGCCTGACGCCCGGCAGCCCGAAGGCGACGCTCGGGGGTCTGTACGCGGCCGTCACTCCCGGAGCCGGCGACGTGGTGCTGGTCGACACGGGCACCTACGTCGGCCAGACCGTTCTCAACGATAGCGGCGCCTTGATCCTGGGCTCGCCGAACGGTGCGGTCCTGTCCTGGTCCGGCGGCGGGCCGGCGCTCGTGGTCGACAACGCCGATGATCTCGTCCTCGACGGCGTTTCCTTCCTTGGCGGGGGCCTGTCGATCGCCGACGGGGCCGGCAGCAGCGACGGCATCTCGGTGCTGGCCGGGACGTTCGATGTGACCGCCGGGGACGAAGCGCCAGCGACCCGATGGGCCGACACGGTCATCGATTTCAGCTCGCAGTACAGCACAGCCGGCTGGTCCGCGGCGCAGACGTTGGGCGCGCCGAACACGCTTGCTTACGGAAACGCCAGCACGGCATGGGCGTCCTCATCGGCAGACGCCGACGTGGAGCATGTCACCGTCGGCTACGATACGCCGGTCATCGCCCGTGGGGTGACGGTCCGGGAGACGAACTGCAACGGGTTCGTGACGAAGATCGAGCTGCTGGACGTGTCGGACGTCTTCCATACCGTCTGGGAGGCCACAGACCCCTCGCTGCCGGGGCAGCCCGTCGATTTCCTCGTGACGTTTGCCCTGACGACCTACGCCGTGAAGGCGGTTCGCGTCACCATTGACACAACGCACGTGATGGGCGGCTGGGAGGAGATCGACGCCATCGCCCTTCACCGGGGCGAGCCGTCCGCCCTATCCGCCGAAGGCGGCAGCGGGCTCGTGGTCGCCCACAACACCTTCAGCGGCGGCACGACGGTCGTGCACCTGGCGGGCACGACCGGGGCGACGCTGCACGGGAACACGATGTCCGACGGCGAGACGGGAGTGCTCGTCGAGGGCGCCGCGGCCGATACGGCGGGCTTGCTGGTCGAGCAGAATGCCATCTCCGGCATGACGGCGGTCGGCATCCACTGGAACGACGTCGGCGGCGACGCGGAGGTCGTCGACAACCTCCTGACAGACAACGAGACGGGCATCCACGTGGCGGCGTCCATGGCCGGCGGAGTGATCCGCGGCAACGACGTCTCCGGCGGGACCACGGCCCTGCGGTACGAAGCGCCGGCGCACGTCGAGGGGAATGCCTTCCACGGCGCGACGACCGGCGCGGTGGTCGTCGGCGATCTGGGCGACAACGGCGAGACGACCCCGAACGAGATCTTCGACAACGCCACCGGAGTGCAGCTCACGGGGACGATCCAGCTCAACCGCGTCTACGAGAACACGCTCGGCGTCACGGGCAGCGGCACGCTCGGGGCGCTCAGCCACGACCGCACCAATGAGATCTTCGATAACGATACGGGCGTCAGCGGGTTCGCGGGCGACGTGCGGTTCAACAGGATCCACGGCAACACGACCGGCATCATTCCTGTGGGCGGGACGAAGGTCCACGAGAACGTGCTGTGGGACAACGTCAACTACGGCATCCTGATCGCTGGCGTTGCCGACGTGCAGGTCCGCAACAACACGATCGACGCGGCCACGGGCGACGCCATCCGCCTGGAGGGCGGCGCGTCGGACGTGACGATCGTGGGCAATATCCTGTGGGCCCGCAGCGGGTACGACCTCTACGTCGCCAACGACAGCCAGGCCGGCTTCTGGAGCGACTACAACGACCTGCACGCCTCCGAGACGGGCAAGCTGGTCTGGTGGACCCGGCCCTTCGACGACCTGCTGGACTGGCAGGAGGACGTCTGGGCGTACGACCTCCACAGCGTCGGGCGGACCGACCCGAACCCGACGTGGTCCGACCCGCGCTTCATCGACCCGGCCCGCGGCGACTTCCGCGTGCACTCGCCCGTAGGCGGGCTGCTGCGGACGAGCCCGACGATCGGCACGGGCGATCCGGCCATGGACCTCCGCTTGCGCCCTGGGCTGTACCCGAACGCGCTGGTCAACCCGGGGTTCGAAGGCGACCTGACGGGCTGGGACGCGAATGCCCAGGCGGGCCTGCGCTCCAGCAACCCGTCGCCCTACGAGGAGGGGTCGTACTTCTTCGCGGGGGCGACGGCAACCGGATGGGCCGAGCAGGTCGTGGATCTGGTCGCCGCCGGTTGGACCGAGGGCCAGATCGACGCCGGGCTGGCGCGCGCCCTGTTCGGCGGGCGGGCACGTTCGTACAACCAGAGCCCCTTCGACCGAGGCAGCATCGAGCTGGCGTTCCTCGACGACGGGGGGACGGAGACCGGCGACGCGATCGTCCTGTCGGCCTCGAACCGGGCAGATCGCTGGGAGCACCTCTGGGCCGAGGAGAGCATTCCCGCGGGCACGCGAAGCCTCCGGTACCGCTTCACGGCTATCCGGCAATCGGGGAGCAACAACGACGCCTACCTCGACGCCGCGTACCTGTACACGTTCGAGGCGGCCGAGCTGCCCCGGCAGGGGGCCTACGGCAACGTGCCCGGCGCGGTGGCCGCGCCGGAGGCCACGATCCAGCTCACCTTCCCCTGGCTGTACACCGACTGGGAGAACTTCAAGCCGCGGGAGATCACGTGGAAGACCCACGGCGACACCGGCGGCAGCGCCGTGCGGATCGAGCTGTGGCAGGACAACGCCGGCGGCCCGGCCTACCTGCTGACCATCGCCGAGGCCACGCCGGACGACGGGGCCTTCCGGTGGATCCCGTTCAACGACTCGGGCATTCTGCCGGACACGCACGACCTGCGGGTCGAGGTGCGGCTGGTGGACGAGCCGTGGGTGTCCGACCAGTCCGTCGAGCCGTTCAGCGTGCCGGAGGAGACGTTCACGTTCTACGTGGACGACGCGTCGGACACGCAGGACCAGTACACGCCCGGCGCGATCGGCGACAACCGCAACACGGGGCGCGTGGCGACGGCCCCGAAGCCCAACCCGCTGAACATCCTTCGGATCTACACGATCGACGCGAGCGACACGCTGTACGTGGACACCGGCCAGTACCCGCTGCTGCGGACGATCGTCCTGAGCAGCGACGTCACGATTGCCGACGACGAGGGCTTTGTGATGACCGGCCCGGACCCGCTGTTGCCGGACTTCGACGGCGGCCTCGCCGAGTACGTCACGGCCATACCGGGCAACGACGGGCAGGACCTGATCGAACTGCACGCCGCCGAGAACGTGAGGATCCGGCATCACACGCTGACCGGCGGGCGGCACGGCATCTACGCCCACGACAACAGCCCGCGGCTGACGGGTTTTGCCCTGGTTACGCGAAACAGCGCCGGCAACGGGATCTACGTCACCGGCGGATCGTACGCCGACTCGCTGGAGCAGATCACGACCTTCGGGCATCCCGGCAGCGGGCAGTACGGGATCTTCATCGAAGGCGGAGCCGGCGGGATACTCCGGGATGTCGAGGCTTACGACAACAGCACCGGCATCTACGTCACGAATACGTCGTCGCTGACGCTGGAAGACGTCCTGTCCCGCGACAACACCTACCACGGCGTCTACCTGTACCGCCCGGGCGACGACGTTCGGCTCGAACGCATCGAGGCCCACGGTCACGGCCGCTACGGCGTCTACGTGGAGGACTCGAGCAGCGTCACGTTCCAGGACATCGAAGCCTACGACAACGGCTGGACGGGCCTGTGGGTCCGGTCGAATCAGCTCGACGGCGACAACGTCACGGCCTACCGCAACGGTACGGGCACGTACCTGTACGACAAGAGCAGCGGCACGTACGGCACGGTCACGAACGTCGTGGCCTACGACAACACGAAGGGCATCCACCTGGACTACTACGTGAGCCTGAGCGGCGGGGCGGCGTTCGGCAACAGCGGTGACGGCATCCACGTGGATCCGTACGGCTACGGCTACGTGGATGACATGGACGTCTACGAGAACGGACGAGGCATCTACCTGTGCTACGGCGAGGTGACCAACAGCCGCATCTACGGCAACGGCGGTGACGGGATCCTCGCCGACTACAGCACCGCCCGCGTCCGCGGCTCGACGATCTACGGCAATGACCGCGGGATCGTCTTTACGAACGCCCAGGGCTCGGTGGAGCTGACGAACAACCTGATCTACGGCAACGCATCCGGCGGGGTGAAGCTCGACGGCGCTTTGCGGAGCAGCACGGGGTCCGTAGAGGTCGTCAACAACACGATCCACGAGCCCGACGGCGACGCGATCCACCTGACCGGCAGCACGCGGAACGTCCACCTGCGGAACAACATCCTCGTTTCCGGCGGCTACGGCGTGTACGTCGCCTCGACCGCCCAGACGGGCTTTACCGGCAACTTCAACCTGTTCCACGCGATCGACGGCGGGAACGTAGGTTTCTGGCAGGGCACGCGCAGCACGCTGGAGGCCTGGCGGTTCGCGACGTTCCTCGATGACGACAGCCTCTCGGCCGACCCGCTGTTCGTGGACGCCGCCGGCGCGGACTTCCACCTGTCCAGCACGGTCGCCAGCTACCACGGCGGAGATTGGCTGCCCGATCCGGAGCACTCCCCGGCCATCGACCGGGCCGACGCGGCCGATCCGTTCGACAACGAGACGGACCCCAACGGCGGCTACCGCAACCTGGGCGCGTACGGCAACACGCTCCAGGCCTCGCGGAGCCCGACCGAGTACGTGCTGGTCATCAGCCCCAACGGCGGCGAGCTCTGGGCGCAGACGACGGACCAGACGATCAAGTGGCGTTCGGCCGGCGTCACCGGCAACGTGGACATCTACTACTCCTCGAACAACGGCGGCGCGTGGGCCGAGCTCATCAGCAACACCGCGAACGACGCCGAGTGGGTATGGCAGAGCATCAGCAGGGGCATGCCGGTCTCGGATCAGTACCTCATTCGCATCCGGTCCAGCGACGACCACGACGTCGCGGACGAATCGGACGCCGTCTTCAGCGTCACAGAGCCGATCTCCTGGTACTACGTCGACGACGACTCGGACGAGAACGACGAGTACACGCCCGGCGTGACGGGTGATGACAGCCACAGCGGCCTGGACCCGCTGCTCCCGAAGGCGTCCGTCTTCGCCATCCTCGACCGGTACGACCTCAACCCGGGCGACATCATCTTCGTCGACACGGGCGTGTACGACGTGACGGCCAACATCCTGATCGAGTACGAGGACAGCGGGGTGACGATCCTCGGGCCGACGGCCATCAGCCGCCAGGCGCTGCTCCAGCGAGGCAACACCGGGTCCGGGAACTACGTCTTCCAACTCGACAACGCCCATCACGTCACGATCAAGTACCTGTCCATGACCGGCGCCTACATCGGCCTCCGCGCCGACAACGCGTCGACGCACCTGACGCTGGACGCCAACACGCTCTTCGACAACAACCACCGGGGTCTGGCGATTGCCGACTACGCCTCCAGCGACGCGACGATCGTCAACAACATCTTCTACGGGACGATCGGCAACGAGGGCACCGACCAGGAGACGGGCGCCGTTTCTTACGGCGCCGATCCGATCGTGCGGGACAACCGGGCCTATCACGTCGGAGGCAGGGAGGACTACGGCTTCTACTTCAAGAACATCGGGACAGGCGTTTTCACGGGCAACGTGGCCTACGGCAACCAGGACACCGGCCTGTGGGTGTCGGGGGCGCAGTTGACGGTCACCGGGAACACCAGCCACGACAACGCGACCGGCATCCACGTGGACGACACGCACAGCGGCATGTACTCGGACGTGTCGGACAACGAGGTCTACAACAACGCAACCGGAATCAAGACCGAGGGCTACGACGACGTCCACGACAACGACGTCCACGACAACAGCGGTACCGGCATCCGGGGCGAGCACAGCGACTGGCGGACGATCCGCGACAACGAGGTCTACCGCAACGCCAACGGGATCGTCCTGGTCCGCGGGCTCGCCAGCGGCAACCGGGTCTGGGGCCACAGCAACGCCGGCCTGTATGCCGGTGACTATGGCCTCGAGTTCGTCGCGAACATCAGCTACGGCAACAAGTACGGGGCCTACGTCCAGAACGCGCACTACGGCGCGGTGACGTTCCGCAACAACCTGATCTACGACAACACCTACCGCGGGTTCGAGGCCGACCACGCGAGGGTCAACAACCAGTACCTGGATCTCATCAACAACACGATCTACGAGACCAGCAGCGACGCGGTCCACATCCGGAACGGCAGCCAGCACGTCCACCTGCGGAACAACATCCTCTACTCGGAGAGCGGCTACGAGCTGTACGTCGCCGACGACAGCCAGGTCGGCTTTGCCGGCGACTACAACCTCTTCCAGTACGACGGATCGGGCGACTTCCTCTACTGGCAGCGCGACTTCGCCAGCGGCCTGGACTGGTCGCTGGAGCTGGGCTTCGACGTTCACAGCCGGGTGGCCGACCCGATGTTCGTCGATCCGGTGGGCGCGAACGGGATCGTGGGCGTGTTCGACCCGGGGCTGGCGGCCAGCTACTACGGCAACGAGGACCTCAGCGGCGAGCCCGTCCTGGAGCGTCTTGACGAGCAGATCAACTTCGACTGGAGCTACGCCTCGCCGGGCACGGATGTGCCGAGCGACCACTTCTCCGCGAGGTGGGAAGGCTACATCTACATCCCGGCCGATGGCGACTGGACGCTGTACGCCTCGACCAATGACGGCGAGCGTCTCTTCTTCGACGGCGTGCCAGTGCCAGTAATCGACCAGTGGGATTGGAACAACGCCGAGGAGAGTTACACGGCAGCGGGTCTGACCCCCGGCTGGTACCCGATCGTGTACGAGATGCACGAGGCCACCAGCCGGGCTTACGCGACACTCCGTTGGGAAGGTCCCGATGTCCCGAAGCAGATCGTCCCGAGGTGGAACCTGTCGAGGGAGCAATGGGTGGGCGATTTCGGGCAGGACGACGACTTGCACCTGATGAGCACGCACGGGAGCTGGCACGGGGGGACCTGGGCGGCGGACGCCGCCGACTCGCCGGGCATCGACGCTGGCGACCTGGCCGACGCCTTCGGCGACGAGCCGGATGGGCCCGGAGAGGAGCCTCCCTACTCCAACGGCGACCGGATCAACCTCGGTGCCTACGGCAACACGCCCGAGGCGTCGAAGAGCCCGGCGTCGTACATTCAGGTGCTCAGCCCCAACGGCTCGGAGAAGCTCCGCGTCGGCGAGGGGACGACGATCATCTGGCGGACGGCCGAGGCGGGCACGTGGGTGGACGTGTACTTCTCGGCGAACGGGGACGCCGACTGGGACCTGCTGGCCGAGAAGGTCTTCAACGACGGCAACTTCGGCTGGAACCCCGACACGGTGACGGATGAGGCGTTGATCCGCATCGTCGACGCGTCGGACCCGGGCGTGATGGGCGAGTCGGACAGCGTGTTTGTGATCGGGCCGGCGGGCAACGACTACTACATCAACATCCCGGACGACGTGGACCTGTCGGATAACGAGTACACCACCGCATCCGGGGACAACACGAACAGCGGCACGGATCCCGCGGCCCCGATGGCGTCCCTGCGGGCGATGCTGGCCGCGCACGACCTGGAGCCCGGCGACACGGTGTGGATCGACACGGGCTGGTACGACCTGGTCGCCACCGCGGAGGTCACTGCCGCCGACGCGGGGATCACGATCCGCGGGCCGGCGGACCCCGAGGAGGAGGGCCACGTCGCCACGCTGGACCGCAACAACAGCGCGTTCAACACGCTCCAGCTCACAGACGCCGACGATACCACAATCCGCGACCTGTCGCTGACCGGCGGGGCGAACGGATTGCGCCTCGGCAGCGGCTCCGAGCGGGTCACCATCGACCACATCACGCCCTACGACAACCGGGACAACGGGCTCTACATCCTCGACGACGGCAGCGAGTACGTCACCATCACCAACAGCACGTTCTACGGGACGATGGGCAACGCCAACACGGACCAGAACAACGGCATCAACCTCAACGGCTGGTATCCGACCGTGACCGGGAACGTGTTCTATCACGTCGGCGGCTCGACGGGCTACGGCGCCTATCTCAGCGGCACGCAGACGGCGACGGTGTCGGACAACGAGGCCTACAGCAACTCGTCGACAGGGATCTGGCTTCGTGCTGGACAGATGACCGTCCACGGTAACGTCATCCACGACAACGGCACGGGGCTGTACGTCGACGACACCGATGGCGCCGTCTACGGAGACGTGTACGACAACGAGGTATACAGCAACGCAACCGGAATCAAGACCGAGGGCTACGACGACGTCCACGACAACGACGTCCACGACAACAGCGGTACCGGCATCCGGGGCGAGCACAGCGACTGGCGGACGATCCGCGACAACGAGGTCTACCGCAACGCCAACGGGATCGTCCTGGTCCGCGGGCTCGCCAGCGGCAACCGGGTCTGGGGCCACAGCAACGCCGGCCTGTATGCCGGTGACTATGGCCTCGAGTTCGTCGCGAACATCAGCTACGGCAACAAGTACGGGGCCTACGTCCAGAACGCGCACTACGGCGCGGTGACGTTCCGCAACAACCTGATCTACGACAACACCTACCGCGGGTTCGAGGCCGACCACGCGAGGGTCAACAACCAGTACCTGGATCTCATCAACAACACGATCTACGAGACCAGCAGCGACGCGGTCCACATCCGGAACGGCAGCCAGCACGTCCACCTGCGGAACAACATCCTCTACTCGGAGAGCGGCTACGAGCTGTACGTCGCCGACGACAGCCAGGTCGGCTTTGCCGGCGACTACAACCTCTTCCAGTACGACGGATCGGGCGACTTCCTCTACTGGCAGCGCGACTTCGCCAGCGGCCTGGACTGGTCGCTGGAGCTGGGCTTCGACGTTCACAGCCGGGTGGCCGACCCGATGTTCGTCGATCCCGACGGCGCCGACGACGTACTGGGCTACGCCGAGGCGACGGACGAAGACTTCGGCGCCGACGACGACTTCCACGTGCAGAGCACGGACGGCAGCTACCACGGCGGGGACTGGCTGCCCGATGCCCAAGACTCGCCGGGCATCGACGCCGGCGACCTCGCCGACGCCTTCGGCAACGAGCCGGATGGGCCCGGAGAGGAGCCTCCCTACTCCAACGGAGGGCGGATCAACCTCGGCGCTTACGGGAACACGGAGCAGGCCAGCCGGAGTCCGGCGGCCTGGATCCAGGTCCTCAGCCCCAACGGATCGGAGAAACATCGCCTGGACGAAGCCGTGGTCATCACCTGGCGGTCCGGCGGCGCCGGAGCGCTGGTCGATATCCTCTTCTCCGAGGACAGCGGCGGGAGTTGGGCGCCGCTGGCGCCGGGCGTCTTCAACGACGGCGACTTCGCGTGGAACGCGCACACGATCACCGACGAGGCGTTGATCCAGGTGGTGGACGCGGGCGACCCGGCCATCGCGGATGAGTCCGACAACGTCTTCGTGATCGGCCCGTCGGGCAACGACTACTTCATCAACATCCCGGACGATCCCGACCCAGCCGACAACGAGTACACGACCGCTTCGGGCGACAACCGCAACAGCGGGACCGACCCGGACTACCCGATGGCGTCGCTGCGGGCCCTGCTCTCCGCCTACGACCTGCAGCCCGGCGACGTGGTGTGGATCGATACGGGCCGGTACGAGATGGTGGCCACGGCGGAGATTACGGCGGCCGACGCGGGGATCACGATCCGCGGGCCCGAGGATCTCCTCGAGGAGGACCACGTCGCCACGCTGGACCGCAACCACTACAGCTTCCCCGTCATCTCGCTGAATGACGCCGACGCCGTGGTGATCCGCGACGTGTCTCTCACCGGCGGAAACCGGGGCATCTATGCGTCCGGCGGCTCGTCGTACCTGACGGTCTACTCCGTGACGGCATACGACAACCGCGATGACGGCGTCTACATCGCCGACGACCCCAGCGACTACGCGACGATCACCGGCAGCACGTTCTACGGGACGATGGGCTCGGGGAACACCGATCAGGAGACGGGCCTGGAGGTCTACGGCTTCCACCCGACGGTGACGGACAACGTCGCCTATCACGTGGGCGGCTCGCACGGTACCGGGATCTACGTGTACGGCACGTCGACGGCGACGGTCACGGGCAATGAGGCGTACAACAACTCCACCGGCATCTCGGTGAGGGCCGGCCAGTTCACCGTCAGCGGCAACGAGTCCCACGACAACTCGACGACCGGCATCGCCCTGAACGACACGTCCGAGGCCGTCTACAGCGAGGTGTTCGACAACGACGCCCACCACAACGCGACGGGCATGTCCTCCTACGGGTACGAGAACATCCACGACAACGAGGTGCACGACAACACCGGTACCGGCATATGGGCCGACTCCGGGGCCCAGCGAGACATCCACAACAACGAGATCTACCGCAACAACCACGGCGTGCACGTGAAGAAGGGCCGCGTGACGCACAACCGGATCTACTTCAACGCCTCCAACGGCGTGCGTGCGAGCTACTACAACGTCACGATCGCCGACAACTCGATCTACGGCAACAGCACGGGCGTCTACGTGGACATGTACGACCAGACGGCGACCATCCAGAGCAACCTCATCTATGACAACGAGAGCTTCGGCATCCAGGTCGTCAACACGAGCCTCTACCACGACGGAACCGACGTCTTCAACAA
This sequence comes from uncultured Planctomycetaceae bacterium, assembly GCA_964642165.1. Taxonomy (GTDB): domain Bacteria; phylum Planctomycetota; class Phycisphaerae; order SM23-33; family SM23-33; genus CAYRVX01. The sequence continues at coordinate 11,080 of CAZXOC010000107.1, read as the reverse complement.
TACGATCCACCAGAACGTCGGTACGGGCCTGTCCGTCCAGCACAATCACCCGACGCGCGTCTACAACAACATCGTCTGGATCAACGGCGGATACGGCGTGGACGTCTCTTCCGCCGCCGCGGACGAGTACGAGGGCGACTACAACAACATCTACCGCCACAGCGAGCGAGATGCGAAGGTGGGGCTGTGGGCCGGCACGGACCAGATCACGCTCGCCGACTGGCGCCTCGCCAGCGGGCAGGACACACACAGCCTGTCGGTCGATCCGGAGTTCATCGACATCAACGGGGCCGACAACCTCCTCGGATGGGAGGGCGAGCCCTACCACGCCGACGGCGGGCGCGACGACAACTTCCACCTGGTCGGCGGATCGCCGGTGATCGACGCGGCCTTGAGCGACCTTCCCCCGGACATCGAGATCGCCCCGGTCTCCGACCGCGACGGCTTGCTTCGCCACGACGACCTCGGCACGACGAACACGGGCGCCGGCGTCTTCCGCTACTTCGACATCGGCTGCTACGAGTTCCAGGGCTCGACGAACGACACCACGCCGCCGACCGTCCTGCTGGTCAGTCCGCTGCCGCCGGAGGGCGAGACGACCGACGCGGCGTTCACCAGCATCATCGTGACGTTCAGCGAGCCGATGGAATTCACCTCGGCGACGAGCCCGGACAACTACGAGCTGCTCGGCAGCGGCGGCGACGGCGACTTCGGCGACGGCGGCGAGGTCGAGATCGACCTGGCCATCGACTACACGTTCGGCACGCAGGACGTGACGCTCTCCTGGGGCGGAGAGCTGCTGCCCACCGACTGGTACCGCCTGACGCTCTTCGGTACGGCGGCCTTCCTGGTGGACCTGGCCGGCATCAAGCTCGACGGCGACGACGACGGAGTCGCCGGCGGCGATTACGTGCGGACCTTCGCCGTAGACTACGGCCCGCCACAAGTCGTCGAACTGATCATGAACGAGGACGGCGAGCTGCCCGCGGAGATGGTCTCGCTGACCGCGGTCTTCAACGAGCCCGTGACCGCCGCGGCAGGCGCGCTGAGCCTGCACAACGACACCGACGACGAGGACGTCGACCTGACGGCGGCAACGTTCGTGCACGTCCCCAACTCCGACCGCGCCCGGTGGGACCTGGCGGGCGCGGACATCCCGTACGGCCGTTGGTATTCCGCCACGCTCGCCCCAGGCATGATCACCGACTCGACCGGGGGCCAGTTGGACGGCGACGCCGACGGCATGCCCGGCGGCAACTACGTGGCGACGTTCTTCGTCGCCATCCCGGGCGACGCCAACCTCGACCGGGCCGTGAACTACCTGGACTACATGATCGTCAAGACCAGCTACGGCACCGGCGACGAGTGGGCCGAGGGCGACTTCGACGGCAGCGGCACCGTGGAACGCAGCGACGTGATGACGATGAGGTCTCAGTTCGGCGTGTCGGTGCCTCTGGCGGCACCGGCGCCTGCCGATGAGCCGGACAGCCCCGCGGAGGAGCCGACGGACCGGCCGGAACCTGCCGGTTCAACGCCGCCGGAAGCCTCGACGGCGCAGGACGAGGCCGCGGCGGAAGGGGCGGCCTTGGCCGTCGAGGCCATCCCGGCCGCCGACACGGCCGTGCTGCTGTTCGACGCGCCGCGGGAGGCGCCGCCGATAGCGGCGACCGTCGCTGACGACCCCGTGGCGGCCGATCCGCTGGCCGTGGGAGCCTTGGCCTGGACGACGGGGCCGTCGCCTTCCGGCTCAAGAGCGGCCGAACCCGTCCCGCCGGCGCTGCGGTCGAAGGCGCCGATCGAGATCGGGGAGGACGGCATCGCGGCGAGCGGCTTGACGGAGGACATGCTGGACGCACTGGCCACCTCGCAGCCGCTGGGGTCGGTCATCTGAGAGCGCCCGGGCGGTCGTAGACGGCAGGGCACACGCCTTCCTTGACGCTCTGGGTCCGCGCGCGGGGTTCGGCTGCCCGTTGCGAGGCGGGCAGGGAGCGGGTATGGTCTCCCTCCGGAACGAGCAGACGGAGAGGCCAGAGCTCATGAATGTACTGATCACGGGCGGCGCGGGCTTCATCGGGTCCCACTTGGCCGAGGCGCTGCTTCGGATGGGCCATGATGTCGTCGTCGTCGACGACCTGTCCACCGGCTGCCTGGACAACGTCCGGCACCTGCTGGGCGGACCCAAGTTCCAGTTCGTCCGCGAGTCGGTCCGCAACGCGGCCACGATGACGCCGCTGGTGGACCGATGCGAGATGATCTACCACCTGGCCGCGGCCGTGGGCGTCCAGCTCATCGTGCAGCGGCCGGTCCACACCATCGAGACCAACATCCACGGCTCGGAGGTGATCCTGAACCTGGCCAACAAGTTCGGGCGCAAGGTCTTCATCGCTTCCACCAGCGAGGTCTACGGCAAGAACACGAAGGTGCCGTTCAACGAGAACGACGACACGACGCTGGGTTCGACCCGCTTCAGCCGCTGGAGCTACGCGTGCAGCAAGATGGTGGACGAGTTCCTGGCGCTGGCGTACTACGAGCAGTACGGGCTGCCCGCGATCATCTGCCGGTTCTTCAATACGGTCGGCCCGCGCCAGACGGGGCAGTACGGCATGGTCGTCCCGCGGTTCGTGCGCTGGGCGTTGGCCGGCCAGCCGATCCAGATCTACGGCACCGGGAAGCAGAGCCGCTGCTTCTGCAACGTCGCCGACGTCGTCGAGGCGTTGATCCGGCTGATCGTCTGCGACGAGGCCGTCGGCGAGGTCGTCAACATCGGGACCGATGAATCGGTGACCATCGAGGAGTTGGCCGACCGGGTCATCGGGATGGTCGGATCGAGTTCCGAGAAGCGCTACCTCAGCTACGAAGAGGCGTACGGCCGGCCGTTCGATGACATGCTCCGGCGCCAGCCGGACCTCTCGAAGATCGAGCGCCTGATCGGCTACGAGCCGAAGTTCAACCTGGAGCAAACGCTTCAGCAGGTCATCGACTACGAGCGAGCGCGGCTCGAGGATGCGCCGGCGGGGTCGGGCTGAGTGCCCGGCCCGGCACGTCTCCCCAGAGCGGGAGGTCGGAGACAGGCGCAGTGGACGCGAGGGGCGGATCGTGAGCGAGCTTCGCGTGGGCAGGTCATCGAATGTCTGGGCGGCTGAGGGCTCCCGTGCGTGGGAGGCAAAGCCGTTGGCCTACCGCGCCGCCAAGCGGGCCTTCGACGTGGGCGCCAGCCTGTTGGCCCTGCTGCTGCTGGGCGTGCCGATGCTGTTGATCGCGCTGGCGATCCGGCTGGAATCGCGCGGCCCGGCGTTGTTCCGGCAGCGTCGCGCCGGGTGGCGAGGCCGGGCGTTCCGCATGCTCAAGTTCCGCACCATGCGCGGGGACGTGGACCCCTATGGGACGTCGCCACGCTCCGGCGGGGACCCTCGCCTCACCCGCGTCGGGCGGCTTCTTCGCGAAACCAGCCTGGACGAGCTGCCGCAACTGCTCAACGTGCTGGCGGGGCAGATGAGCCTGATCGGCCCGCGCCCGCTGTACGAGAGGCAGGCCGAGCTGTGGGACGAGCGCCAGCGGCACCGCCTGGACGTGCGGCCGGGCATCACCGGCTACGCCCAGGCCTACGGGCGCGCGTCCATGGTGCTGGAAGACAAGATCGCGTTCGACCTCTACTACGTGGAGAACGCCGGCTTCGCTCTCGACCTGGAGGTGCTCCTGCGGACGCTCGCGAACGTGATCGTGCACCGGGCCGGCGGCATCTACGAGAAGCGCTACAGCCGCGAGAAGGAGCGAGAGACCGATCGCAGGGCATGAGCTGAACATCCTGTTCACGTGTGCCGGACGGCGGGTGGAGTTGCTGCGCGCCTTCCGCGAAGCCATGGCCAGGCTGGGCGTGACGGGCAAGCTGATCGCCACGGACGTCACCGAGGCCAGCCCGGCGTTCCACAAGGCCGACGTCGGCGAGGTCGTGCCGCGCGTCGGCGCGGCCGGGTACGTTTCGGCGCTGCAGGCGCTGGTCCGGAAGCACGGCGTCGGCCTGATGGTGCCCCTGACGGACCTGGACCTGCTGGCACTGGCACACCATCGCGAGGCATTGGCCGAGATGGGCTGCACGGTGATGGTCGGCGCCGAAGCCGACATGAAGGCCTGCCGAGACAAGTACCTGGCGGCCGAGCTGTTCCGCCGCGCGGGCGTCGGGTCCATCCGAACGTGCCGGCTCCGGGAGTTCGACGACCAGCCGTTCTACCCGTGCTTCGCCAAACCCGCGGAGGGCTCGGCCGGCATCGGAGCGGCCGTCATCCGCAACGAGCAGCAGTTGCGGGCACACGAGGCCGCCTACGGCGAGCAGCTCATCGTCCAGGAGCTGGTGCCGGGCCAGGAGTTCACCATCGACGTGTACCGCGATCGGCGGGGGGAGGTCCGCTGCGTGGTCCCTCGCCAGCGGCTGGAGGTCCGCAGTGGCGAAGTCGCCAAGGGCGTGACGGTCAAGGACGAGCGGCTCATTGCCGACGCGACGCGGCTGGCGGGGCATCTGGGCAGCATCTGGGGCGCCTTCTGCTGCCAGTGTCGCCGGCCGGCGGGCGGGGCGCCGAGGTTCTTCGAGATCAACCCGCGCTTCGGTGGGGGCTCGCCGCTGTCGATCGCCGCGGGCGCCGACCTGCCGCTGTACCTGCTCCAGGAGGTACTCGACCTGCCCATCTCCGCCGAGACGGGGCGGTTCCGGGAGGACCTCCTGATGCTTCGCTACGACGAGTCCGTCTTCGTCGAGGCGAAGGACCGCGGGAAGCTGCCCGGCTACGAGCAGCCCGACTTCCGGTAGCGTACCCGCAGGCCCCGGGCGCAAGCCAGCCCCGTCGGCGCCCCATTGACGAGAGCGATCTCGATGTCAACCGACGCCCCGGACATCCAGGCGGTCGTCTTCGACCTCGACGACACGCTGTACCCCGAGCGCGAGTATGTCCGCAGCGGCTACCGGGCCGTCGCTCGGCACCTGCGGGAGCGGATCGGGCGTGGCGAGGCATTCGAGGCATGGCTGTGGGATCGCTTCTGCCGCGGGGAGTCCGCCGGCGCCCTCGACGCGCTGGATGCCCACTTCGGGCTGGAACTCAGCCGCGACGGGATCGCTGAGCTCGTGTCGGTCTACCGCGGTCACCGGCCGGAGATCCGCCCCTTCCCCGGCGCGGAGAGCCTGCTGGAGCGCCTGGCCCAGACGTTCCGCCTCGCCCTGCTGAGCGACGGCTTCCTTCCGGCACAACGGCTCAAGCTGGAGGCGATCGGCCTGGGGGGCTTCTTCGAGGTGACCGTCTTTACCGAGGAGATGGGGCGGGCGTGCTGGAAGCCCTCCCCGGCCGGCTTCAAAGCGGTCCGCGGGGTGTTCGGCGTGCCGCACCGCCGCTGCGCATACGTGGGCGACAACCCCGCCAAGGACTTCGTCGCCCCGAACCGCCTGGGCTGGCGGACGATCCGCCTGGCCTGCGAGGGGCAGGTTCATGCCGACCGGTCCGCTCCGTCCGGCGGCGAGCCGCACCGGACCGTTTGCCGGCTGGAGGAGTTGGAGTCCGCCCTGCGCTGAGTTGGCGGGTCGGGATCAGCGCAGCTTCCCGGTCTTGAGAAACTCGTGGTGGACCTTCGCCGTGACCTTCTTGCCGGTAACGGAGGTGAACGTCACCGCGCCGGGTTCGAACGACGCCGTCCGCACGCACAGGAAGCCGCGGGGCACCTTCGCCACGCCCTGGATGTAGTTGACGGCGGTGGTCTGCTTCGGCGACAGCCGGATCGTCGTGGGGATGCCGGCCTCGTTCAGCGGGTTCTTCCGCGCCGAATCGGCCAGACCATCGGCGAAGTAGCCGCAGACCTCCTCCAGCCCAAGGCAGCGGTTTCGGCCGTTCCAGGGCTCGTTATGGCGCCCCCGGTTGGAGATCCAGAGGATCGTCGCCGGCAGGACGGTCGCGTCCTTGAGAGAGAACCACAGGTAGCCCTCCTCCTGCACGGTTGCCGTCGTCCAGGCGGGGGTTCTGGAGGGCTTGGGGAACACGCCCAGCAGGTCGGTGAAGCCCGTGCGTGCCGGGAAGGAGGTGCAGTCGGCGAAGGCCGGCTCCTTCCACAGCAGCGGGACCTTCTTCAGGCTCGCGAAGTGCTTGCCGACGGCCAGGGACTGGTACTGCCTTTCGGCGGGGTCGCCCACCGCGCCGGGGTTCGTCATGCCCAGGCGGAACGGCGCGGTCGCGACGCGAACGGCGCCCTGCTTCTCCGGCAGGGCCAGCGTTGCGTGGTGGCCCAGCGACGTGGCCCCCGAGAAGCCCTCCAGGACGTGCTGAACGTAGACGACGTTCTGCCCGGCCACGAGGCTCAGGCGCTTGGTGACCTTCCCGGCAAGCTTGCGGGTCCGCATGGTCATCCTCAGGCAGGTCACGTCGCCCCTGGCCTCGACCCCCGCGAGCCGCCACTTCCTCGTGGCCGGCTCCCCGTGGCAGACGTGGCTGACGCCGCGGTGCGTGCTCGGGGCGCCGAACGGCATGCAGAAGAAGTCGCCCCGAAGCGGCACCAGGACGGGGTCGGGGATCTTGAGGCCCTCGCCCTGCCACGGGCTGATGTAGTAGGGCTGCACCGGCGTGCCCGTATCGCGGCAGAACCTCACCGGGGCCATCTGCCCTCCGAGCTCCGTGACGGCCAGTTCCACCTGCCTGTTGGCCACGACCCATGACGGCTGATCGGCGATCACCTTGCGCTTGGCCTTCATGCTGCGATCTCCTGTGGCTGCGATCGGGAAGCCAGGGATGTTCCGGCTGACCGATCCTACGCTTCCCGGCGGCGGGCGTCCAGCCCATTGCGGCGGGGCGGGGCCGTGGTATAATCGGCAAGTCCTCGCGGGGCGTAGCTCAGCTTGGTCAGAGCGCGTGCTTTGGGAGCACGAAGTCGCTGGTTCGAATCCAGTCGCCCCGAGTCCGCCGAAGGCGGACTAGAGCAGGTGACCAGGAGATCAGGAGAGCAGGCGAAGGAGGCAAAGCTGCGACGAGCGTAAAGGCTTGCGTTCGAGGCACATGTGCTCACCTGCGGTCTCCTGGCCCTGAGCGAGCGGAGCGAGTCGAAGGGCTGTTGACCTGTTTTCCTGCTCAAGGCGCCCGCCGAAGGCGGACTAGAGCAGGTGAGCAGGAGATCAGGAGAGCAGGGGAAAGAGACGGGGCCGCCCCGCTCGGGTACGGACTCGCTTGAGGAAGGAGCGCGACGTTGGGCCCACCGCGCCATCGCGCGCCGGGTGCCTTGAGGCGAGACGACTGGGTCACAGCGCGACTCGACCGCCCGAAGGATCCAGCTTGCCCGCAGCCCATTGGACGCCCCTGGCGATGAGGAAGTGGAGGTCCCGGGTTGACTCGGGATGGGGGCTGATGGCAAGCACGCGCCCCTTGCCGAACGGCGCGGCGATGATCGCCGCCGTGCCCACCATGGTTCCTTTCTGCTCCTCGTACTTGCAGATCTCGCTGCGGAAGATGGCCAGGGGCCGGAACGCCGGCATGCCCTTCACGCCCGCCGGCAGGAGCATCGGACCGTTCTTGTAGCGCACGTCGAGCAGGCCGCGCTTGTCGCCGAAGATCCGTCTTCCCTCGTCGGTCAACTCCATCTTGACCGTCCCGCCGCCCCGTGCGTAGAGCTTGCCGCGGATGGTCTTGTTGTTCAGGAGCCCCAGGGACCACTCGTAGTTGGCTGATGAAAGGAAGGCCCCCGCACAGATGCCGATGTAGCCGCCGCCCTCTGCGACAAACGCACGGACGGCCTTGGCTCCCTTCTCCCCGAGCGCCTTGGCCTCCGCCTTCCCGCTGCCGCCGGGGAAGATCACCACGTCGAACTGCCCCAGGGCCCCGCCGGCGATGTCGGGCGGGCCGACGTGATGTACCGCGGCGCGCCGGTCGGCATCGAGGATCCCAGCCAGGTTCTTCGCGCCGTTGCCCCCCGTGCCTCCCGCGTCGTACAAGGCCACCTGCACCTGGTTGGTCTGACGGCCCGGCGTCATGACGTGCGGGCCCCCGGCTGCCATGTCCAACTCCCGCAGGAGGCGATGCACCATGATGCGGTGCTGGCGCGTGCGGACCGACACGGGCTGGTGGTTGAACGTCGTCTCGAAGCAGAATCCCTTGGCGCCGGTCCGCTCGATGGTGGCCCGGACGAGCCCGCCGTCCACCGGCCCCCCCGACAGGAGAACGATCCGCCGCTTGGGGTCCACGATCGTCGCGTTGACGTCGTGCTGGATCTTCTTCGCGAGGGCACGCATCCCGGGCGTGTTGGGGAATATGATGCTCGACCCGTCGGACTTCGAGTTGGCGACGTGGAAGTCATACCCTTCGTGCAGATCCACCACCCAGGTCGGCTTCTGCTTCTGGATGAACTCCCAAAGGGCCCGGACGACCGCCGTGCGTGCCCGGTTCGGCTGCCCCGCCTTGGGGAAGTTGCGGTTCGCGTTGCGCGTGGGTTCGCCCTCGCCGGGGAGCCACCGCGAGTTGCTCTTCAGCCCGGGCGCGTTCACGCGGGGCACGACGATCAGCCGGCCGCGCCGGACGGGCCAGTGACCAATCTGCTCCGCGGCGCGGGATCCCGCCGGCTCGTTGCCGTGCACACCGGCCGTGACCAGCAACGTCGGCCCGGGGACACCGGAATCCGTGATGTGGTAGGGGTTCTCCCATAGCGTCCCCTTGGCCAGAAACCCTGTGAGCCGCCTGGCCGCGCCGCCCGGACTCGCGGCGCTCGTGAGCCCGCCGCCGGACAACACCACGGCCGCGCCAAGGGCGGCCTTGAGGAAGCCGCGCCGATCCATCGTCTTTGTGTTCCTCTCTCCGCGAGCCATGTATCACTTCCTGTTGTGTCCCCGCGGGCCGCCGGGGACGGACTTGCGCGGTCCTGTTGCGGGCGCCCGAGGCCTATCGCGCAGGCCGGCAGGCCCGAAGGAACGCGCCGTAGATCGCCTTGCGATGAGCGGCATCCCGGATCCTCTCCGGATGCCACTGCACCAGCAGGGCGAACCTGCCATCGGCGGACTCCAGCGCCTCGATGACGCCGTCGGCACTGCGTGCGGCCACTCGCAGGCCCTTCCCGACGTCCTTGACGGCCTGGTGATGGTTGGAGTTCACCAGCACGCTCGCGCCCGGCAGCACCCGCCGCAACTGCGTGCCAGCCACGATCTTCACCCGGTGGGTCGCCTGGCCGCGCCCCTTGGGGTTCCGGTGGACGACGTCGGTGCCCACCTGCGTGGGGATGTCCTGCACGAGCGTTCCCCCGCAGACGACGTTGACCTGCTGGCAGCCCCGGCAGATGCCCAGGATCGGCTTGCCCGTGCCCAGCCAGGCTCTCACCATCGCCGCCTCGAAGCGATGCCGCCTGGGGGAGAGGGTCTTCGTCTGCGGCAGGGGCCTCTCGCCGTAGGCCTCGGGCGGCACGTCGTCCCCGCCCGTCAGCAGGAGCCCGTCCAGCACGCCAGCGTACTCGCCGGCCAGCTCCTCGGCCGCGATCACGGGGAGGAGGACGGGCGTGCCCCCGGCCTCCCGGATCGCCTCCGCGTAGGAGGAGTGGACCTTCGAGTAATCCCCCTTGGGGACGTACGTGCTGGTGATGCCGATGACCGGCCGCCGGCGCCGTGGGGCCGTCTCGACGCCCCCGGCCGGGGCCAGAGCGGGCCTCTCCTGGCAGCCGCCCGACGAAAGAAGGACGCTCCCCGCCAGGAGCACCGCCCTTGTCCAACGCTTCACCATGCTTCGCTCCTCTACTCGTCCTTTGCCCGTCGAGACGATCCGGCACGTCGCCGACGGGTTGCCGCCGGCGATCGCTTCGGGCCCTCCCGACGATCCTATCCCCGCGGCCCCCTCGATGCGAATGCCTTCTGCGGGCCCGCCTCGGGCGTCCGCGAAGAAGCTCGGCCCCAAGACTGTTCCGGTCCGCGTGGCGAAGGACCTGACGCCCGCTCAGTTCCGGGCCTGCCGCCTGGCGGACAACAAGACGGCCGAGCGCGCAGAGTGGGACGTGGAGCTGGCCGAGTACCTCGGAGAGTTCGACACCGACCTGCAAGACAGCCAGTCCGGGCCGGAAGACGCCGGCGAGACGATCCGCTGCCCGAAGTGCGGGCACGAGTTCACCTGCCTTGTCTTCTGCCCTGAGGCTCTCCTCGAGCCCGAGCCTCAGAGCCGGGGGCGGACCCGAAGGGAGCGAGGCCGAAGGGCCAAAAGGTGACGCTGCGCAAGGCGAACGGCGAACATCGAAGGCGGAGAAGACCGGAGACAAGCGCGCGCTGAAATGCCGTCATTGCGGTTGCAGGCAGTTCCGGGTAGTCTATGCGCGCCGTGCCCGGGGGGGGGAAGCCCGTCCGGTCGGCGAGAGCGTGAGCATTGGCGGAAGGGCATGACAACGTGGGAGCGCCCAATCGGGAGCGGACGGGGTCCCATGCGGGTCGCATGACGCCCCGGCCGGACGGATAGGACATTTTGGTACCACCTGAGGCACTGGGCCTTAGGTCGAGTTGCGGGCTCCCTCGCATTGAGCCTCACGCAGCAGATGGCTCTGGCGAGGGAGCTTGTGCAATCTGTATTTTCATTGTTCCGCGTAAGGACGTAAGGATATGAATCAGGCAAGACAAGAGTTGATCGAGGCTGCCCGAAGTGTCTGCGGGGATTTCCCTCTGCACGGAAAATTCTCGGCCGGAGACGTCGGCGCTGCCATCCGGACTGCCGCCGGCAATACCTACACGGGAATCTGTATCGATCTTGGCTGCGGTCTGGGATTCTGTGCGGAAGTCGCCGCCATCGCCGAGATGCTGAAGCATCACGAAACGCATATCGAGACCGTGGCGGCCGTTTCCGACCAACGCATTCTGCCCCCCTGTGGCCGGTGCAGAGAGACAATGGCTCAGATCGATCCGAGGAATATGGATTGCCGTGTCATCGTCGGGGAGGATCGTGAGGTTCCGCTGCGATCCCTTCTGCCCGAGCATTGGCTGGACAGATGAAACACCGAACCAACAGATGCACCGGGTTGTCCGTAGCCGCCCTCTGTGCGTCTCTTGCCAACGGGTGATCTGACCGGGACGCGCGGCGCTCCGGCTGATCCACGGATCGGTACG
>CAZXOC010000106.1:0-22279 GCA_964642165.1 uncultured Planctomycetaceae bacterium | reverse complement strand
CAATGCGAGTGGCCGTCGGATCGATGTTCACGCCCTGGAAAATGACGGGCGCATTGGTGGGGCTGGTGGTGGTGAGAATGCCCGCCTTCATCAAGGGGGCGCCAAAGGTGGCCGAAGCCCCGGTCACCACGTCGATCGTCGAATCGGCGGTCACCGTCAGCGCCACGCCGGTCATGTCGATCGGACCGGGGACGAAGGCCGACCACCAACCGGCCTGGGCGGGGTCGCCGGGATTGACGAACGTCTCGGTGCCGCCCGGTGCCGTGATGCTCAGCCGGGCCCACTGACCGCCGCCGATCTCGTAGTAAGCGAAGGCGAAGGGATAGGACTGCCCGCCAACCAGCTCGACGCTCTCCGTGTGTCGCGTGTCCCAAGGCTCGGGCGGGATATTCACGGTGATCCGTTCGCCGCCGGCTTGGCCGGCATTGGGGTCCGGATCCGGTCCTTCGAACTCCCCGTTGCCGTTCAGGTCCAGCCAGAAGATCTCGTAGTCGTCGGCTTCGGTCGCGAAGGTATAGGTGCCGTCCACAGGGGGGTGGAAAGTGCCGGTCCACATCTCCGCGTAGTTGTCGCCGGACGATCCGTAGTTGACGGCCGTCCTCCAAGCTCGCCAATCGTCGGGCGTTAGATCGAACAGGCCGCCGTTGTCACCGTTGAGTTCGCCGTCATCGATGCCGCTGAGATTGGCGGCACTGTTTCCGCCTTCGTATCGGGCATACCGGGCGACACCCATGACCTCGGCGTCGTCGCCGACAACCCGCAGCGTGCCGCCCGAGAGGACCAGCGTCGTGGCGTCCCCCAGCGGCTTGGCCCCGCCGACGGCGAGGGTGCCCTCGCTGACCTCGAAGGCCGTGGCGGCCTGCGCCGTGACGGTCCCGGCCGAGAGCGTGCCGGCGCCCAGCTTGGTCAACGTACCGCCGGCGCTGGTCAACGAGGCCACGTCCAAGGTACTGCCAGTAACGGTGACGGTGGCATTGCCGGCCAACGCGAGGGAAGAAACCGAACCGCTGCCGGCAATGAATCCGGCATCGGCACTCAGGCTCAGTGACGTGCCGTCAGCGAAGTTCACGCCTCGCAGCACGGTTAGCGTGGCGCTATCGGCGACGTTGACGGCGACGGCGGCTCCGCCACCGTCAACGGTCAAGGCCGCGGCCTGACGGTCTTGGGCCACAGTCACCGTGTTGGCGTCGATCACCACATTGGCCGGCGTGAGGACGTCGGGGTACCAATCGACCGCAACATGGTCTTCATCGACCCAACGCCCCTCTGTCCCCCAGTCTCCATCGCCCAATCCATCCCACGTCAGGGTGTCGTAGGCTTCCAACAGATCGAGATGGAAAATCCTGTCTCGCCCACCGCCATCCATGACCAGGGCGTCGGTGCCCACGCCAAATTGACCCGTGGTGTAGCGACTGCCGTCCGCGTAATCGTTCTCACCATACTGAAGATAGGGAATCCCGGTCCGCCAGCCCGAGGTGGAGCTGGTCATGCCTATATCGACGCCGTAGACCGAGTCGGCCGCCAAGAGGATGGGCGAATCCAACGTCCAAGTCATGTACTCACTTGCATTCCAGGTGAAGGTCTGCGTGGCCGTCTCGGAGTGAATCTCTGTGAATGTCGTTCCCGAGACCGTGCCAACGCGAATGACATAGACCTTAGTAGGCTCCGCTTTTTGACTCGACGCGATCTGATAGGTAATCGCGTTCAGCAGCACATCCCCGCTGCCGGTTGTGAACGTTTGGCCCTTCGCCGAGCCGGCCCCGGTATTATTCTCTGCCCACCACTTGTCCAGATGAAACTGTGTTCCATAGCTTGCGATATCCGGGCCGTCGATCACGGGCGCAATAAGGCTCGCACTCATGGTCCCCGCGCGGGCCGGGTTGGCCACGGCAAGAAGGGCGAGGGCCAGTACGGCGTTGATTCGGTTTCTTGTAGTCACGATTGCCTCCTGTCCCATGCGACGGCCTTGCCCGTCAGCTATTCGATAACCCGATGTGATGGTTGCGGGCAGGACTACCGTTGACCCGGGAGGGCCGCTACAGATCCTCGCCCACACCACATCCTCGCGACGCAAACCGACTCGAACTTCCAGTCACATTATACCACCCCCCCCGCGGATCACAAAGACAAAAATAACGAGATATTGCGACAAGCTACAAGTTATATCCGACAGAAGGTATCGAGCAGGCCCGGCCGCGAACCTTCTCCGACAACGGGCCGCAGTTCGTGGCTCGCGACTTCCGGGGATTCATCCGCCTGTCCGGGATCGCGCCCGTGCGGACGAGCCCGTACTATCCCCAGAGCAACGGGAAGCTCGAGCGCTATCACCGGACGATCAAGAGCGGCTGCATCCGTCCGGGGTCCCCGCTGGACCTGGCCCACGCCCGTAGCACTGCGAGGCGGGCTCGTGTCTGCCTCGCCGGGCGAGCGGGGCGGCGGGGAGGCTGATTGTCCAAAATGGGGCGGAATGTCCAAAACCTGCACAATGCTAAACGCTTGTCAAATAGAGCGTTATACTGGTTTTTGGGCCCTCCCCGGGGCCCCAGGAGTGGACACTTTCAGCACAGCGCTGGCTTCGCCCGCAACCAACTGGCCAGGAGCCAGGAACAAGGACTTATGGCAAACGGCTCGAGCGGCGTTGATTGTCCGATCCCCTGATAGCGTCTTGAAAGACATCGGATATTAACTCATTCCCAATACAAGTGTTACGAGTAAAGACTGTTTGTGTCAACATGGATTAAAGTTGACACAATCAGGCCTGGTTCATCAGCAGAGGGTATTACCGGGGGCTTGCGCCGCCGGCTAAACCCCTTCCGCCCCCTCGGCGCGAAGAGGAGAGTGTTACCCCGAGCGGGCCCGTTCTGAACCAGGCCCAGGAGTGGACACTTTTGCCACATAACTTCGAGACTTATGGCCGTTTTTCGGGGGGCGGCTGGCGGCTGGCGGCCCGAGGATTCCGCCGGAAGGGGCGAAAAGTGTCGCGCAACGGCGCGTTCCCGCCCGGCGAGGCCCCCCCGCGGCGGGGGGTTGGTCGCCGGCGGGGAGGTCTCCCCGGCCGGACACGTCCGGCTGGACCGGCTCAGGAAAGGCTTGCCAAGGCGGCGGGGTAGGCGGTACATGTCTGCCTCATGCCCTCGGCGGCCGGGCGCGGGTGGGCATCGCCGAGACCGAGCCGTGCCCGGATGGGAGAACACGATGGATCTGGAGCGCTTCATCCGCGACGTGCCGGACTTCCCCAAGGCGGGGATCGTCTTCAAGGACATCACCCCCCTGCTGGCGGACGCCGGGGCGATGCGCGAGGCCTGCGACCGCCTCGCGGCGCCCTTCGCCGAGAAGGGCGTGGACAAGGTCGTCGCCGTCGAGAGCCGCGGCTTCCTCTTCGGAACGCCGGTCGCCGAACGCCTGGGGGCGGGCTTCGTGCCCATCCGCAAGCCGGGCAAGCTCCCGGCCGAGACCGTCAGCCAGAGCTACGAGCTGGAGTACGGCACCGACGAGATCGAGATCCACGCCGACGCCGTCGCGCCCGGCGAGAAGGTGCTGATGCTCGACGACCTGCTGGCGACGGGCGGGACGATGGCCGCCGCGTGCGACCTGGTCGCCAAGCTCGGCGGGGAGATCGTCGGCGTGGCGTTCGTGATCGAGCTGTGCTTCCTCCACGGCCGCGACAAGCTCGCCGGCCACCCCCTGCACACCCTCATCCGGGTGGAGTAGCGGCGGCTACGGTTCCTTGAGTCGCATGACGGGGGCCAGGAGGTTGGCCACGGGCGCGTTGTCGTCGGTCAGGATGCGCCCGCGGCAGCGGGCCTTCAAGGCGGCAAGGTCCCCCTTCGTCAGCAGCGACCCGGGGAAGTCCTCGCCGTGGCCCGGCAGCAGGGCGCCGAGGTACTGGTGAACGCGGGCGTCGTCGGTGTCGGTGGCGGCGACGACGAAGGTCTCCTGGCCGGGCTCGACGCCGTCGGGCTCCATGCAGAAGACGTAGACGTGGCGGAAGACGCGCCGGACCGTCTCGACGTAGGCGCCGAGGAACAGGCCGGACGCGCCGACGTCGTCGATGATGTTCGTCAGGACCACGCCGTCGGCGCGGAGGATCTGCCGGAGCTTGCGGTGGAACTCCAGGGTCGTCAGGTGCCAGGGCACGGCGAGGTCGTTGAAGGCGTCGCCGAGGATCAGGTCGTACTGCCGGCGGGCGGGCAGCCGGTTCACCACGACGCGGGCGTCGCCCACGTAGGTGCGGATGGTGGTGTCCCGCGGCAGGCCCATCGCCTGGTGGTTCGCCTCGAGGACGAGCGGGTCGATCTCGGCCACGTCGCACCGCGAGCCCGGCCACTCGTGCTGCACCCACCGGGGGAACGTGTAGCTGCCGCCGCCGATGAAGAAGGCCGAGAGCGTCTCCCGCCCGCCCGCGAAGAGCCTGGCGATCGCACCGTAGACCTGCTCGTACTCGTACTCGAGGTGGGACGGATCGCTCAGGTCCACGTAGCCGTGGACGAGGTCGTCCAGCTCGAGGCTGTGGAGCTCGCGGCCGCTCTCGTCGTCCTCGAAGCGGCAGACCCTCACGAACTGGTAGTTCCCGTCGCGGGCGAAGGGGGGCCTCTCGTAGGGCGCTCCCCACTGCCACTGGGCGGTCTCCTCGGACCAGGTGGCGGTTTCCTCGCCCTCCTGGAAGCCGGCGCGGCAGGCGACCTGGTAGGCGGGGTTCCACGCGGTCTGCGACAGCCAGAGCATCGCGATGAGGATCGCCACCCACACGACGTGGACGATTCGGCGCGGCCCGAGGCCCAGGCCGATGACGCCCAGCGACAGGGCGACGGCCAGGACGACGCCCCGGGCGCCCAGCGCGGCGATGAGCCAGAAGCCGGCGGCGAACGTGCCGGCGATGCTCCCGATGGCGCCCCAGGCGTAGACGGAGCCGATCGTGCCCCCGACGGTGCGGGATCGCTCCAGGGCGAGCTTGGCGGCGGCCGGCGAGATCATCCCCAGCATCAGGGCCGGCAGCAGGAACAACACGAGCGTGGCCAGGACGACCCGCGTCGGCAGGGACATCTGCGCGTCCTCGATCGCCCGGGTCACCCACATCGAGTCCGACAGGAAGCCGTTCAGGAGCAGCGTTCCCAGGCAGCAGACGGACGCCGCCAGGAAGAGCCAGCCGAGGAACCCCCTCGCCCGCCAGCGGTCCGCCATCCTGCCCCCGAGGTAGTTCCCGATGCTCATGCCGGCCAGCACCACGCCGATGATCGACGTCCACGTGTAGAGGGAGCTGCCGAGGTTCGGCGCGATGAGGCGGCCGGCGACCAGCTCGACGATCATGATGCACGCCGAGCTGAAGAAGATGATGACGTGCGGGGAGAACCGCCAGCCCGTGGCGTCGGCGAGGGGGCGGGGGGCGCCCGCTGCCGCCGCGGCGGACGCGGCATCGACGGATCGGTCCGATGGAACGGTCTGACTCATGCGCGTGGTCTCCGGTTGTCGTGGGCATCTCTCGCGGACGCTCGAGCCCGCGCCGACGGTCTTCGGCGGCCGGTCCGTTCCCGGCGGTGGGCGATTATTCTACTCGGGCCAAGCCGCGAGGCCGCCTGGATAACGCGGCAAGCGGGGTAGATAATGCCGACGAGCCCGCGCGACGTTCGGCGGCTCGCGTGCCGCGCGCGGCGGGCGGGCGCTTGCTGGGAGAGCCCACAACCATGGACAAGCTGGTGATCGGCGTCTGGCAGGGCGTCTGCCGCGACGGCGACGTGGCGGCCAACCTCGCGCGAACGGGGGAGGTAATCGACGCCGCGGCGGCGGCGGGGTGCGACCTCCTCTGCCTGCCCGAGCAGTTCCTCTGCGGCAGCGGCGAGCCGGAGCAGCTCGTGCGCTGCGCGATGGGGCTCGACGACGAGCGCCTGCTCGCGCTGGCCCGTCGGGCGAGGGAGCGGGACGTCACCACGCTGGTGGGCCTTCTCGCCCGCCAGGGCAAGCGCTGCACGAACACGCAGGTGATCCTCGACGGCGGGCGCGTCGCGGGGCACTACACCAAGACGATGCTGATCGCCGCCGACCGGGCCGTCATGGACGCGGTGGACGACGAGCTGCCCGTCTTCGAGGCCCGGGGCGTGCGATTCGGGATCATCCTCTGCCACGACTCGTCCTTCCCCGAGATCGCCGCGACGCTCGCGTGGAAGGGGGCGCAGCTCATCTTCAGCCCGCACTACAACGCCATCGCCGCCGAGAGGATGGACGACCACCGCGTGCAGGTCCGGAACAACCACGTGGGCATCGCCGCCCACTACGGCGTGGTGGTCGCGCGGGCCAACGTGGTCGGGCACTGGGAGGCGAGCAACCGCTTCGGCTACGGCGACAGCGCGATCTTCGCGCCGGACGGGCGGGCGGTCGCCGAGGCGGGGCTGTTCTGCGAGAAGCTCATCACCGCCGACGTGGCGCCGCTGCTGGGCGCCGCGAGCTGGCGCAGCCGCCGCGAGCTTCGCCCGGCCATCATCCGCCAGCTCGCGGAGGCCGCCCTGGCGGCCCTGGCGGCCGAGGAGTGACGCGCCGGCGCTCTTCGTTTCGCCGCGGAGGGGGCGCGGCGCCGCGCGCCGGTCAGCCGTCGCGGATCTCGCGTTTGGCGGCGTCGTAGACCTGCCGCCGGCCGGTGTCGTAGGCCCGCATCGCCATGAGGCACGCCACGGCGTGCTGGTAGCCGGCGTCGATGTTCGCGTTGGGCGCCTTGCGGGTGCGGAGGCACTGGAGCCAGTCGAGGAAGTGGTCCGGGCGCGGGACGTCCTTGACCGGCTTCTTGCCGCGGATGGCGCCGCGCTTCTTTCCGGCGCCTTCGGCGGTCAGGACGGGCAGGTTCCAGTGAAGGATGTCCAGCGTGCCCTGGTCGCCGAGGACCTTGAAGGCGTTGTCGCCGCCGTTGCCGAAGTTGGTCGAGTAGGCGACGAGGAAGCCCTCGGGGTACTCCCACAGGGCCTGCACGTGGTCGGGGCACGTGAAGTTATACTTGTCCTTCCACGTGTACGTGCCGCCGAGGCACACGGCGTTGGTGGGGAACGTCGCGCCCGTGATGTAGTGCACGAGGTCGAGGAAGTGGCTGCCCAAGCCCGGCACGGGGCCGTCGGAGAAGCCCCGGTAGCCGTACCAGCCGGTGTACTGCCAGGCGTTGAAGGGGCGCTTCGGACGGTCCATCAGGAACTCGTCCCAGGCGATGTCCTTCGCCTTGGCGTCGCCCACGTAGCCGTACCAGTACGGGCGCGTGCCGTTGCGGCGCTGCTCGATGCGCCCGACGGTGCCCAGGATGCCCGTCTTGTACAGCTCGCGGCAGCCGGTCATGCTCGGCAGGCTGCGGAGTTGCGTGCCGGCCTGGAAGACCACCTTGTGGGCCTTCACGGCGTCGGCGGCGCGCTTGAGCTTCCCGAGGTCCATCGCCAGGGGCTTCTCGCAGTAGACGTCCTTGCCGGCCTTGGCGGCGGCCTCCAGGTGCGCCGTGTGCTGGTGATCGCACGAGGCGATCATCACGGCGTCCACGTCCTTGACGGCCAGCAGGTCGCGGTACGAGACGAACTGCCGCGCCGCCCGGCCGTACCACTCCTTCGCCCTCGCCGCCGCCCGCTCGCGCCGCAGGCTCCATGTGTCGCACACGGCGGTGACCTCGATGTTCTGGGCCTTGGCGTGCTTGTGGATGCCGGGCATGTGCGTCCCGTAGCCGCGGCTGCCGCAGCCGATGATCCCGATGGCGATGCGGGCGTTCGCCCCGGCGACGCGGGCGTAGGACGCCGCCGTGAGCGTGGCGGCCGCCCCGGCCGACGCCGTCTTCAGGAACTGCCGACGAGAGAGAGATCGTTTCATGGCACGTCCTCCCGGTTGGGGTTTCCCGCGGCGACCCGCGCCGCGACCCGTGCATTATGCCGCGGCGATGCCCGCCCCGCAACGCCCGGCGGCCGGTAGGCTGGCACCGACCACCTGGGTTCGGTAGGATCCCCGGGGATCGCACGGTACGCTGGAGGAGACGGTGATGAACCGCAGCAACACGCGACGGGAGTTCCTGAGAGAGACGGCGATGGTCGGCGCGGCGACGGCCGCGGTGAGGGCGGCGGGCGGCGCGGCGGCCGGGACGCCCGCCGGGAAGATGCCGATGATCCGGCTGGGCAAGCTGAAGGTCTCGCGGCTGATCCTCGGGAGCAACCCGTTCTTCGGCTTCTCCCACGGCAATCCCCAGGCCGCCGACGGCGAGATGCGCAAGTGGTACACGGAGGAGCGCATCATGGCCGTGATGGACGAGGCGGCCGAGCAAGGCATCAACGCCGTCTGGACGCCCAGCTACGACCACTGGATCCGCCTGTGGAACACCTACCGCGCGAAGGGCGGCAAGCTGAAGATATGGATCGGCCAGCCCGATCGGTTCGACCAGATGAGTGAGCACATCACCGCCTGCGCGAAGAACGGCGGGAAGGCCATCTGCATCCAGGGCGAGTCCGTGGACCGCGCGTTCGCCCAGAACCGGCACGACCTGGTGAAGGAGTGGCTGGCGCTGATCCGCAGTTTCGGCCTGCCGGCGGGCATCGCCTCGCACCGCCCGACCACCCACCTCGTCGCCGAGGAGAAGAAGCTCCCCACCGACTTCTACCACCAGTGCGTCTACCAGCCGGAGAACTACAGCCGCTCGTGCTGGCAGCAGGCCATCGCGACGATCCGCAAGCTGGACAAGCCGGTGGTGGCCTACAAGGTGCTGGCGGCGGGGCGGCTGGCTCCCGCCAAGGCGTTCGGCGAGCTCTTCAAGCAATTGCGGCCGAAGGACGGCCTCTGCGTGGGCGTCTTCCCCAGGGACGACCGCGACCAGATCGAGGAGGACGCGACGCTGGCGAGGAAGCTCACCCGCGCCCCCGGCAAGGGCGCGACGGCGTAGGGGCGGCGAGGGACGTTCAGCGCCGGCTCCTGCGGCGCGGGACTGGCCCGCTCACTCTTCTGCGCGCGGCGTCCGGCGGAGGCGCTTGGTCTCGCCGCGGCGACGCTTGCCGTCCAGGCGCTTGCGGCGGGAGGCGGCGGTTGGGCGGGTCGCGCGGCGGCGCTTGGGGCGGACGGCTGCACGCCGGAGAAGGCAAATCAGCCGCCGCAGCGCGGCGTCGCGGTTCTGCTTCTGCGAGCGATGCTCGCGGGCGTCGATGACCAGCACGCCCTCGTCGGTGACGCGCCGCCCGGCGAGGCGGACCAGGCGGGCCTTGACGCCCTCGGGCAGGCTGGGGGATCGGGCGACGTCGAAGCGCAGTTGCGCAGCCGTGGCGACCTTGTTGACGTTCTGCCCGCCGGGGCCCGACGCGCGGACGAAGGTGACGTCGATTTCGTCGTCGTCGATCGAGATGCCCGGCGTGACGTGGATCATGCCGCTACGTGGCGTCCTCTTGGGGCACGGGCGGCAGGTCTTCGAACGCGGGGACCTCGGCGAGGAAGACGTTGCCGTAGCCGTTGTGGTCGGAGGTATAGAGGACGCAGGTCTGCCCGTCGGGTCGGCGGAACATCCGCGGGTGGACGTGGACGATCTGGACGTGGAAGCTGCCGCGGTGCCAGGCGAGCCGGCGCGGCCCGTCGTAGGCGCCGTCACGCAGGCGCCAGATCAGCAGGTACGGCTCGCCGCGCCCGCCATCGCCGACGATCAGCGTCTCGTCGAGGCTGTGGAAGTGCGTGGACGAGTGCGGGAAGTCGTACTCGATGCCCGCGGTGTTGTCCCAGCGGATCACGCCGAACCGGTGGACGCCGTCCTTCCGCCCGTGGTAGCCGACGCGCTCGCCGTCGGCCAGCCAGTACTCGTGCCCG
Source organism: uncultured Planctomycetaceae bacterium (assembly GCA_964642165.1). Classification (GTDB taxonomy): domain Bacteria; phylum Planctomycetota; class Phycisphaerae; order SM23-33; family SM23-33; genus CAYRVX01. The sequence continues at coordinate 12,493 of CAZXOC010000106.1, read as the reverse complement.
AGCGCCTCGCCGGGCGCCTGCGGGCGGAGCGGCTCGGCCCGCCCCGTCGCGACGTCCAGCACCCACATCCGCTGGTCGATCGTGCTCCACGGGCCCTCGTGGCAGAACGTCAGCACGTTCGCCAGCGCCGGCGAGGTGTTGACGTGCCCGAGCCAGAACTCCTCCTCGTACACCGCGCGGTGGGAGCCGTCGTCGACGTCGATGGCGTGGATGACGCAGTGCGGCCGCGCGGCCGAGTACTCCCGAAAGCCCGTGTAGCCGAAGCTGCGGAAGATGCGGTCGCCGAAGTCCTGCTGGACGACGTGGCAGATCGTCTTGCCGTCGGCCGTGCAACTGAAGTTGCCGGGCAGGTAGCCCTCCGGCGTGACGAACAGCTCTCGCTGCGCGCCGGTGCGCAGGTCCAGCGCGACCAGCCGGGGGCCGACCTCGAGGTACGCCTCGTCGCGCTTCGGGTTGAGGAACACCCGCTGGGTATGGGCGGGCTCGTCGGCGGGCAGGTCCGTCAACGGCGTGATCTCGCCGCCGGCCAGTTCGACGCTGTAGAGATTGCGGCGGTTGTGGCGGTCCGAGCCGACGACCAGCCGCCGGCCGCCGTCCCACAGGCCGCTGTTCGTGAAGTAGGGATGGTGGCTGTGCGCCCGCCAGTCGGTGAGCTGGTGGACCGCCGCGCCCGTGAAGGGGTCCTGGAACGTTCGCATCTCGGAACCGAGAACGTCGCCCACACCCATGAGAGCTCCCTGTAGTTCGGCCGTCGGCGGCGGGAAGCCGGCCGCGGGCTGCGCTCAGGCCTTCGGCTCCCTCAAGCCGCCGAAGCGCCGGTCGCGAGCCGCGTAGTTCCGCAGGGCCTCGTGGAGGTCGTCGATGGTGAAGTCCGGCCAGTAGACGTCGGTGACGTGCAACTCCGCGTAGGAGAGCTGCCAGAGCAGGAAGTTGCTGAGGCGCAGCTCGCCGGACGTGCGGATCAGCAGGTCGGGGTCGGGCACGCCGCGGGTGCCGAGCGCTTCGGAGATGAGGCCCTCGTCGATGTCTTCGGGGCGGAGGTGCCCGTCGGCGACTCGGCGGGCGAGGTGGGCGACGGCGTCGGTGATCTCCGCGCGCGAGCCGTAGTTCAGGGCGAGGCACAGGTACATGCCGGTGCACTCGGCCGTGGCGCGCGTCGACGCGTCGATCTCGCGGAGGACCGCCTCGGGCAGCCCGTCGCGGCGCCCGACGTGGCGGAAGCGGATGTTGTGCTCCGCCATGGTCGGGCGATCCCTCGCCAGGTACAGCGCGTAGAGGTGCATCAACGCGCTGACCTCCTCGGCGGGGCGCTGCCAGTTGTCGAGGGAGAAGCTGTAGAGCGTCAGGGCCTCCAGGTCGAGCCGGACGGCCTCGGTCACGATGGTGCGGACGGCCTCGGCGCCGGCGGCGTGCCCGGCCGACCGCGGCAGCCCGCGCGCCCGCGCCCAGCGCCCGTTGCCGTCCATGATGACGGCCACCGACCGCGGCAGTCGCTCGGGGGGCAGCCCCAGCTTCGCCTGCGAGGCCGCCTTGCTCTCCGGCGTGACCTCCGTCATCATGCCGACTCCCCGATCCGCGTATGGTGGACGATGGTCGCCTCCCGGTCGGGGCCGACGCCGATCAGGCCGACAGGTCGGCCGACCAGCTCCTCGATCCGACGCACGTACTGCTGCGCCGCGGCGGGCAGGTCGTCGAAGCGGCGGGCCTCGGTGATGTCGTCCGGCCAGCCGGGCAGCGTTTCGTAGACGCACTCGGCCGCGCCCATCGCGACGGGGTCGAAGTCCGCCACGTCGCTCCCGCCGACGCGGTAGCCGGTGCAGACCCGCACCTCGACGAAACCGCTGAGGACGTCCAGCAGCGCCAGGGCCAGCTCCCCCGCCCCGGAGAGGTCCGCGGCGTACCGGACGGCAAAGGCGTCGAACCACCCGCAGCGCCTCGGGCGGCCGGTCGTCGTGCCGTATTCCTTGCCGCGATCCCGAAGGCGTTGGCCGATGTCGTTGTCCTGCTCGGTGGGGAAGGGCCCGGCCCCGACGCGCGAGGTGTAGGCCTTCACCAGCCCGACGACCCGCCCCACAGACGCCGGGGGCACGCCCGCGCCGCCCGGCACGCCGCACGCCGTGACGGGCGAGCTGGTGACGAACGGGTACGTGCCGTGGTCGATGTCGAGCAGGCTGCCCTGCCCGCCCTCGAAGAGGATGGGCTCGCCGGCCGCCACCGCGCGGCGAAGGATCGCGCCGGTGTTGCCCACCAGGGGCGCGCAGCGCCGCCCGTGCTCGGCGTACTCAGCCGCGATGGCCTCGCCGTCCATCGGGTCGGCGTCGTAGAGCGCCTCGAAGGCGCGGTTCTTCGCGTCGGCGATGCGGAGGACCTTCTCGCGGAGCGTGGCGGCATCGAGCAGCTCGCCCACGCGAACGGCCGGGCTGCGCCGCGCCTTGTCGGCGTAGCACGGGCCGATGCCCCGCGCCGTCGTGCCGATCTTGTCCTTGCCCAGGCGGCGCTCGCTGAGCGCGTCCTCCGCCCGGTGCCAGGGCATGACGACCTGGGCGGCGTGGCTGAGGCGCAGGTTATTTGGCCCGACGGTCACCCCGCGGGCGCGCAGGTCGTCGATCTCGCCCAGCGCGACCGGCGGGTCGAACGCCACGCCGTTGCCGATGACGTTCAGCACGCCGTCGCGCAGGATGCCGCACGGGATGAGGTGCATGGCGAAGCGCTCGCCGCCGACGTGGACGGTGTGCCCGGCGTTGGCGCCGCCGCAGTAGCGGACCACGTACTTGCAGGCGCGGCTCAGGGCGTCGACGACCTTGCCTTTGCCCTCGTCGCCCCACTGCATGCCGACGACCGTGACGTTCACCTTCCGTCTCTCCATGGCCACCTCGCCCCTCGACTCGCCTCCGCGAAGACAACTACTCTAGAATAGCTGCCCGCCCGGCGCTGTCAAGCGGTCCGGCGCGAAACGCTCGCGCCCGGCGGGCGGCGCCCGCCCGGATAGGCCCTTGCCCGAGGCGCCCGGCCTGCTACAATGAACGAAAGATCGTTCAGGAAGGAGTGCGTGGATGGTCTCGGAGCGCCGCAAGGCGAAGCTGCTGGGCATCGGGCTGGACCACGAGGACGACGAAGTCCGTCTCACGCGGGGGAAGAACTTCGAGCTGGTCGGCGGCTCCGAGGACACCCACGCCTCCATGCAGGAGAAGTGCACCAAGTTCAACGAGAAGCTCGACGCCAAGGGAAAGGCGCTGGAGGACCTCGAGCACGGCGAGTTCCTGGACATGGCGGCCGAGTGCAGGATGAACGTGGCGGCTCGCCGCCGCCGGGAGGACTGATCGCTGCCAAAAAAGTGTGCGTACCCCCTTGTCAGGAGGCCGCCGGAGGCGGACAATAGTCTATAGCACATCATCGGTGGGCCGAAGCAGGAGGCTTCGACAACCAGATTTGACCGTTCCTTTCGGAGGGAACCGGGCAATCACAAGGGAGGCGGTTGTATGCGTGCATTTCGCCCAAGTCGTTTCGCGCCAACCGAGGAGTACGAGGAGGAACATCAGCACGTCAAGGACTTGAACGTGGAGGTCTACGCCAAGCGGGCCGCCGCAGGCGTGCCCCTGTTCGAGCTGGCCCGCGGGGCCGCCCAAGCAGCCCGGCGCTCTGCCGAGTTTCAGGCGCCGGACTGACGAGGCGGCGACGCGCTGAACGACACTCCGCGGCGTCCCGGCCCACGGGGCGCCGAGTCCCCCGGCGCAGCGCGGCTGGACCAGCCCGGGTCCGCCCCGCCTGGACGTTCGGCGCGAGCGGCGCCGGCGCTTCCTCGGACGCACCGCGGCTGCAGGTGCGGGGCCTTCCCGTAATAATTCTTCCCTCTCTGGTAGTACCGCGCCATGCCGCGTACACTTCCCGATCGCGAGGCGGCACCCGCATCCGGCCGGCAGGCGGCCGAGGTGTCATCGGTCGCCCTCGCTTGCCGAACCGAACTCGGGAAGGACGAAAGCCATGAAGCAACGACTCAGTCTTGCGGTGTCCGCGGCGGCGCTGCTGCTTGCCGGGCTGGTCGGGCCGGGTCGCCTCTGCCTCGCGCGGGAGGAGCCGGCGCCGGCGGAGACAGGCTGCCTGGCGAATCTGTGCCGACGGGACTCGCTTACGGGCGACTGGTTCGGCCTCGGGCGCACAGTCGCCGAGAGCGGCCTGAGCGTCCATCTCGGGCTGACGGAGGTCTACCAGCTCAACCTGGAGGGCGGCCTGGCCACCCACCGTCACGCCGGCCGGTACGCCGGCAGCTACGATCTCGAGGCCGAACTGGACCTGGAGAAGCTCTTCCGGATCACCGGCGGGACGTTCTTCGTGCTGGCCGAGGGCAGTTGGTCCGACGGGCTGGATGCCTCCTCCGTCGGCAGCCTGCTGGGCATCAACGATGATGCCGCCGGCGACCGCGCGATCGACGTCACCGAGGCGTGGTACGAACAGGCGCTGCTGGGGGGGCGGCTCATCGTTCGCATCGGCAAGATCGACCTGACCGGCGGGTTCGAGTGCCGCGGCTGCCCCGTCGCCTTCGACGCCAGCCTGTACGCCAACGACGAAACGACACAGTTCCTCGCCAGCGCCCTGGTGAACAACCCGACCATCCCCTTCCCCGACAACGGCCTCGGCGCAGCCGTGTACCTCGAGCCCGCCGAGGGCTTCTACCTCGCCGCCGGCGCCCAGGACGCCCAAGCCGACGCGCGCGAGACGGGCTTCCGCACCGCCTTCCACGAGGAGGACCACGTCTTCGCGATCTTCGAGACGGGCCTCGTGCCGAACCTGCTCGCCCTGCCGGGCGCCTACCGGGCCGGCTTCTGGTACGACCCCCAGCCCAAGGAACGCTTCCGCGGCGGCGTCAAGCGCGACGACGTCGGGTTCTACCTGAGCTGCGACCAGATGCTCCACAAGGAGAACGCCGACGCCGACGACACGCAGGGGCTCGGCGTCTTCGCGCGGTTCGGCTGCGCCGACAGCGACGTGAACGAGATCCATTCCTTCTGGTCGGCCGGCGGGCAGGTGCGGGGGTTGATCCCCGGGCGCGACGACGACGTGCTCGCCCTCGGCGTGGCGCAGGGCCTCCTCAGCCGCGACGCCGAGCCCGGCCGCACCTCCCGGGAGACCGTCCTCGAGATGTACTACAGCGCGGCGGTCTGCGGCTGGCTGAACGTCAGCGGCCACCTGCAATACGTCGACAACCCCGGCGGCCGCCACGACGTCGACGACGCCGTCGTCGTCGGCGTGAGGGTTCAGATGAACTTCTGAGGCGCCCCTCGCGCCGCTTGCCGGGACGAAATCCCTTGCGTGGCCGGGCGATGGTAGTAATAATGCGCAGATCGGTATTACGGCTGCATGCCGGTTGATCGCAGGAGACGGGACGATGAAGAGAACGCTGATCGTTGGCGCGTCGGCGGCGCTGGTGCTTGGGCTGACGGCCGCAACCGTCCGGTCCCACTTCCAGGTGCTGATCCCCTCGAGGGACAACGTCTCCCCGAGGGACCGCACGGTGAGCCTGGAGATCCTGTTCACCCATCCGATGGAGGGGGGGCCGGTCATGGAGATGGGCGCGCCGCGGCGATTCGGCGTGCTCGTCGGCGGCAGGAAGACCGACCTGCTGTCGACGCTGAAGCGGCGGAAGGTCGACGGCAAGACGGGCTACACGGCCGACTACAGGGCCAAGCGCCCGGGCGACCACGTGTTCTACCTCGAGCCCGCGCCGTACTGGGAGCCGGCCGAGCAGAAGATGATCGTCCACTACACCAAGGTCGTGGTCAACGCCATGGACAGCGGGGAGGGCTGGGACGCGATGGTGGGCCTGCCGGTGGAGATCCGCCCGCTGGTCCGCCCGTGCGGTCTGTGGACGGGCAACTGCTTCCGCGGCGTCGTGACGAAGGGCGGCAAGCCCGTGCCGTTCGCCGAGATCGAGGTGGAGTACTACAACGCCGGCGGGAAGGTCACCGCGCCGTGCGACGCGTTCGTGACGCAGGTCATCAAGGCCGACGCCAACGGCACGTTCTGCTACGCGATGCCGCGGGCCGGCTGGTGGGCCTTCGCCGCCCTGATCGACGGCGACGAGAAGATGACGAGCCCCGAAGGCAAGCCCGCGGACGTCGAGCTCGGCGCGCTGATGTGGGTTCGCGCCGCCGACATGAAGTAGCTCGCAAAGGAGCCGGCCCGTGCACATCTCCGACGGTATCCTTGCCCAGCCGGCGCTGGTGACCGGGGCCGTGGCGGCCGCCGCGGGGGTCGCGCTCGGGCTCCGCAAGCTCGACGACGAGCGCATCCCTCGCGTGGCCGTGCTGTCCTCGGCGTTCTTCGTGGCCTCGCTCCTCCCCGTGCCGCTGGGCTTGTCCAGCATCCACCTGGTGCTGTGCGGCCTGATGGGCGTGCTGCTGGGCTGGGCGGCGTTTCCGGCCGTGCTCATCGCCCTGCTGCTCCAGAAGCTCCTCTTCGGCGTCGGCGGGCTGACGACGCTGGGCGTCAACACGTGCACGATGGCCGCGCCGGCCGTGGTCTGCCACTACCTCTTCGGATGGGGCGTTCGGAAGCGCGGGCGCCGATCGATCTTCCTCTTCGGGTTCGGCGCCGGCTGCCTGGGCGTCCTGCTGGGAGCGGCGCTGACCTGCCTGGCGCTGCTCGCCAGCGGCAAGGCGTTCCTCGTGGTGGCCGAGGCGGTGGCCGTGCCGCACCTGGCCGTCGCCGCCGTCGAGGGCCTGATCACCGGCTACATCGCCGGTTTCCTCCGGAAGGTCAAGCCGGAGCTGCTGGACCTTCACACGACCCCGGCGGGCAAGGAGGAGTGCGCCCATGCCTGACCGGCCGGACCGCCCGCGGCGGGCGATGGCTGCCTTCGCCGTCGCGCTGGGCGTGCTGCTGGCGGCCGCGCCCGAGGCGGTCGCCCACAAGATCCACGTCTTCGCCGAGGCCGAAGGCACGGCCCTTCGCGGCGAGGCCTACTTCTCCGGCGGCGGGCGCCCGCGGGATGCGAAGGTCGACGTCCTGGGCCCCGGCGGCGCGCGCCTCGGCGAGGTGCGAACCGACGCCGAAGGCCGCTTCGCCTTCCAGGCGACGCGCCGCTGCGACCACACGTTCGTCATCGAGACGGCCGACGGGCACCGCGCCGAGTACACCGTCGAGGCCGACGAGCTGCCGGACAGCCTGCCGGGCGGGAAGACGAGGCCCCAAGCGAGGCCCGTCGCCGCGGCGGCTGCGCCTCCCGCGACCGCTTCGGCGAGCGCTGACGAGCCGGCCGGTCCAGCCGCGCTGCGCAAGATGGTCGCCCAGGCCATTCGAAAGGAACTCGACCGCCACGAGCAGCGCGTGCGCCTTCGCGACCTCATCGGGGGGGTCGGCTACATCTTCGGCATCATGGGCATCGTGCTGCTGGTGAGGCACCGCGGCAAGTCCAAACCGGCCGCGTAACGCCCCCGACAAGGAACACCCCGCGCATGGTCTGCGAGACCTTCTCCAGAGGCGATTCGGTCGTTCACCGGCTGGACCCGCGGCTGCGGATCGTCGTCGCGGCGGTCCTGTCGGCCACGGCGGCGCTGCTGGGGCGCTTCGAGGCGGTCGGCGTCGCCCTGGCCGCGGGAATCGCCCTGGTTGCGCTCGCGCGCGTGCCGGTGCGGGCGACGCTCCGGCGCGTGCTGTCGGTCAACGCCTTCATGCTCCTGCTGGTCGTGCTGCTGCCGGTGACGATGGGGCAGACGGCGATCTTCCGCCTCGGGCCGATCGCCTATACGCGGGAGGGGCTGCTGCGCGCGGCGGGCATCGCGCTGAAGGCCAACGCCATCGTGCTCGTCCTGACGGCCCTGCTGAGCACGCTGGAGCCGATCCAGCTCGGCCGCGCCATGGGGCGCCTGTACGTCCCCGGGAAGCTCATTCACCTGTACTTCTTCACCGTGCGGTACCTGGACGTGCTGCACCACGAGTACGAGCGCCTGCGGCGGGCGATGCGGGTCCGCTGCTTCCGCCCGCGGATGAACGGGCACACGTACCGCAGCCTGGGCTACCTCGTGGGCATGCTGCTGGTCAAGAGCTTCGACCGCAGCGAACGGATCGTGGCGGCGATGAAGTGCCGCGGCTTCGCGGGGCGGTTCGTCCTGGCGGATTCGTTCGTGCTGACGGGGCTGGACGCGGCCTTCGGCGCGGGCGCGGCGATGCTGCTCTGCGTCTTGGGGTACCTGCAATGGCGCTAGGCCAGCCGCTCATTCGCCTGGCCGGCGTGCGGTTCGCCTACGTGCCGGACCGGCCCGTGCTCGACGGCGTGGAACTCTCGCTGGGCGCCGGCGAGCGGGTGGCGCTGCTGGGCGCCAACGGCAGCGGCAAGACCACGCTGCTGCACGTGATCGTCGGCCTGCTGCATCCGCAGGCCGGGCACGTCGAGGCCTTTGGGCGCCCCCGACGCGCCGAGGGCGACTTCCACGAGGTCCGCCGCCGCGCGGGGCTGCTCTTCCAGGACCCCGAGGACCAACTCTTCTGCCCGACGGTGATCGAGGACGTGGCCTTCGGCCCGATCAACCTGGGGCTCACGCAGAGCGAAGCCCTCGCCGTCGCGAGCCAGACGCTGTCGGCGCTCGCCCTGGGCGGCTACGAGGACCGCATCACCTACAAGCTCTCCGGCGGGGAGAAGCGCCTGGTGTCCCTGGCGGCCGTCCTCGCCATGAAGCCCGACGTGCTGCTGCTGGACGAGCCGACCGGCAACCTCGACGCGCGGGCGCGCGGGCGCCTGATCGAGATCCTCGCCGACCGCCAGGAGGGCATGCTGCTGGTGACGCACGACCTGGACATGGTCCGCGCGCTGACGAAGCGCACGGCCGTTCTGGCCGGGGGGACGGTCCGCGCCGATGGGGCGACCGAGGAGCTGCTGGCGGACACGGCGCTGCTCGACGCGCACGGCCTGCGGTAGCGCGACCCATTGCCCCGCGGGGCGGTCGCGCCGATGATAGGGGCATGGGCAAGCCAGCTCCCCGAGTCCCGGCGGTCTTGCCGCCGCGCGAGCGGTTCGAGCGGATCGACGGTATCCTGCGCGTCGCCGCGCCGGCCAAGATCAACCTGGACCTCTACGTCGGGCCCAGGCGTGCGGACGGCTACCACCCGGTGGACTCCGTCGTCGCCAAGGTGACGCTGTACGACGATCTGCTTCTCCGGGGGCGGCTGGACGGCGAGATCACGCTGCGCGTCGACGGCGCCGACGGCGGGCCGGTCGAGCAGAACCTCGCCCTTCGAGCAGCGCGCCGCCTCGCCGAAGAGACGGACACGCCCTTCGGCGCGGACATCCACCTGACCAAGGCCATCCCCCCGGGGCGCGGGCTCGGCGGCGGATCGTCGGACGCCGCCGCCTCGCTGGCGGGCCTGGCGAGGTTGTGGCGCGTCGAGTTGCCCGCCGGGCGACTGGCCGAGCTGGCCGCCGAGCTGGGCAGCGACGTGCCGCTGTTCCTCGGCACGCCGACGGCGCGGATCACCGGGCGCGGCGAGAGGCTTCAGCCCGTGGCGGTCCACCCCTTCGTCGCCGTGCTGCACCTGCCCGACATCACCTGCTCGACGCCCGAGGTGTACCGGCGGTTCGACGACCTGCCCCCGTCCGGCCACGTCGCCGACGATCGCGACCTGCGGACCATGGGCCGGCGCCCGCCGAGCCGTTGGCGGCGAGGCCTCCGCAACGACCTCACGGCGGCTGCCTGCGCCGCCGGCGACGAGTTCCGCCGGCTGTTCGAGCAACTCACGGACTGCGTGGGCGAGGACCTCGCCGTGACCGGCAGCGGCAGCGCCCTGTTCGTGCTGTGCGACGACGAGGATGAGGCCGCCGAAATGATGCGCCGTCTGCCCGACGGCCTGCCGGGCCGCACCGTCCTGGTGAGCGGCAGCGTGTCGTGAGGTCCGGGCGCGCCGCGAGGGACACGCGGCCGCCCCGCCCCGGCCAACGTGACCGCTACTGCTTCGCCTCGGTCTGCCGGATCAGCTCCTGGACCTCCGGCGTGTTGCGGATCTTCCGGGCCTGGAGGAACCGCTCGCGAGCCCTGTCCAACTGCTGCCGCTTCAGGGCGGCTCGCCCCTCCTCCACGAGCTTCTGGTACGCCCGGTCCGCCTTCATCGCCGCCAGGCGCGCGCCGATCAGCGGGCCCACGGGCTTGACCTTTGCGGCCGCCTCGTAGGCCTTGGTCGCCTCGTCGTAGTTCCTCTCCTCCCGCAGCCTGTCCGCCTCCTCCAGGGCGATCCGGAAGCGGCACTCGGTGATCTTCGCCGCCAGCGAGTCGCTCGGCCCCAGCTTGCCGGCCTCGGCGTACAGCTCCAGGGCCTCGGCCCACCGGGCCTTGGTGAACTTCGCGTCGCCCGCGGCGACCAGCGACGCGTGCCGCTCGGCGCGGGCCGGCTCGTCCCGCTCGCGCCTGCCGTGGAGGGCCTCGTCGTTCTCGGCGAGCATCTCGTGGAGGTTCCGCAGGGCCCGGTCGTGTGCCCCGAGGTGGCGGTAGAGGTCGCGCAGCACCATGCGGACGGCGTTGCGGACGCCGAGCGTCCGGGTCCGCTTGAGGACGCCCTCCAGGTCGTCGACGACTTCCTCCGGGCGGCGAGGGATGTCGTCCTTCAGCCCGCCGACGGCGATCAGGGCCGCGTTCTCCGGATCGAAGCACACGTGCTTCATCCGCTCGATGAGCTCGATCATGTGCCCGTACTGCTGCACGTACTCGGGGCGGAAGGGCGGATCAGGGGGCGCCATGGGCGGACGGTCCGGCCCACGCGCGCGGGCGCGCATGGCATCGGGATCCAGCCCCGGGGGCTGTCGGTCGCGGCGCGCGCGCTGCGCCAGCAGAAGACGGTCGCGCTGCGCTGTTTGCCGCGCCCTGCCCGCGGCGGCTTCGTCGAGGCGGCGGAGTCGCTCCTCATCCTCGACGAGCTGCCGGCGCAGGAGCCGTTCCCGCCGCTCCGCCGCGGCGGCTTCGTCGAGGGCCCGGAGCCGGTCCCGCTCGGCCTCCAATCGCTCGCGCTCGGCGGCGCGGTCCGCCCGCGGGTGATCCTGCCGCTCGTCGTCGGCGCTCAGCACCGAGTACCCCGCGATCGCGCCGGTGAGCATCACCATCGCCAGCAGGACGACCACTGTCTTTGGCTGCATCATGCGCTGCACTCCTTCTCCTCTGGATGGGGCAGGGGATCGCCCGAACTCTGTGTCGATGCCGGTTGGCTTGTTGCCCGGGAGGGCGTCTCGGCGGCGCGGGGGCCGAACGAGGGGAACGAGATCCGCGGGACGGACCATCCCGGCCCGTTCGGGTCGGCCGTCGTGGCCGACGCCGAGGCGCTCAGCATGCTCCACGTAACGCGCGACGCAACCGACGGGTCAATCGCCGTGGGGACGGACCAGTCCACCGCCCGGGGCTCGGCCGGGGCGGTCGCCGCGACCTGCGGCCCGGCCGGCGGCTGGGGATCGTCGGCACTGCGCGGGGCGATCCAGCGAGCCGCGGCGGCGGCGAGCAGGATGGCGGCCGCGGCGGCCGAGGCCGCCAGGATGCGCAAAACGGGGCGTCGCCGGGGCGTGAGGCGAACCGGCCAGGCCCGCCCCGGGCAGCGCTCGCGGTCGATCGCCTCGCCCAGTCGGCGCAGCGGCCCGATCACGTCGGCGAACGGCTCTTCGAGGTTGTCCTTCTCGTCGCTGGGCGTCATACAGGTCCCATGGCGGCTTCGTTCCGCCGCGCCATGGCCTTCCGCAGGTTCTTCAGTGCGGCGAAGACGGCGGCCTTGACCGTCCCCTCGGCACATCCCATCGCGGCGGCCGTCTCGCGCACGCTCATGCCGCGAAGGTACCGGCAGGCGACCGCCTCTCGCTGCCGCGGCGGCAGGGCCGCCACGTGCGCTGTGAGCCGCGCCAGGTCCGCCGCGCTATCGGGGCCGCCAGCGTCCGGCCGGGCCGCGAAGAGGTCCAGGTCGGCCCGGTCGGCGCCCCGGCGACGGCGATGCCGCCACAGCTCGCGGACCACGTTCATCGCGATGCCATACAGCCAGGCGGCGGCGTCCGAGCCGGCCCACCACGTGCCCCGGCGCTGCCAGGCCCGCAGGAGGGCCTCCTGGACCGTCTCGGCGGCGTCGGCCGGGCACAGGCCCTGGGCCAAGGCGAAGCGGAACAAGTCATCCTGCATGCGTCCGGCCAGGTCCGCGAACGCCGCTTCGTCGCCCGCCGAGGCCCGGTCCATCAGCCGCGTCTTTTCGGCCCGGTCGCCTGCCATGCATTCCACCGTTATTGACGGCGCCCCCGGAAGGGTTTACCCCTGATTGTCGCTTCTTGCGGGCGGCCCGCCAGGGCCTCGAGCGACAATTCCCCGCCCGCCCCCTTGACCGGCGCGGCGGGGAATGCTAAAAGAAGGGTTCGCCGATAGCCGAAGATGAACAGGACACCCCGCCGTACGGCGGGTGAGTGCTTCCCGGGGCTGTAGCTCAGTTGGGAGAGCGCATGCATGGCATGCATGAGGTCCGGGGTTCGAGCCCCCGCAGCTCCATTCGG
>CAZXOC010000105.1:0-22331 GCA_964642165.1 uncultured Planctomycetaceae bacterium | reverse complement strand
GGCGCCGGCGAACTCCAGCGTCCGGCCCGCTGTGACGGCATCGCCCCCGGCCGCCATGAACGGCGCGGCGGAACCGATCGACGCCTCGTGCGAGAAACGCAGCGTCCCGCTGTCCCACCAGAAGCTCCCAAACGGGAGCTTGGAGAACGACCGGCACGTCACCTGCCCTCCCGTGAGCGTCAGCACGCCATAGTTGGCGACCGTCAGGGCGCCGCCGACCTCCAGCCCCCACCCGGACGCCAATTCCGGCCAAGTGCCCAGGCCGAATGGATCGTCTGTCCCCACCCGCAGATCGCCCGGCACGCCCAGTGTCCCGCTGTTCCACGCGAAGGAGCCGCCTTCCGAGGTATCCACGCGAGCGCAGATCAGCTTCCCGCCGTCCAGCGTCAGCACGCCGCCGGGCCCGATCCGGACCTCGTTGGGCGACGGCGGCGTGGCGAGGTCGCCGACGGCGAGCTTTCCACCGTCCACCGTCAGCGCGCCACCGGGCCCGATCCGCAGCTCTCCGGGCGCCGGCGGCGTGGCGAGGTCGCCGACGGCCACCTTCCCGCCGTTCACCGTCAGCGCCCCGTTGGAGGCAATCGTCACGGCGCCCCCGACCTCCACTGCCTGTCCGGACGACAGCTCCAGCGGCTCGCCCAGGCCGAATGGATCGTTCGATTTCACCAGCAGGTCGCCCGTCACGCCCAGCGTCCCGCTGCTCCATGTGAAGGTCCCGCCTGCGGACTTGGCGAACGAACCGCAGGTCAGGCGCCCGCCCTCCAGACTCAGCACCCCCGTATTGGTGATCGTCAGGGCGCCCCCAACCTCCAGCCCCCACCCGGACGACAGCACCAGCGGGGCGCCGGTGTGAAAGGGATCGTTCGAGCTGACCGACAGACTGCCCCCCACGCCCAGCGTCCCACCCGTCCAGTTGAACGTTCCGCCCTGCGTGTTGTGGAAGGATCCGCACGTCAGGCGCCCGCCCTCCAGCCTCAGCACGCCCGTGTCGGTGACCGTCAGGGCGCCGCCGACCTCCAGTGCCCGCGCAGACGACAACACCAGCGGCTCGCCCGTGCCGAACGGGTCGTTCGAGCTGACCGACAGATTGCTCCTCACGCCCAGCGTCCCGCTATCCCAGATGAAGTTCCCGGCTTGTGCTGGCTTGTTGAAGGACCCGCACGTCACCTTGCCGCCGTCCAGCGTCAGCTTTCCGCCAAGGGCGCTGACGATAGAGAGCTTTCCCGCCGCCTCCAATGTCTCGCCGTCCTGGACATTCAGCACGTAGATCAGGCTGCACCAGGACGACGTAATCTCCAGCACGCCCCCGCCAGCCCATTGGAAGACCCAGGACGGCAGGAAATCAGGGCAGGCGAGCCGCCCGCTAGACAGGACTACGGTGGCGTCGTTCTCGTAGTCCAGGGGCTCATGGCCCGCCAACTCCCCAAGAAACCGGATCTCGCCGCCCTCCACGTACAGCTTTCCGTTACCCAACTGCAGCAGCTCGCGGCAGAGGAGCAAGCCGCCTTTCACCCGCACAACGCCGTCGGCATAGTCGTAGTCTCTGCAGTCGATTCTCTTCGCATTCAACGTGCCTCCGCTGACCCAGAGGTTCCCGGCAAGGTCCCAAGAGGGACCCCCCTGGTTGCCGAGGTTATATAGATACGATACGTTGACCGTGCCGCCGGTGACGTTGACCTTCGATCCGGCGTTGTCGAGTCTCGCGCAGGTGAACGTTCCCTCAGAGAACGTGACGGTCGTGGCGGTGGCTCCATCGCTCTCGGTCTTGAACGTTTGACAGGTCACGTCCGACTCAACCGACTGAAACCTTCCGCCCTGGGTCAGGATCTCGTTGCACGCCAGCGAGCCGCGCCGCACCTGGAGAAGCCCGTCAGTGCCCACGCTGACATTCCCGCCGAGCTCGAGGGCGGCCTGATCGACCAGTACCGTTCCATTGCTGCCGACCGTCACGTCCCCCGAGACGGTCCACCGGGTGTCCTTGCCCCGGATGGTGAGTTCCGGTCCCGGGCTGTCGCCCCCGACGTAGATACTGGAGGAGGTCACCGTTGCGCCGTCTACGACCCAGAAGTGGCCCGCCCCCATGCCAAACGGCCCACCGCAATGCACGGTCCCGCCGTCCACGTTCGCCACCACCCAATCGACGACACTCAGACCGCTCGTGCCCAGCTGGGTCCGGCCCAGGATCAGGCCCCCGCCGCCCTCGATCCGGAGGGTCGAGCCCCGCCCGACGTCCAGCCGGCCGGCCGCGGCCACGTGACTGTTCCCCTTCACCAGCACGGTGCCCCGCGCGGGGCCGTTGCCCACGGCAAGGTCCCCGTCGAGCCTCAGCGTGCTGTGCCCGTCGAGCGACAGCGTGCCCACGCCTCCGACGTCTCTCCCGACGATCAGGCTCACGTGCTCGGGGTCTTCCGGCGCCAGCGCGATGTCCAGGTGACCCCAGTTGTTCAGGGCGACCGTTCCCCCCGGGCCCACGTCCATGCCGTGGTGGACCGTCCACGAGGCGCCGTCGCGGATCTCCAGCCTCCCGGGGCCGTCTGGCCCGAAGCCGACGACCAACGCCCCGCTGCTGGTCGCGCTGGCGTCTTCGCCACGGACCTTCACGAGCGGCTCATCGGCGCCGGCGATCGTGAAAGGCCCCGTGGACAGGAAGCCGCAGCCATTCACGTCGATCGTCTCCGCGCGGACGCTCCCGCCATCGATGATCAGCCTCCCGCCCTCCACGTACACGCCGGCCGAGGACGAGCCGGACGAAACGACGAGGGCGGACGGGCCCCCGCCGGTGCCCAAGACGCGCACCTCGCCTCCCTTGCGGATCTCCAGCCTCTCGCCGACCCGCAGCTGCCCGAGGTTGCCGATCTCGACCTTGTCGAGCACGGGCGAGTCCTCTGGATTGCCCGCGTGGCCGACGCGCAGGGTCCCATCGACGATCCACTGGCCGTGGTCGATCGTCACGTGCCCGCGGGAGTCGGCGTACCAGCCAACAACGGCATCCTGGCAGGTCACCGTTCCGTCGTCGACGTCCAGCCTGCCCCAGTCCCACCGACTGGCCGCTTCCCCGACGACCAGTGTCCCGGTCGTCTCAAGGACGCCGCCGAGGCTCACCTCGATGGTGCTGTTCCCGTCCCCCTCGGGCACTTGCAGGCCGCCAATGATGATGCCGCCCGCCCCCGCACGAGCCGTCGCATTGGCGACTTTCAAGTGGCCACGTGCCCATTTCCCGATGACGAATCCCTGGGCAAGAAGACTGGATCCCCCGAGCACGTCGCATTCGCCCGTGTAGCTCCCCCCCCCCTGCGTTCCCAGATGAAAGGCTCCCGCGGCCTCCGCATTGGCGCCGGTGTAGACGCCGAGGAAATCCCGGACCAGAATGTCTCCGCCAGCTCCGAGCCCCCGGAAGGGCAGCGGACTGGTGCAGTTCTCCACGATGGCCTGGCCGTGCACGGTGATTGACCCGGAGGCTGAGGCCAAGCCGTCGTCCACCCACAGCCCCCCCTCGATGTAAAGGCTCCCGTCCGTGGCGATCAGCTTGCTCCCATCGCGGACCGCCGCCGTGTATGGCTGCGCTGGCTCCTCCGGATCGCCGGTCCAGAGTTGCCCCGGCGACCCCAAGTAGATCGCGTCGGCCGAGACAGTGGCGGACCCGCACAAGGACAAGAGGCTGTCGTCCACGGTCAGGTCTCCGCCGACCTCGACGTCGCTGTCACGAACGGCCAGCGTGGACAGGTAGTCCACCTCCAGGTCGGCGTTCTCTGCAATGGTCAAGTCCGAACCGGCAACGCTCAGAAAGGAGTGGCTAAGCACAAGCGTCCCCTCGCGGCACACGCTGCAGCCCGGGTCAGGATCACCGTCCGAATCCGTCCCGATGAACGTCGTCCAAGGCCAGTTGGAGCGGGGATAGTGCTCCTCCTGCGTCGGGTTATATGACAAGAAGCCATCGATCATCCAATGCGTCGGGTTCCAATTGTCAGCCTCGTTCCAGGCACCGGAACCGCCTTGCCAGAAGTAGACGTCCGTGTTGTCGATGTAGGCCTCGTCCATCTGGTCTATGAACAACTGGGACCAGCCGCCCCATTCCGGCCCGGCCCAGAACAGGGCTTGCGTCGTCCACCAGCTCTGGCCGCGAGCCGTGCCCACGACCGACGACATCACCAGCAGCGTCAGCACCCAGCGCCTCATCCCTACCCAACGCTCATTGCTTTCCATGGTCCGTGGTCCCCTTCTCTAGCGACGGGTCTGATGGCAACTGCGGCCCGAACCGGGCTCGCGACAGGATGCCCAGGCAAACGACGGGGTCGCTGCTCCAGCCGCGGGGCCGTCCGATTCCATCTCCCAGGGCTCGTCCCAGACGAACACGTCCTCGTCAGGGCTCACCAGGTTCTGGACGATGGAGTTGATCCCCTCATTGAACTCAGCATTCTGTACGTCGTTCGCCCAACTGCCCGGCGGCGTCTTCGCCCACGCCGCTTCGCCGCCGGCCAGCAGGATCATCCCCACCCAGACGCTGACCAGCCCGAAGTGCGATGTCCCGTCGGCATGCCGCATGGTGCGACCTCCCTTTCCACGGCCGTTGGACGATACCTCCGACCAAGGAAGGGAGCGCGTGCCCTCCACCGGGTGGAGGCGCGAACACAGCCTCTGTACGGCAAACGGAACGAATCGATCTCAGCCCCGGAACGCAAGGGCCGCCAACGCACGGTTCGGCCACAGAGGCGAGCGCAAGCGCCCCACCGGCGCCACAGGCTCCTCCACCCGCTCCCCCGCAGACGCGAATCACCGTAAGTATAAGCCGGGAAAGGGGATTGTCAAGAACAATCCCCTCGCCCGCGCCCGTGTCGCGCGGACGGTCCCCACCTCGCAGGGCGGCGCCTGGCGGCGCTGCTTACTCGGCCTCGGCGCGACGGATGGAGTGGATGACAGCGGGCTGGGCGGGCTTGCCTTCCTGGGGCGCCCCGGTCGTGGGGGCCTGCTCGATGGCGCCCACCACGTCCATGCCCTCGATGACCCGCCCGAAGACGGCGTAGCCGAAGTCCCGGTCGCCGTGGTCGAGGAAGGCGTTGTCCACGGTGTTGATGAAGAACTGGGCGGTGGCGCTGTCCACGTCGCTCGTCCGCGCCATGGCGAGCGTGCCGCGGAGGTTCTTCAGGCCGTTGGCCGCCTCGTTCTTGATCGGCTCGTGCGTGGGCTTCTGGCGCATCTCCGGCGTGAAGCCGCCGCCCTGGACCATGAAGCCCCGGATGCACCGGTGGAAGATCGTCCCGTCGTAGTGCTTCTCGTCCACGTAGCGGAGGAAGTTCTCGACGGTGACCGGCGCCTTGTCGGGCTGGAGCTCGGCCTTGATCGAGCCGGCGGACGTTTCGATCTCGACGATCATGCTGGGCGTCTCCTTGAGTTGGGGGCGGCGAGGTGCGGGCGGATCAGCGCTCAGGGGCGCGGCGGACGGACCGGATAAGGACGGTCTGAACGGGGACGTTCTCGTGGCCGCCGACGGTGTGCGTTTCGACGCGCTCGATGCGGTCGACCACGTCCAAGCCCTCGATGACCTTCCCGAAGACGGCATAGCCGAAGCCTTGGACGTTGTGGTCCAGGCCGGCGTTGTCGACCGTGTTGATGAAGAACTGGGCGGTGGCGCTGTGGACGGCCTCGGTCCGCGCCATGGCGAGCGTGCCGCGGCGGTTGCGCACGCCGTTGTCGGCCTCGTTGGCGATGGGCTCGTGCGTGGGCTTTTCGGCCATCGCCGGCGTGAAGCCGCCGCCCTGGACCATGAAGCGCGGCTTCACGCGGTGGAAGATCGTGCCGTCGTAGTGCTTCTCGTCGACGTAGCGGAGGAAGTTCCGGACGGTGACGGGGGACTTATCCGGCCAGAGCTCCGCCTTGATCGTGCCCATCGACGTCTCGATGGCCACGACGGGGAAGAAGGGCTTGTTCTGTCGAGCGGTCCGCGGGCAGCCCGCCAGCGATGCGACCGCCGCGGCGGCCAGGATGCGGCAAAGGACCTTTCGTACCGGCACGATGTTCTCCTGGAGGTCGGCGTCCGGGGCGCGGCGCTCACG
This sequence comes from uncultured Planctomycetaceae bacterium, assembly GCA_964642165.1. Lineage (GTDB taxonomy): Bacteria > Planctomycetota > Phycisphaerae > SM23-33 > SM23-33 > CAYRVX01. The sequence continues at coordinate 16,281 of CAZXOC010000105.1, read as the reverse complement.
CGAGGTGCTGACGGATGGCCCGGGCGATTTCCTCGGCCCGGCCCTCGGGGTACGACCCGGCCGGCCAGGTGTAGCGGAACGCGTCGCCCTCGTTGCGGGGCACGACGTGCAGGTGCACGTGGGGGACCAACTGGCCGGCGATGCGGCCGTTGTTCTGGAGCACGTTGACGCCCTGGCACCCGGTGGCGGCCCGGACGGCGCCGACCAGCTCGGGCAGGCGGCGGAGCATGGCGGCGGCCTGGTCGGGCGAAAGCTGGTCCATCGTCTCGACGTGCTCGCCGAGGATCAGCAGCGTGTGCCCGTCGGCGACGGGGGCGATGTCGAGGAAGGCCAGGCAGGCGTCGTCCTCGAGGACCTTCACGGCGGGGATCTGTCCGTCGAGGATCTTGCAGAAGACGCAGTCGGGGTCTCTCATGACGTGCCCTCGTGGCGCGGCGGCCGCAAGCCCGCTGCGGACGACCGGCGCGGCAGCCGATGCCGGCCGACCGTGGCGCGGCGACGTCAGTCCTTCTTCTCCTCGCCTTCGGCCGAGTCGGTCTCTTCCTCGGGCGCTTCGTCCTGCCCGGGCGGCTCGGCGTCGTCCTCGACGTCGGCGGGGGCCTCGGGCTCGGGCGTCCGGTCGGGCGCTTCGGCGTGCTCGGCCTTCCCGGCGCCCTTTCCGGCGACGGCGCCGGCGGCTTCGTGACGTCTGGCGGCGCGGCGTCGGCGGCGCGACGGGCCGGCGGCGGCGTCGCGCTCGCCGGTGGACTCCTCGACGAGCTGGAGGATAACCTGTCGCCCGGCGTCGCCGATGCGGCGTTCGGCCAGGCGGATCAGGCGTGTGTAGCCGCCGTTGCGGTCCTCGTAGCGAGGGGCGATCTCGTCGAAGAGCTTCTGGACGACGGACTTCTCCTGGCGTTCGCCCTCCCCGTCGAACAGGTCGCGGTCGTGGCCGAGCTCGGCGATGACGCGCCGGCGGGCGTGCAGCGTGCCCTTCTTCGCGAGGGTGATGAGCCTCTCGACGAACCGGCGCAGTTCCTTGGCCTTGGTCTCGGTGGTGCGGATGGCGCCGTGCTCGAACAGCGAGACGGCCATGTTCCGCCGCATCGCCCTGCGATGGCTCGACGTCCGCCCCAGTCGTTTTCCGGCAATCCGATGACGCATAGCACCACGACCTTCCGTTTCGGTTCTCGTCGGGATTCTCGGGTCGGCCGCGCGCGGCGGGGAGGGGACCTGCCCGGCCGGGGGCGCGGGCCCGAGGCGGCCGGTCGGTCACCCCGCGCCGGTCACGATCCGCCTTCGGCGCCGCCCTCCTCCACGACGGCGGCGAACGGCACCACCATGCCGAGCGACAGTGCGATGTCCTGGAGCTTCCGCTTGACCTCTCTCAGGGAGGTCTTGCCGAAGCTGCGGATCTTGAGCAGTTCGGCCTCGGACTTCTGGACGAGCTGCCCGACGAGCTCGATCTTGGCGGACTCCAGGCAGTTGTTGGCCCGGACGGACAGGTCGAGCTCGTGGACGGACATGTTGAGCTTTCGCTGGAGCTCGGCGTCGACGTCCTGCTGGGCCTCGGGGACGCCGGACTCCACGATCTGCTCGCCCAGCTCGAAGTACTGGACAAAGGGGTTCAAGTGCTTTCGGAGGATCTTGCTGGCCTCGACCATGGCCATTTCGGGCGTGATGGTGCCGTTGGTCCAGATCTCGAGGACGAGCCGGTCGTAGTTGGTCCGCTGCCCGACGCGCGTGTCCTCGGTCCGGTAGCGGACGCGCGTGACGGGGGAGAAGGACGCGTCGACGAAGATGCGTCCGACGTCCTGGTCGGCGTCGGGGTCGATCATCTCCTCGGCGGGGATGCGTCCTCGCCCGACCTCGGCGAGCATCTCCATCTCGAACGGCACGTTGTCGGCGAGGGTCGCAAGGACCAGGTCCGGGTTGATGATCTCGATGGCGGGGTCCGCATCGATCATCCCCGCGGTGACCGGCCCGCGGACCTCGCTGCGGAGGTTGAGGACCTTGGGCGCCTCGCTGTGGCTCTTGATGATGAGGCCCTTGACGTTGAGGATGATGTCGATGACATCCTCCAGGACGCCCGGCAGCGAGGTGAACTCGTGTTCGGCGCCGGCGATCTTGATGCTCGTGATCGCCGCGCCTTCCAGGCTGCTGAGCAGGATCCGCCTCAGCGAGTTTCCGACCGTGATGCCGAAGCCACGCTCGAAGGGCTCGACCGTGAACCTCCCATACGTCGGCGTGGAGACTTCCTGGTTGTTGACCACTCTCGTAGGCAACTCGAGGCCGCGCCACCTGATTCGCATTCGCCTATCTCCGTGTTCCTAGTCGGGACCAGCCCGGTTCGTGGGGTCTGCGCCTTTCGATGTCGCGAGGCTACTGCCCGCACAGCTCGACGATGAGCTGCTCCTCGACGGGGATCGTGACGTCGTCCCGGGTCGGGACGGCGACGATCTCCGCCTCCAGACGGGTCAGGTCGAGCTTGAGCCAGTTCTGCAGGTGCGGCTCGCCGAGTTCCTCCAGCCAGGCGCGGATCAGCTTCTTGGAGCGTTCGGACTCCTTGACGCCGATCTTGTCGCCGACGCGGACGAGGTAGCTGGGGATGCTGACTCTCCGGTCGTTGACATAGACGTGGCCGTGGGTGATGGCCTGTCGGGCGGCCGACCGCGAGGGCGCGAGCCCGAGCTTGCAGAAGACGTTGTCCAGCCGGCGTTCCAGGATGCTGAGCAGCCCCGCGCCGGTGTTGCCCTTCTGGCGCTCGGCGCGGTGGAAGTATCGCATGAACTGCTTTTCGTAGACGCCGTAGTAGCGTTTGACCTTCTGCTTTTCGCGGAGGCGCAGGCGGTACTCGCTGCCGCGCCCGCGGCGCCAGGAGTGCATTCCGGGCGGGCTGTTGCGCCACTGGCGCTCCATGGGGCACTTGGCCGACTCGCAGCGCATGCCCTTGAGCAGCAGCTTGATTCCCTCGCGTCGGCATCGCCGGCAGGAAGGCCCGGTATATCGTCCCATCTCTCGTCGTGCTCCTTGCGTGGGATTGGGTCTCTAGACGCGGCGTTTTTTCCGGGGCCGGCACCCGTTGTGCGGGATCGGCGTGACGTCCTCGATGGAGAGGATTTTGAGCCCGGCGGCCTGGAGGGCGGCGATGGCGCCCTCGCGTCCACTGCCCGGGCCGTTGACCCGCACTTCCACCTCGGTCAGGCCCATCTTTCGTGCCTTGTCGGCGGCGGTGCGAGCGGCGCGCTGGGCGGCGAAGGGCGTGCTCTTGCGCGAGCCCTTGAAGCCGATCGTCCCGCCGGAGGCGGCGCACAAGGTCTGCCCGCTCGTGTCGGTGATCGTCACCAGCGTGTTGTTGAACGTTGCCCGGATGTGGGCGACGCCCCGCGCGACGTTGCGCCGCACCCTCTTGGTCCTGCGTGACTGGGCCATGGCTTACCGCATCTCCTTGACCGACTTCTTCCCGGCGACCGTCTTGCGGGGGCCCTTGCGGGTGCGGGCGTTGGTCTTGGTCCGCTGCCCGCGGACGGGCAGCCCGCGCCGGTGCCGCAGGCCCCGGTAGCAGGCGATGTCCCGCAGGCGCGCGATGTTCTGCTGCACCTGCCGGCGGAGCTGGCCCTCGATCACGTAGTCGCTGTCGAGGACGGAGGCGATCTTCGCGAGCTCGTCCTCGGTCAGCTCCTTCGCCCGCCTCATGGGTTCGACGCCGGTCTTCTCGCAGATCTGCTTGGCATAGGTCGCGCCGATGCCGTAGATGTACCGAAGCGAGTAGACCGTCGGCTTGTCGTTCGGGATGTCCACACCTGCCACACGCGGCATGGGTCGTCTCCTTGGCTCAGGGCTATCCCTGTCGCTGCTTGTGTTTGGGGTTCGTGCAGATCACCCGCACGATCCCCTTGCGGCGGATCACCTTGCAGTTCTCACAGATTCGTTTCACCGAGCTTCGTACCTTCATGACGGCACCCTTGCCCTGGGGGTCGGCCGTGCGCCCGGCGTCCGGAATCGAGGGGTCCCCGCCGGGGCCCGCCGCCGACCGACACGCATTAGGCTTTTAAATTCAATCAGTTATAGATCCAAGCTGTCGCCCGTCGGGACGTTGATCAAAACATACGATTTTAGCGACCGTTGGTCAGCACGTCCACTCCATCCTTCGTGATGGCCAGGCTGTGCTCGTAATGCGCCGACGGCTTGCGGTCGCGCGTCACCACCGTCCAGCGGTCCGGCGCCAGCTCCACGTTCGGCGAGCCGAGGTTCACCATCGGCTCCACGGCCAGCACCATGCCCTTCTGAAGGACGATGTCGCGGGCCTCCAGTTCCGGCGAGACGAAGTTCGGCACCTTGGGTTCCTCGTGCATTTCCCGCCCGATGCCGTGCCCGACGAACTCGCGGACGACGGAGAAGCCCTCGCCCTCGATGTACTCCTGCATGGCGCGCGCCACGGTGGACCACTTTTCGCCGGCCCGCGCCATCTGGCCGACGATCGCCAGCGAATTCTTCGTCACGCCCACGAGCCGGCGGATCTCCGGCGGGACGTCGCCGACGAGGAACGTGTCGGCCGCGTCACCGCACCAGCCGTCCAGCTCCACGCCGAAGTCGATGCTGACGATGTCGCCGTCCCGGATCTGCCGCTCCGACGGGATCCCGTGGACGACCTGCTCGTTGATCGAGACACAGGCAGCGCCCGGGAACGGCCCGGCGCCGTAGCGCCCGGGCACGCCCTTGAAGAGGCAGCGTGCGCCGGCGTCGAGGGTCAGTCGCTCGGCCTCGCGGTCGACGGCCAGTGTGCTCACGCCGGGGGCGACCAGTTCGCCGAGGCGCTCCAACACGTCATGGACGAGGCGGCCGGCCCGACGCATCCTCTCGATCTCTTCCGCTGTCTTGAGTCTGATCGCCACCATGGTCCGTCCCGGTCCTTCATCCCATGCGCGCCACGGCGTCGCGCAGCGTCGCGGTGACCTCGTTCGGCGTGCCGCTGCCATCCACCTCGACCACGTTCACCTCGCCCCGGTCGCGGTAGTACGCAATCACGGGCTCCGTCTGCCGGTAATACGCAGCCAGGCGGTCGCGCACCACGTCCTCGCGGTCGTCGGCGCGCTGGGTCAGCTCGGCCTCGGGATGGTCGTCGCAGAGGCCCTCTTCCTTCGGCGGGAGGAACGCCACGTGGTAGATCCGCCCGCAGACGGGGCAGCTCCGCCGTCCCGTGATTCGCTGGACGATCGCCTCGTCATCGCACGTGATGACGACCACGCCGTCGAGGGGCTTTCCGGCCTGGTCGAGCTGCTCGTCCAGCGCTTCGCCCTGGGGCACGGTGCGGGGGAAGCCGTCGAGCAGCAGCCCGGCGTCGGCGTCGGCCTTCGTGATGGCATTGGCCATGACCTTCACGACGATGTCATCCGGCACGAGTTGCCCCGCGCCCATGTACTCGGCGAGCTTGCGCCCGAGGTCCGAACCGCCGGCCTTCTCGGCGCGGAAGATGTCTCCGCTGGACAGGTGGACCATGCCGAAGGCCTCGACCAGGCGTTTGGCCTGGGTGCCCTTGCCTGCTCCGGGCGGCCCCATCAGTACGATTCTCAACTGTAGGCTCCCTTGATCCGTGCCGACCCCTCGAGGAGTCCCTCGTAGTTCCGCATCCGCAGGTTCGCGTCGATCCGGTGAACCAGGTCCAGCGCCACGGACACGACGATGAGCAGCCCGGTGCCGCCCAGGAACGACGCGACGGCGAAGTCGATCTTCAGGTTCGCCGCCACGAACATCGGAATCACCGCGATGACCGCCAGGAAGGCCGCCCCGCAGTAGGTGATCCGCTCCATCACGCGTTCGAGGTAGTTGGCGGTCCGTTTGCCCGGGCGCAGCCCCGGAATGAACGCCCCGGTGTCGCGGAGCTGGTCGGCCATTTCCTTCGGCCGGAACTGCACCGTCGTCCAAAAGTACGCGAAGAAGAAGATCATCGCGATGTAGACCAGGGCGTAGGTGTAGCTCTGGGAGGCGAAGGCCTCGGCGAGGGTGCGGGTGACGTCGTTCGGCCAGGAGCCCGCCAGCCAGCGGAACATCGCGCTGGGGAAGATCATCAACGAGGAGGCGAAGATGATCGGCATGACGCCGCCGTGGTTCACGCGCAGCGGCATGTAGTTGCGCTGCCCGCCGTAGACCCGGCGGCCACGCGTGTGCTTGGCCTGCTGGATCGGAATCCGCCGCTGGCCCTGCGTGATCAGGATCACCCCGGCCACCACGAACACGAACGCGAAGACCAGGAAGAGGATCTTCTCCGGCCCGGTCTTGCTGCTGCCGATCGCCGCGAGGCGCAGGTCGGCGTTTCCGGCGAGCTTGAGGATCGCCCACGGCAGGCGGGAGACGATCCCCGCCATGATGATCAGGCTGATGCCGTTGCCGATGCCGTACTCGTCGATCTGCTCGCCCAGCCACATCAGGAACATCGTGCCGGCGGTCAGCCCGACGACGCCCATGACGAACACGAGCATCGAGCCGGCGTACTCGGGGTAGACGAGCATGTCCGCCCCGCTGCCGGAGTGGACCCCCGTCATGATCCGCATCCAGACCACCGCCTGGATGATGCACAAGCCGACCGTCGCGTAGCGGGTGTACTCCTGGATTTTTTTGTACCCGGCCGGGCCCTCCTTCTGGAGCTTCTCCAGCGCCGGGACCACCGTCGTGAGGAGCTGGAAGATGATCGACGCCGAGATGTACGGCATGATGCCCAGCCCGAAGAGGGTGGACTGGCGCAGCGTCCCGCCGGTGAACATGCCGAAATACTGGATGGCCGAGCCGAAGACGCCCTCCTCCTGCTCGGCCATGAAGCTCTTGACCTTCTCCTGGTTGAGCCCGGGCAGGGGCACGTGGAAGCCGATGCGGTAGATGCACAGCAGCGCCAACGTGAAGATCAGCTTCCGCATCAGCTCGGGGATGGAAGCGATGTCCTGGAGCTTGCGCTTCACGCGGGAGCGGCTCCACAACCCGTAGTAGCACAGCCCGGCGACAAGGAGTCCGCCCAGGACCACCAGGAGGGGCTTCAGCAGCGCCCCGGCGGTCATGTCCGCCTCGCCGCTGGCGTCGATGATGTCCCCGACGCCGAAGGCGACGAGCAAGGCGGCCGCGACGCCCAGCAGCAACGTCAGCACAAGCTGGAAGATGCGGAATGCCATGGGGCGAGTCCTTCCGTCCTTCTACCGGAGGCGCTCAAGCCTCTTCCACCGTTCCGCCGGCCCGGGCGATCTTCTCGGCGGCGGACTTCGAGAGTTTCTGGACGGCCACGGTCAGGTTCTTGGTCAGTTCGCCGCGGCCGAGAACCTTCACCGGCTTGGCGGCGTCCTCGATCAGGCGGGCGTCGGCGAGGCTCCGGGGGTCGACGCGGCTGCCGGGCTCGAAGCGTTCCTCGAGCGAGGCGACGTTGACGATCTGGTAGACGGTGCGGAAGTCGGCGTTGGAGAACCCGCGTTTGGGGATGCGGAAGAGCATGGGGTTCTGGCCGCCCTCGAAGCCGTAGTTTCTGCGGTGGCCGCTGCGCGCCCCCTGGCCGCGGTGCCCGCGCCCGCACGTCTTGCCGCGCCCCGAGCCGTCGCCGCGGCCGACACGCTTGCGGCGCTTGTGCTTGCCCGCGGACCGGAGGATCTCGTTGAGCCTCATGTGAGCTTCACTCCCCGCAGCTTGGCGACGGCGTCGGCCGTCCGGAGCCGCTTCAACGCGTCCATGCCGGCCTTCAGGAGGTTCTTCGGCGACGTCGAGCCGTAGGCCTTGGTCAACACGTCGTGGATCCCCGCCAGCTCCAGCAGCGGGCGGAGCTTCTTGCCGGCGATCACGCCGGTGCCTTCCGAGGCGGGCACCAGCACCACCTTGGACGCGCCCTGGCGCCCCATGACCTTGTGCGGGATGCTCCGCCCCTTCAGCGCGACGGGCACCATGCTCTTCTTGGCATCCGCGATGCCCTTCTCGACGGCCAGCGGGACCTCGTTGGCCTTGCCGTAGCCGACGCCGACGTTCCCCTCCCGGTCGCCGACCACGACCAGCGCGGCGAAACTGAACCGCCGCCCGCCCTTGACGACCTTGGCACAACGGTAGATCTGCACCACGTTGTCTTCCAGGCCGCCTTCTTCCTCGCGCTCGTCGCGGCGGCCCCGCCGTTGCCCTCTTCTGAACGCCACTCTGGGTGCTCCTGTGTGGTTAGAACTCCAGGCCGCCTTCGCGAGCCGCCTCGGCCAGCTCCTTCACCCGCCCGTGGTACGGGAACCCGTTGCGGTCGAAGACGACCTTCTTGATCCCCGCCTGGACGGCCTTTTCGGCCAGCACGGAGCCGACGACCTTCGCCGCGGCGCGGTTCCCGCCGGACTCCAGGCGCCCGCGAACCGGCTTCTCCCGGGTGGAGGCGGCCACCAGCGTCTGCCCGACCGTGTCGTCCACGATCTGGGCGTGGATGTTCTTGTGGCTGCGGTAGACGGTCAACCGCGGCCTCTCCGGCGTGCCGCTGACCTTCTTGCGAACGTGCCGCTTTCGTCGCAGCCGTCGCACCTGTTTTCTCACGCTCGCCTTCATGATCTCGATCCTGCCAGGCCGCTTCCGGGCCCGAAGACTACTGGGCGCCGGTCCCGGCAAAGGCCTTGCCGACCTTCCGCCTGATGTGCTCGCCGGCGTAGCGGACGCCCTTGCCCTTGTAGGGCTCGGGGGGGCGGACCCGCCGGACCCGGGCGGCGAACTCGCCGACGGCCTGCCGGTCGGCGCCGCGAACGGTGAACCGGGCCGGCTCGCTGTCGCCGCGGGCCTGCGGCGTCTGGACCTCGACGGTCAGCCCGTCGGGGACCTCGAAGACCACCGAGTGGCTCAACCCGCAGTTCAGGGTGAACTTGCTGCCCTGGAGCTGGCACCCGTAGCCCACGCCGTAGATCTCCAGGGCCTTGCCGAACCCGTTGCGGCAGCCTTCCACCATGTTGGCGATCAGGCTGCGGGTGAGCCCGTGGAGGCTCCGGCTGAGGCGATCGTCCTCGTGGCGGCGGACGATGACCAACTTGGCGGCCTCGTCCACTTCCACCGCCACCTCCGGGCGGTGCGTCCAGGAGAGCTTGCCGACCGGCCCCTCCACGGAGACGGTCCGCCCGCTCAACGTGACCTTCACGCCGTCGGGGATGGGAACCGGTTGCTTTCCTATGCGCGACATGGTTGGTACCCGTTAGCAGATGGTACAGAGGACCTCGCCGCCGACGTTCTGTTCGCGGCACTGCCGGTCGCTCAGGACGCCCCGGGACGTCGAGACGATCGCAACGCCCAGGCCGTTGAGCGGCCGGGGCAGGGCCTCGACGCCGAGGTAGACGCGTCGCCCGGGCCGGCTGACCCGCTGGAGCTCCACGATCAGGTCCTCTCCTCGCGGGCCGTATTTCAGATACACGCGAAGGAGCCCCTGCTTGTTGTCTTCGATCCGCTGGTAATCGGCGATGTAGCCTTCGTCTTTCAGCACGCGGCAGACGCCCTCGCAGATCTTCGAGGCGCGGACGTTGACCACCTCGTGGCGCGCCCGGTGGGCGTTGCGGATTCTCGTCAGCATGTCGGCGATGGGATCCGAGAGACTCATCGGCTCTGTCCTCTTACCAACTGGCCTTCTTCATCCCGGGGATCTTGCCTTGGTTGGCCAGGGTCCGCAGGCAGATGCGGCAAACGCAGAACTTGCGGTAGACGCTGCGGGGCCGGCCGCATAGCTGGCAGCGACGCACCAGCCGCGTCGTGAACTTCGGCTTCCTCTTGGCCTTCTCGATCTGCGCCTTGGTCGCCATACGTTGCGTGCCCTTCTCAGTTCCGTTGGAACGGCATGCCCAGCATGCCCAGCAGCTCCCGCGCCTCTTCGTCGGTGTGCGCGGTCGTCTGCATCGCGATGTTCATGCCCTGGGTGAACGTCAGCGCCCCCGGGTCGATCTCCGGGAAGACGCTCTGCTCCACAAGCCCCATGTTGTAGTTCCCGCGCCCGTCGAAGGACGAGGGGCTCAGCCCCCGGAAGTCCTTCACCCGCGGGATGGCCAGCGAGATCAGGCGGTCGAGGAACTCGTACATCCTCACCCCGCGGAGCGTCACCTTCAGCCCGACCGGATAGCCCTGTCGCAGCCGGAAGTTGCTGACCGACCTCTTGGCCCGCATGACGACGGGCTGCTGGCCGGCAATCCGCGCCAACTGCTTCTGGGCGGCTTCCAGCTTGGCGGCGTTCTGGTGGGCGTCGCCGATGCCCATGGAGATGACGATCTTCTCCAGCTTGGGCACCGACATGGCGTTGCGGTAGCCGAAGCGCTCCATGAGCCCCGGGGCGACCTCGTCTCTGTATCTCTCCTGAAGCCGTGCCACCATGGCTGTGACCCTACCTGGCCTTCCTGACCGTTCCCAGCGTCTCGCCGCTCTTGCGGGCGAACCGCTCCTTGGAGCCGTCGCCCGCGATGCGGAAGCCCACGCGGGTCGGCTGGTTTGTCTTGGGATCGACGGGCAGGACGTTGGAGATGTCGATGGGCATCTCCTTCTGGATCCGCCCGCCCTGGGGATGCTGGCGAGACGGGCGCAGGTGGCGGTAGACGCGGTTGATGCCCTGGACGACCACCTTCCGAGCCGCGGCGTCGATGCGAAGCACCTCGCCGGTCCTGCCCCGGTCGTTTCCGGCGATCACGACGACCTGGTCGCCTTTGCGAATGTGCATTGCCATGGCTAGACCACCTCGGAGGCCAGCGACACGATTTTCATGAAGTTCTTCTCCCGCAGCTCTCGGGCGACGGCGCCGAAGATCCGCGTGCCGCGGGGGCTGTTGTTGGCGTCGATGAGGACCGCGGCGTTGTGGTCGAACTTCACGTAGCTGCCGTCCGCCCGCCGCACCGCGTGGGCCGTCCGGACGATCACGCACCGGACGATGTCGCCCGGCTTGACGTCGCCGCCCGGCTGGGCCTTCTTCACCGAGCAGACGATGACGTCCCCCAGCGAAGCGGTCCGGCGGGTGAAGCCCTGGCGCCTCGTCGAGCCGCCGAGCACCTTGATGCACCCCACCACGCGGGCGCCGGTGTTGTCGGCCACGGCCAAACGCGTCTCCTGCTGAATCACCGGACTAGCCCTCTCGCCCCGGGGGCGCCGCCCCCGCGTCGGTGCGACGTACGACCCGCACCAGCCGCCAGCTCTTGGTCTTGCTCACGCGCCGGCAGGGGAGGATCTCCACCACGTCCCCGACGTTCGCCTCGCTGCGCGGGTCGTGCACGGCCAGCTTCGTTCGGCGCCGGATGTACTTGCCGTACATCGGGTGCTTGACCAGGTTGTTGACGACCACGTGGATCGTCTTGGACCCGCTGAGCGAGCCGACGGTGCCGACCCGGGAGCGCTGTCTCTTTGCGCCGATCTGTTTGCCTTCGTCAGCCATTTGCAGTGTTCTCGTCGGCCTGCGTTGCCGCCGGAGCCGCCTCCGCCTGGATCTCCCGTTCCCGTACGACCGTCAGGATCCGCGCGATGTCCCGCTGGGCCTTCCGGAGCATGCCGGGGTCTTCCAGCTTCTCGGTGACGGCTTGCGACCGCAAGTCGAACAGGTGCCTCCGCACGCGATCGAGTTCGGCCTGCAGCTCCTCGTCGCTCAGTTGACGGACCTCGTTGACTTTCATGGGGACTTGGCCTCACATCCCGTGGCGCCGGTACACCATGCGACAGCGCAGGGGCATCTTGGCGGCGATGCGCCGCAGGGCGCCCTTCGCCGTCACCTCGTCCACCCCCCCGATCTCAAAGAGCACCGTGCCCGGTTTCACGACGGCTACCCAGGCCGCCGGTTCGCCCTTGCCCTTGCCCATCCGCGTCTCGAGCGGCTTGGAGCTGATGGGCTTGTACGGGAAGATCCGGATGTAGACCTTCCCCTCGCGGTGGAGGAAGTGGGTCGCGGCGATTCGTCCGGCCTCGATCTGCCGGCCGGTGATCCACCCCGGGTCCTTGCTCTGGATCCCGAACTCGCCGAACGCGACGGTGTTGCCACGGGTGGCGTTGCCGCGGATCTTGCCGCGCATCTGCTTGCGGTGCTTGATTCTCTTCGGCATCAAGGCCATGGTGGCACCTGTGGTCTAACGTTTCCTGGAGCGCCGGCGTGCTCAGCTCTTCGGCTCGGCGCCGTTCTCGCCGGCGGGCCCATCGGCGGCTGGTGGCGTTTCTCCGGCCGGGGGCGCATCGGTGGCCGGCGGCTCGGTCGGTTTCGCCGGGGCGGCCGCCTGCGGCGGACCGCCTCGACGGGGGCGCCCCGCGCCGGGGCCTCGAGCGCGCCCGCGCCCGGGCCCGCCGGGCCCGCCGGGCCCGCCCGGCCGATCCACCCGCTCGCGACGGCGCGCCGCCCGCGTCATCCCGCCGTACGGGGGCCTCTTGTCCTCTTGCTCCTTCGTCTCGCTGAACATGCCGCGGTAGATCCAGACCTTCACGCCGATGATCCCGTAGGTCGTGCGGCACGGCGTGAAGCCGTAGTGGACGTCCGCCTCCAGCGTCTGGAGCGGGATCGAGCCCATGATCTGCGTCTCACTGCGGCTCATCTCCGAGCCGCCCAGGCGCCCGGAGATCTGGATCTTGACGCCCTTGGCGCCGGCCTGCATCGCCCCCTCGGCCCGCTGCTTCATCGTCCGCCGGAAGCTGCGGCGCCGCTTGAGCTGCTCGGAGATTCCCTCGGCCACCAACTGCGCGTCCAGGTCCGGGTTCTTGATCTCCACGATGTTGATGCTGACCCGGCGGTCGGTGAGGTCCTCCAGCGCGCCGCGGAGCTTGTCCACCTCGGCGCCCTTGGGCCCGATGACGAGTCCCGGGCGGGCCGTCCGAAGGAAGATCTTCACCTCCTCGCGCGTCCGCTCGATCTGGACGTCGCTGATGGCCGCATACGGCGGCCGGCGATTGAGCCGCTCGTCGATGAACCGGCGGATCCGCTCGTCCTCGACCAGGAACTCGCCGAAGTTGCCCTTGGGGGCGAACCAGCGGCTTTTCCAGCCGGTGGTGATGCCGGTCCGAAATCCGATGGGTGATACTTTCTGCCCCATGTCGTTCGCCTCGCTGGCTGCTACGGCTTCTCTGGCTCTTGTTCGACCACGACGATGATGTGGCTGGTCCGCTTGTTGATCGGGTGGGCCCGGCCGCGGTCCTTCGGCCGCCAGCGCTTGATCGTCGGGCCTTCGTTCACGTAGGCCTGGTCGACGTAGAGGCTGTCCATGTCGGCCTCGGCCTCGTTGGCGTTGGCCACCGCGCTGGTGAGGACCTTGGTGACCATCGCTGCTGCCCGGTTGGGCGTGAACTTGAGGACGTTCAGCGCATTCTGGACTTCGCGTCCGCGGATGAGGTCGGTCACCAACCTCGCCTTGCGGGCGCTGATGCGAGCGTACGTATGTTTCGCGTGCCAACCCATTGCCTGCTCCACAGCGATCGCGTGCCGGTCGCCCAGCTACCGGCCTCTTCTCCCACCGCTGTGACCGCGCCACATTCGGGTGGGGCTGAACTCGCCCAGCTTGTGCCCGACCATGTCCTCGGTCACCAGGACACGTTGGAAGGTCTTGCCGTTGTGCACCAGGAAGGTCCGCCCGACGAACTCGGGCACGATGGTGCAGGCGCGGGCCCAGGTTCGGACGGGCTCGCGGTTGCCGCTCTCCTCGGCCTTCTGGACCTTCCGGTAGAGCTTCTCGTCGACGTAGGGGCCTTTCTTGGCGCTTCGTGTCATGTCTTCGCGTTCCTCTCCTACAGCACCAACTGCCCGCTTCGCTTGTTCCTTCGGCGGCGCAGGATGAGCCGGTCCGAGGCCTTGCGCTTCCGTCGGGTCTTGCCGCCCTTGGCGAGCTTTCCGGTGGGGCTCACCGGGTGGCGCCCGCCGGCGCGCCGCCCCTCGCCGCCGCCCATGGGATGGGCGACGGGGTTCATCGCCGAGCCCCGGACGTGGGGGCGCCGCCCGAGATGCCGCTTTCGGCCGGCCTTGCCCCAGCGGACGCCCTGGTGCTCCAGGTTGCCCAGGCGACCGATCGTCGCCCGGCACTTGGCGTTGACCATCCGCATCTCGCCGGACGGCAGGATCAGGTGGGCCATCTTGCCGTCCCGCGCCGCCAGGCGCGCCGCCCCGCCGGCCGAACGGACCAGCTTGCCCCCCTGGCCGGGGTTCAGCTCGATGTTGTGGACGTCCAGCCCGGTCGGGATCCCGCTCAGCGGCATGCAGTTGCCCACGCGCGGCTCGACGCCCGCGTCGCCGGAGTGGATTCTGCTGCCCACCTTCAGCCCCAGCGGGGCGAGGATGTAGCGCTTCTCGCCGTCGGCGTACTGGACCAGCGAGATGTTGCAGGACCGGTTCGGGTCGTACTCGATGGTCAGGACCTCCGCCGCCTGCCCGTCCTTGTCGCGACGGAAATCGATCACGCGGTATCTGCGCTTGTTCCCCCCGCCGCGATGCCTGGCCGTGATCTTGCCGTGGAAGTTCCGCCCGCCGGTCTTCTTCAGGGGGCGCAGGAGCGACTTCGTCGGCTTGGTCGTCGTGACGTCCTCGCGGACGTTCACCGAGCTGTTTCGCCGGCCCGGCGAGGTCCTCTTGTATACCTTGATGCCCATCGGCTGTGCCTCGTGGGGTCAGAACAGGTCGATGTGATGGTCCTCGTGCAGCACCACCACGGCCTTCTTCCAGTGCTTCGTCGTGCCCCACTGGTTGTAGCGGACCCGCCTCGGCTTGCCCTTGCGATTGCTGGTCCGCACGTTGAGGACCTTGACGTTGTAGATCTTCTCGACTGCCTGCTTGATCTGGATCTTGTTCGCCCAGGTCGCGACCTGGAAGGAGTACGCGTTGAGCGCCTCGGACTGGAACGTGCCCTTCTCCGTCACCAGGGGCTTGATGATGACGCTGTAGGTGGTGTCCTTCACGACTCGGCCTCCCGCCCCGAGAGGGCTTCCATCGCCTGGGCGGTGACCAGCATCTTCTGCCGGGTGGCCACGTCGAAGGCGTTCAGCTCGGCGGTGATCCGCACGGTGAGCTCGGGGATGTTCCTCGAGCTGAGGTGGATGTTCTGGTCGCGGTCGGCGAGGGCGAGGAGGCAGGAGCGCCCGATCTTCAGGTTCCGGAGGAGGTCGGCCATCTGCCGGGTCTTCGGGGCGTCCAGGGTCAGCCCGTCCACGACCATCAAGTCGTGGGAGAGCATCTTGGCGAGGATCGCCGACTGGAGGGCACGGCGGCGCATCTTCCGGGGGAACTTCTTGCGGAAGTCGCGCGGGATCTTGGGGAACGCCGCCCCGCCGCCGCGGAGCAGGCCGGTCTTCATGTCCCCGCGCCGCGCCCGGCCGGTGCCCTTCTGGCGGTAGGCCTTCCGCCCCGAGCCCGCGACCAGCGCGCGGTTCTTGGTGGCCGCGGTGCCCTGACGCCTGTTGGCGTGGTAGGTCACGACGGCTTGCTTGAGCAGCTCCACATTGACCGTCCCGCCGAAGGTCCTCTCATCGACCTTCAGGGTGTCGATCTGCTCGCCGTCGGTGTTGTATACGGGAACGTCCAACATGACTGGGTCTTTCGCCGGCCGGCTACCTGGCCACGGCCGTCTTGCTCTTCCGGATAAACAAGAGCCCGCCGTTCGCGCCAGGCAGCGGGCCCTGAATCAGCAGCAGGTTGTTCTCTTCGTCGATGGCGATCAGCTTGTGGTTGCGGGTGGTGCAGCGGGCCGAGCCCATGTGCCCGGCCATCCGCTTGCCCTTCTTGGGCTTCGGGCCGGTGCCCGCGTTGGAGGCGTGCGAGGCGATGGACCCGGGGCTGCGGTGCTTCCGCTCGACGCCGTGGCTGGCGAGCTGGCCCTTGAACCCGTGGCGCTTCATCCCGCCCTGGAAGCCGCGCCCCTTCGTCGTGCCGATGACGTCCACGTGCGCCACGCCCTGGAAGACCTGGACGGTGATCTCCTGCCCGCACTCGGCGCCCTCGGCGGGGGCCTCCAGGCGGACCTCGCGATAGAAGCGCGTGGGCTTGCAGTTTGCGCGGGCGGCATGGCCGATCTGCGGCTTGGGCGCGCGGTGGAGCTTTGCGTCTTCGAAGCCGAGCTGCAGGGCCTCGTAGCCGTCGGTCTGGGTCGTCTTGATCTGGACGACGCGGCACGGCCCGGCCCGGACGACCGTGACGGGGTGCAGCACGCCCTGGTCGTCGTAAACCTGGGTCATGCCGATCTTTCTGCCGAGGAGGGCGGGCAGCATACTCACACCTCAGGCCTTGATCTTGATGAACACGCCGGCCGGGACCACCAGCCGGTTCAGCGCTTCGATGGTTCGGACGGTCGGCTCGTAGATGTCGATGATCCGCTTGTGCGTGCGCATCTCGAACTGCTCGCG
>CAZXOC010000104.1:0-22355 GCA_964642165.1 uncultured Planctomycetaceae bacterium | reverse complement strand
TAGGGGATATACCTTGGTTTGTGATACAAGTATCCCCGTAGATAGCGCCAGGGCCACAAGGCGCTGCCGAGGCCAATGCGGTCGCATGGGCCTGCTTCGAGCGGCGAGGACCATCGCCGGAAGCCGATCGCGTGCGAGCCGCCGCCGGCAGGGAGGATACGCGCCTCGGCGGCGAGACCAGATGAAGTATTGCGGAACGGCCCCGCCGCGAATATACTGCAACATGCGTTGAGCCGAATCTCGCTGTTTCACAGACGAAACGCCAACCCCGGGGACGGGCGACTCCACAGGGCGGCGAGTCGGCGCTCGACATGACACGTGGGAGCGTCGGCCGCTACTCTTTCTGTGGAGCCCATTGGCGTGGGCGTCTGTGAGAGAGGCCGGTTCGGCGCTCCCTCCCTTTTCTGCCTCCTCCCAACCGGTTCGGTGGGCCGCTTCCGTGGCCGGTGGACCAGGCCCCAGGACCCCAAGGCATTCCCCCGGCGGACGGCGGGGAGGCACCGCGCCGGAGCGAGCGAGGCAAAACACTTGCCTCTTCGCGGGTTATCGGGTAGAAAGAATACAGCCGCTCCCGGTGGCGCGTGTGTCGTTGTGCCACGGTGCGGCGGACGGAAAGGGACTGCCTATACGCAACGGAGAGCCGCCGCGCTTCGCCCCGGGCGGGCGCGGATGAGTTGGCTCTGACGACAACTCGGTTGCTGTTTCACAGACAAAACGCCAGCAGGCCTTGCAGGGCCATGAGATCCACAGGAGCAGACAGCAGTGACAGCCGGATCTTTCCGGCACCGGACGCCGTTCAGGTGCGCTCGGAGGCCCGTCGTGGCACCGGGTCAGCCTGATGCGGCGTCCTTTTGCTTCCCGCACGTGGCGACCGGCGTCTCCAGCGACGCCGGGGGCGCAGCGCCAGCGGGAGGGAGCATCGCCAACCCCGAGGCTTCCCAGGGGGAAGGGAGCCCGAGGGATACGCGGCCGAAGCGGGCCGCGACCGGTCGGTACGCCGCGAGACGCCGAACCGCGCCCCGTCACGAGGGGGGCGGGGACTGAAGCGTCGCGCGGTGTGCCGGCCGCGGGGGCGAGCCGCGGGGAGCCGGCTGGAATGTGAGTTCTCGGGATGCAGCCGCGGGGACCGGGCCTTGACCTGGCCTGCCGACCGCAGTAGAAGTGCGCCGAGGCTCCCGGCATGGCGATCATCGCAGTTCTAGGCCGACACACCGTCCAGCAGTTGGACACCTTCGGCGACTTCTGCCGGTTCTGCGGGCGCACCTTCATCTGGATCTTCGAAGGCGCGTGGCGGTGGCGGAACCTGCGGTCGCTGTTCCCCCAGCTCTACGAGATCGGCACGCGCAGCGTGCCCGTGGTGATGGTCACGGGGGCCTTCGTGGGGATGGTCCTGGCCGTCCAAGCCGTCTCGCAGTTCAAGGCCATCGGCATGGTGGCCCAGATGGGCACCATCGTGAACCTCTCCGTCCTGCGGGAACTGGGCCCGGTGCTGGCGGGGATAATGCTCGCCGGCCGCGTCGGCGGCGGGCTGACGGCCGAACTGGGCACCATGCGCGTCACCGAGCAGATCGACGCCCTTCGCGCGATGGGGGCCGACCCGATCCGCGTGCTGGTCGTGCCGCGGTTCCTGGCCTGCGTGCTGCTGATCCCCGTCCTGGTGATGTACGGCGACTTCATGGGCATCCTCGGCGGCTACGTCATCAGCGTGCACATCTACGGCGTCAACGGCGCGGAGTTCTGGCGGCACGCCGCCCGAACCGTCGAGTACTTCGACATCTTCTACGGGCCCATCAAGAGCATCTTCTTCGGCATGGCGATGAGCCTGATCTGCTGCTACAAGGGCTTCAAGTGCACCGCCGGCGCCGCCGGCGTCGGGCGGGCCTGCACCCAGAGCTTCGTCGCCAGCACCATGGCCATCCTCGCGCTGGACTTCTTCCTCGGCATGCTGTTGAATACGATCTACGAGACCCTCTACGGCCTGAAGATCGTCCTTTGAGCCCCCGGCCCGGCCGGGGCGAGACGCACCTCATTGCGACCATGGCGAGATCCCTCACAACCTGGCTGGCAAACTGGCTCGCTCACTGGCGAACACGCCACCGCAACACCACCAACTTCTACCTGCACATGCTGGGGATTCCCGCCTGCTTTGTCGCCGCGCCCGTGCTGCTGGCGTGCCGGCAGTGGCTCCTGGCGGCGGCGGTGTTCGTGGCCGGCTATGCGCTCCAGCTCCTCGGCCACCTCGTGGAAGGCAACCGCTCCGGCGAGGAGATGCTTTTGCGGCGGCTGACCGGCAGGAAGTAGCCCCGCCCGTGTCGCCGCGGGGCCGTCTTGGGCCGCCATCGCCCTTGCGGGCCTTTCTTGCGAGGAGAAGGCCGACCGCGGCGGCGGGCGACGCGCGCGGATGTGCCGTCCGCCCAAGTGTCCACTTCCCACCGACGCGTGGCCTTTTTGCGCCCGATCTCGGCAGCGCGGAGCGGCCGCGCCACGGGGCCCGGCCCGGTTCCTCATCGGACCGAATCCAGCTAACTATCCAGCCAAAAAGGCTTTGCGGTGTCTGGAAAGGCCATGCAGGGCCGCGACAAGCCCTCCGTCGACGACGCCTGCCCAAGATCCAGGCGATGTTGGGCGATTTTATACTTGACAAGTAGTACTAGAATTATACTATTACAGGTGAGCAAACGAGGCCCGGTCGAGCGGGCCTGTCTTTGGGATAAAAAGCTGATAACAAGTACTTGATTTAATGTTGCCGGGCGATCCGCAACCGTCCCCGTGCCGACGGCACGCAGGACACGAAAGGAAGGATGACAATGAGCCATGCAGCCCAACGTACACGTCCCGGCCGCAAGGGCGGCGCCGACGCGGCCTCCCTGGGCACGCCCAGGGCGCTGACCGAGGAGGAGCGGGGGCTCTACGCCCGGATCCCGGCCGACGTGGACTACGTCGCCCACCCCTCGTTCCAATTGCGACAGACCGAGCAGGAACTCTTCGGCGCGGCGTGCGAGGACATCCAGATCCCCCGATGGACGAGCTTCCCGGAGGCGGCCGGCGACGTCGCGCCGGCTCGCGGGCGCCGGGCGCGCCTCAGCGCGAAGGAGGAGGCGGTCCTGTTCCTCCGGTACAACTACGCGCGCCATCGGCTGGCTGAGCTGGTCCAGGCCCAGCTTCGGCGCGTCACCACCGCGCGGGGGCGCGAGATGATCCGGTGGTACCAGCGGGCGATGAAGGCCCGGGCCGACCTGGTTCGCGCCAACCTCGCGCTGGTCCTGGCGATGGCCAAGCGGACCAAGATCCCCAACGTCGAGTTCGGCGAGGTGGTCTCGGAAGGCAACATGGCCCTGTTGCGGGCCGTGGAGAAGTTCGACGTCTCCCGGGGCTTCAAGTTCTCCACGTACGCCTGCCGCGCGATCCTCAAGAGCTTCAACCGCCTGGCCAGCAAGACCGGGCGGTACCGGCAGCGCTTCCCCACGGAGTACGACCCGGACATGGAGCGCAGCGACTGGGACGTCAACCGCCACGAGGTCCAGCGGAGGGACTCGGTCGAGGCCGTCCGCGAGGTCCTCGCCCAGAACCACGCCAACCTGACCGACGTGGAGCGGACGATCATCATGGAGCGGTTCGCCATCTCCAGCGACCAGCGCAAGACACTGGCCCAGGTCGGGAAGATGGTCGGCCTGACCAACGAGCGGGTTCGCCAGATCCAGAACCACGCGCTGGGCAAGATCCGGGCGGCCCTCGTCGACGGGTTCGTCGCCGCCTGAGCCCACGCGATCGACCGAGAGACGGCGCCCGGCCGTCGTCGGTGACCTCTGCCCTCCAGGCCGTCCGGTTCACGGATCGAACCGGGCGGCCTGCTCGTTCGCGCGGCGCCGCTTGCGGCCTTGCGGGAATGCCCGTCGGCGTATATAGTATCCCGTGCGGGCGTTTAGCTCAGTTGGCTAGAGCGCTTCCCTTACAAGGAAGAGGTCGGTGGTTCGAGCCCGCCAACGCCCAGTGGGGGCGCGCAGCCCGTGGCGGCCGCTCCACGATCCGGCCGCGGTAGAGAAGCTGTTCCGGCCGGGGGCCGCGCGCGGGAAGTGCCTGCGAGCAGGCCGGGGCGCGGGCGATGTCGTCCGGCGGGGGTGTCGCCGACGCGGCGAATCGCCTTCGGCACAAGGCGCGGAATGGTCTGGGGCACAGAGGTCGCCATGGGTGACGCGAGCTTGTTCGTCTCCGGCGCGGGCCACGAGAAGCGTGTCCCGCTCGCCCCTGCCGGCGTCGTCATCGGCCGGCATTCGGACTGCGACGTCGTCCTGGACAGCCGGACGGTCTCCCGCCAGCACGCGAGGCTCTACCGGGACCCGTTCGGCCGCTGGGTCGTGGAGGACCTGGACAGCCGCAACGGCGTGTGGGTGGGTCCGCAGCAGGTCCAGGCGCAGGCCGTCCGCCCAGGGGAGGAGATCCGCATCGGCGTGTTCTCACTCACCGTGGCGCAGGAGGAGGACACCGGAGAGATCCCGCCGGAGGAGTCCACGGCGGCGACGACGCTTACGGAGGACGTCGGCCGATCGGAGGTGCTGACGACCAAGGCCGGCCGGGAGGAGACCCTCTCCGACAGCCGCCTGAAGCAGTTGAACCGGTTGGTGGACGAGCTGGCGGGCCTGTCGGAGCCGGGGGAGCTGTATCCCTTCGTGTGTCGCCACCTGGCGGACGCGGAGGGCAGCGTGGCCATGATCCTGCGCGTCCCGCCGGCGGGCGCGGCGCTGCCGAGATCGCCCACGACGTTGTCGTTTCGCCGCGGCGGCCGGGACGCCCCGCAGACGGCGCCCCACGCGCCGGGCCTGCACGTGTCGCGCCGCGTGCTGGAGGCGGTCCGGTCCTCGGGCGCGTCGGTCATGGCGGGGGGCGCGGGCGGCGAGCAGGCGAGAATGGACCTGACCGTCGTGGACGAGCTCAAGCCGCGGTCGGTCCTCTGCGCCCCGATCGGCGAAGCCGGCGAGATGATGGACGTGCTGTACCTGGACGTCCCCGCCGTCCCGGCCGAAAGCGGGCTGCTCGACTACGTGCAGGCCGCCGCGCGGCAGGTCACCTTCGCCCGCAAGGCGCTGCTGCTGTCGGAGGCCCGGGCCGAACGCCGCGCGCTGGATCAGCAGTTGAACCTGGCGCGGGAGATCCAGGCCAAGCTGACGCCCCTGGCCTCGATCGCGACGCCGGGCGTGGAGGTCGCCACGGTGTACCGGCCGGCCATGGTCGTCGGGGGCGACTACTGCGACTGTTGGCAGCGGGCCGACGGTCAGATCGTCATCGCCGTGGGGGACGTTTCGGGCAAGGGCCTGGCCGCGGCGATGGTGGTGGCGATCGTGCACACGGCGACGAGGACGGCGCTGGCCGTCGGTCGGGACCTGCCGCAGGCGGTGAGGCGCCTCAGCCGCCACCTCCAGCGTCACATGCCCGACGGGATGTTCGTCACGCTGGTGGTGGGGCTGTTCGACCCGGGGTCGGGCGAGCTGGAGTACGTCAACGCGGGGCACCTCCTGCCGGTGCGGGTGGGCCCGGGGGGCGAGGCGCGGTTCCTGGGGCGCCCCACCAACCTGCCGGTCGGCCCGTTCGACTGCCCCTTCGTAGCCGAGCGAGCCGAGCTGCCGCCCGGCTCGGCGCTGGTGCTGGTGACCGACGGGATCACCGAGAGCCCGTCCCCCTCCGGGGAGCTGTTCGGCGAAGAGCGCCTGTGCGAGATGCTGCGGGACGTGCCGCCCGACTCCGGCCGGGTGCTGGCCGACCGCATCGTGCAGGCGGCGGCGGAATTCCGCGGGCCGATCGGCGCGCCGGACGACATCACCGTGCTGGCCATGCGCCGCGAGCCGGCCACAGCCTGAGGCGCGGCGACGCGTCGCCGCGTCGGCGGGAGCTCAGCCGGCCGCGGTCCGCCACTTGCGGAAGGGGCCCCAAAGCCGTTCCTTCAGGAAACCGCCTCCGCCGGGCCTCGGCGGCACGCCGGCCGGCGCGAGGAACGCCGCCTCGCAGCCGGGGACGCTGTGCTGGGGCACCCAGTTCCGCACTGCGCACTGCGGGCACTTCTCGGTGCTGCCGGCCAGGCAACTGGGGGATTCCATCTCGGTGCTGCACACAAAGCACTTGTAGTAGATCATGGGCTGTGACGCCCTCCGTGCGTACATCGATCCCCCATTTCAGGCGGGCATCCCTGCCGTTGTCCCCTATCGGACGCCGCGACCGGCCGCTTTAGGAGTCGCGCAGGAAGGGCGCGCGAGGGGGGTGGGCTCCGCAAGGGAGCGGCTGGTGGCGGAGGTGCGGGCAGAGCCGTCAGGGCTCGACGTAGCTGTTCGCGTTGGGCACGAGGCGGCGCTCGTCGACCACGAAGCCGGCCGGGACGTCGTTGTACTTGTCGTGGTCGATGGTGAAGCAGGAGAGGTTCTCGGCCACGATCTCGTCGTCGCCGTAGCAGATGATCCCCCCGCGGAGCGTGCCGTTGAAGGCGTTCTCGAACTTCACGTGATCGGCGGCAATGAGGCCGTTGATCACGCCGGAGTCGTTCTCGAACTTCACGCGGAAGCCGGGCGCGAGGATGAACGAGCCGGTCATTTCGCGGATCTCCCGGAAGGGTGCGATGTCCGGCAATTCGTCGGTTCCGTAGGAGTACGTGCCGTTCTCGAACTTGATGAGGTTGTCGGGTCCGGGCGTGGCCGCCTCCGTGCAGATGACGCCGGTGATCGTCGTGCCGGCGCCGAACGTGACCTTGTTGGGCTGCTCGATGAAGACGACGCCCTGGATGTTGATCGTGCCCGAGAAGCTCGGGTTGGTGCCGGCCTTGATCCGGATGTTCTTGAAGTTCCTGGTCCCGTCTGTCTCGACGCTGCTGTCGACGATGGCCGTGGCGAAGCCCTCGAAGACGGACGTGTCGATCTCGGGGAAGCTCGGGAAGCCCTCGCCGATGTGCACGTGGTCGTAGACGTTGGGGTCCCACATGGGCACGCCGGCGATCGTGCCCGTGCCGTTGACGTTCACCGTCGCGTTGGGGTCCGGGGCGTAGACGTCCCCGTCGAGCGTCAAGTCGTCTTCGAGGCGGAATGCGAGCCCCGGCGCCATCGACAGCAGCCGGGCCTCCGAGGGGTCGTTCTGCCCCCGCACCTCGATGTTGTTCTCGAAGCAGATCGGCCCCTTGGAGGAGATGCCGAAGCCGAAGATCGGGTGGCCGCCGGTCGCGTTGCAGTCGATCTGGACCTTCCGGTACACGTCGCCGGCCCGCCCCAGGACCCACACGCGGAGGACGTTCGGCTCGGCCATCCACAGCTCCGCGCTGAAGCCGTCCTGCGAGTCGTCCTTCCGCATCCACGGCACGGAGATCGTCGTGCCGTCATACGACACGGTCGCCCCGCCCATGGCGGCGCCCTGGTCCAGGCAGTCGGACAAGTGCTCCGCCAAGGGGTCCAAGATGGCCTGGTCCGTCCCGGCCAGCGGAAGGCTTGCCTGGCGCAGCAGGTAGGTGAGGTACGCCAGGCCGCTCTCCGCCTGCATCGCGGCGCGCTGCGACTTGCTGTGGTTGTGCGCCTGCTGGAGATTGCTCATGGATGCCCAGCAGATCACCACACCCAGCGAGGCCGCAACCGTCACGAGAACGAGAGCAGTGATGAAGACGACCCCCCGTCGATCGCACGAAACACCTGGCCGACAGGTACGCATGGCATGCCCTCTCTACTGGCAGGATACGATTCGCCTGTCGCCCGGGCCGCGGGTCGGCGCGCGGCGCCGTGGGGGCCGCGGGACGCTTGCGGGAGGCGGCCGGGGATCGTACCTTTGCCATAGAGGGCGAAGAAGAACCCGGCACCCAGACGGCCGGGGGACCTGCCCAACGCACTCCGAGCCACTTGTCACGAGGTTCCTCCAGAGCGACGGCGCGGGCCGTCCCAGCGGATTGGACCGCCATCCCACGGCTCCCAACCTCCGCCGTTTGATCCGCCGGCCGGCTCCCCCGACGCAGACCACCTGCCCGATGCCGCGGCTTGCCGCGCGCGTGCGGGCCTTCCCAAGGGGAGACAGTCATGACCGAGAGAACGTTGATGGGATCCGCCGGACCGGCTCGCCTGGAGCTGTTGGAGCCGCGGTTCTTGCTCTCTGCCGTGGCCCTCGGCGAGCCGCTCGCCGCGGCCGTGGCCTACGAGCCCGTCGCGCTGGTCCAGCCGGCCATCGAGGAGGAGCTCAACGGCGGGCACGCCAACAACGACGTGGCCAACGCCCAGCCGCTGACCTTCGACTACCTCGTGCCATTGCGGGACGGGGAGAGCCCCTTCGGGCCGCAGCAGGCCGCCGTGCTCGGCACGGCCGACGGCGGGGGCGGCCCCGGTTACTACTGCAGCCACAACTTCTACGGGTTCCTGATGAATCCCGACAAGGTGCCGTCGATCGATCTGGACCTGCCCGACGCGACGGCGCCGGGCGGCGACGGCGTGCTGGCGATCACGGCCCTGGCCAACCTGTACGGGCCGAGCCGCTACCTGACCCTCGAAGCGGAGGGCATCTTGCTCGGCGACGTCTTCGTCGACGACGGGCTGACGGGCCTGTACAGCACGACGGAGGTCTCGCTGACGCGGGACCAGCTCGCCCAGCTTGCCGCCGACGGCGTGATCACCTTCACCGTGACGCCCTCCTCGGCGGTCGCGCCGGGCGTGATCGACGTGACGCTGGATTTGAGCTACCCCGGCGGGGGAGGAGGCACGCCGGACTACTACAGCTTCGACCTGGCGGCCGGCGAGTCGGCCAGCCTGTCGCTGGTGGGCATCGGCGAGGGCGATCTGGAGCTCCAGCTCTGTGACGCCGAGGGCAACGCGCTGGCCGCCGGCGAGGCGGCGGAGAACGTCGATCTGGCGATCGGCAACTTCCTCGCCGAGGAAGGCGGCACGTACTACGTGCGCGTCGCCGGCGAGGGCGACTACGAGCTGGTCGTCAACCGCAACGCCATCAGCGACCTGGAGGACAACGGCGGCGTCGACCGTGCCCAGGGCCTGGCCGGGGCGAAGGTCGATCAGCGGCTCTGGGCGGTCGGCAGCGTCGCCGACGGCGCCCCCGAGGGCGCCAAGGCTCTCACGCCCGCCGACGTGGACTGCTACGCCGTGGAGCTCGGCTCCTTCGAGCTGCTGATGGCCAAGGTGTTCACGCCGGGCCAGGAAGACGGCCTCAACGGGCTCCGGCCGCAGGTGTCCGTCTACGACGCCGACGGCAACCTGCTGGCCAAGGGCCGACGTACCGTGCGATTCCGGGCGCCGAAGGCCGGCGGGACGTACTACGTGCAGGTCGAGGCCACCAACGGCACGGAAGGCGACTACGTTCTTTCGGCCAAGACCAAACCGTCCCGGAAGCCTCTCCGGGCCGCCCGGCAGGCCGCCAAGAAGCTCAAGAAGGCGGCCCTGAAGGCGGCCAAACGCGCGGCGAAGGCCACCGTCCTCGCCACGGTCAAGGCCCCCAAGGTGGCATGGGGGCTCGGCGCCGGGCCAAGCTCCTCGCCCGGCCAGGCGGCCAAGGGCATCGAGAACGCCAAGCAGCCGTCGGGCAAGCCCGTCTCGCTGGTGGTGATGCTGGAGGCCCTGAGCGGCCTGAAGCTGTGATGCGCACACGCGCCCGACGGCCCGGGCGCCCCGACGTCCGGATCGAGGGAGGATAGGGGAGCCGTAACCTGCGGCCCGGCTGCTACCCGTTCCCGGGGTGGCCGGGCCGCCGCTGTTTCCGGGGTGGATCTCGCTTGCGGCTGCGCCGGCGCTTGCGTCCGCGGACCCGACACGCGCCCCGGGATTCGGCTCATGCAAAGGAGACGATCGCGCCGATACCCCGAAACACGGGCCGGTGTGGGCTCGCGCGATCGCGGCGGGCTCTTTGATAAATCCACATGGACGGCGCGCCTGGCAGGACGGGGGCGGGTCCGACAGCCCGGCGGGACGGCGCCCGGTGATGCGGCGGAGAAAAAAAAGCCGTCCGCCCATCGCCGAGCGCTCTACAAGATGTCGCGTGACGGGCCACTTTCGGACCGAGATGATGGGTCTGAAGCGGCCCGGACGGGGCCTCGGATGAAGCCAAGCGGGATTTTCTCAGAGTTTTTGGCTTGCATGCATTCCCTATCTGTGGTTAACTCCCCCTGCACATCCCAGCTAGCGGTGAGAGGACGCATAGATGGCCCTGTTCGTAGGGGAATTCGAGCAGCAAGTCGATGCAAAACATAGGCTTGCGATCCCATTTGCCCTCCGCGAGCTGATCGATGCCGAACAAGACGGCGAGAGGTTCTACCTCGTCCTGAGCTCCGAGCGCCACCTCCTGCTGTACCCCAGCAAGTACTACCGCCGCCTGGTGGACGTGCTGGACCGCTCGCCCCTGCCGGCCCCGGAGTCGGAGGCGGCGGGCATGGACCTGTTGTGGGGCATTGCACGGATGGTGAAGCCCGACAAGCAGGGGCGAATCGTGCTTCCGGAGAAGTCGCTGGAGCGCGCGGAGCTGACCCACAAGGTCACGTTGGTGGGCGAGATGGACCGGGTTCACATCTGGCCGCGCGACGCATGGAACGCCCACGTCGAGAAGGGCCTGCCGAGCTACGGCAAGATGCTGCGAGAGGCGGCGGCGCGGCTGCGAAGGCAGAAGGCCCCCGCCAGCGAGACGGACGGCTGACAACTACCAGGTCGTGTCGGCGGAAGAAGGCTGGACTCCGCCGGCGACGACGCGAGATCCAACCCGATGAGAAAGGAGTCTCGAGACATGCTCATCCCCCAGGAAGCCCAGAGCGAGGCGCCCCGGCGGCAAGGAAGCGCGCAGGGGCGTCTTGCGGAACTGCGGTGCCAACTGGCCACCCCGTCGCGCCTCAGCGATGGGAACCGGCAGCGCCTGCTGGAGCTGGCAAGACGCTTGGCCCGCGTTCGGGACCTGGGGGGTGAGTATGATCGGGTTGAGCTGTCGGTTTCGGCGCGGACGGCGTTGGCGGCGGGCGGCACGCCCGGTGGCGTCGCGCTGGCGTGAGCGGGTGCGTCGGCCATGCCGCGGCGCGGTTCGGAACACCTGCCCGTCCTGCGAGCCGGGGTGTTGCGGCTGCTGCGTCCCGCCGGGCGACGCCTCCTGCTCGACGTCACCGTCGGCCTCGGCGGCCACGCCCACGCACTTCTCGATGACGCCGGCGCCCGCGCCCGACTGATCGGCATCGACCTCGACGAAGCCAGCCTGACACGCGCCCGCGAGAACCTGCGGCCCTTCGGGCAGCGGGTGCGGCTGTTCCAGGCGAACTTCGCGAACGCCCCGGACGTGCTGGCCGAGGCGGGCGAGACGCAGGCGGACCTGGTCCTGGCGGACCTGGGTGTCGCCTCCAGCCAGTTGGACGACCCCGCCTACGGGCTGAGCTTCTCCGTGGACGGGCCGCTGGACATGAGGATGGACCGGGACGCGGCGCGGACCGCCGCCGACCTGGTCAACGGGCTGGCGGAGTGCGAGCTGGCCGATCTGATTTACACGTACGGCGAGGAGCGGTACAGCCGCCGGATCGCACGGGCGATCGTCGCCGCGAGGAAGGAAAACCGAATCGAGCGGACGCTGGCGCTGGCGCGGATCGTCGCCGGGGCGATCCCCCCGGCCGTCCGGAAACGCCGGCGGGGCGTTCACGAGGCGACCCGCACCTTTATGGCCCTGCGCGCGGCGGTCAACCGCGAGCCGCAGTGCCTCGAGAGGTTCCTGGCGCACCTGCCGGACATCCTGGCCCCGGGCGGCAGGGCGGGCGTGATCAGCTTTCACTCTCTCGAGGATCGCCGGGTCAAGAGGAGCTTTGCGCGGCTGGCCGAACGCGGCGCGGCGGCTGTCCTGACGAGGAAGCCGGTCGTCGCGACGGCGGCGGAAGTGGCGCAGAACCCGAGGTCGAGGTCCGCGAAACTGCGCGCGATTGAGAGAACCGGATAGGCCCCCTGTGCGGAGAGCGAGACGATGACGAAAGAGACGCGCTTTGGGCTGCTGGTGGGAATGGTGTTCATCATCGCCTTCGGGCTGATCTTGAGCGAACTGACGGGCACGGACGCCGCGCCGCCCGTGCCGCCCGCCGAGGAGGAGTACCTGGGCGCCTACGGGCACGCCCCGTCGATCGAGGACGTGCCGCTGCTGCCGGAGGCGGGCCGCGCCGTCGCCAGCCTGTCCGGTCCGCCCGGGTCCGTGGCCCCCGGCCCGGGCGCCGTCGTGGAGGCGACGCTCAGCCATCGCCCCGGGATCGCCGGCGCGCGGAGCCTCGTGGAGGCCCAGGTCCACCCGCGTCCGGCCGTGCTGGCGGCCACGGTGGAGCCCCGGGATGCCGCCGTCGAGTCGCGCCGGCCTCCGCCGCCGGTGGCGCGGGCACCGCGGCGGCGAGTGTACGTCGTTCAGCCCGGCGACACGCTGATCCGGATTGCCCGGAAGGTCTACGGCCGGGGCAAGGACCTCGAGTACAAGCGGATCTACAACGCCAACAAGTCGGCCCTGCCGGATGAATCCACGTTGAGTATCGAGCAGGAGCTTGTGATTCCCCCGCTTCCGGGTCGCGAGGTGCAGCCGGTGGCCCAAGCGGGCGGGGCAGCGTCTCGCCTTGGCCCGCCTGCCCGCCCGGCTGCCCTCGCGCCGGCCCCCGCGCCGCGGCGCCGGGGGTCCGGAGAGCGGGTCGTCGAGCTGGACGTGGACGAGCTGGGGCGGCACTTTGGCCGGCGCGAGGCGTCCCGCGGCGCCTCGCGCGGGTACGTGGTGCGGCGTGGCGACTGCCTGACCGGCATCGCCCGCCGGCTCCTGCGGGACGACAGCCCCGAGACGGTCCGGAAGCTCTACGAGGCCAATCGCGATCGGCTGCGCAGCCCGCACTCTCTCCAGGTGGGCATGAGGCTCCAGATCCCCAGCTAACCCCTCCGGAGGAGCGACCGGTGAGGATCGTCCTGGTTATCGCGGCGTTGGCGAGCATCACGGTGGGCATGGTCCACATCCGCCGGGCGGAGACCCGCGCCCACCATCAGGTGCATCGTCTCCAGCTCGATCAGATCCACCTGCGGCGCGCGCTGTACGACCAGCAGGCGATCCTCGGTCGCCTGACGGCCCCGCACCGGGTACGCCGGCGAGCCCGGCAGATGGACGTGAGGCTCACCAGCCGCTTCGCCGCGCCGCGGGCGCTGGCCTACGAGCCGGTGGACGGTCGTCGCTGAGGCCCGGGCGCGGCCCGGCCCGGCGGAGGGCGCGGGCCGTGTGCCGCGGCGGCGGAGCGAACGAAGGAAAGGACTCCAGCCCTTGTTGCGGAACCGCAGGACAACCGGCGGCCCGAAGCCCCCCCCCGACGCCCCGTCGCCGCACCGGACGCGCCCGTGGCGGGCGAACCTGGTCTTCGCCCTGCTGGCGGTGCTGGTGCTGGGGCTGTGCGTTCGGCTGTGGTGGCTGCTGCGCTACGGCGACCAGGCCGCCGAGAAGGCCGAGCGTCAGCAGCGGATGATCGTCCCGCTTCCCGGGCGCCCGGGCAGCATCTTTGCCCGCACGCGGGGCAGCTACGTTCCGCTGGCGGTCAGTCGGCGCGTGCCGAGCTGCTACGTCGACCCCATGCTCATGGAGGACGAGGAGATCGCCGAGGTGAGCATCGCCCTGGGCGAGGTGCTGTCGATGGACCCGGTCGAGATCCAGAACCGGATCATCCGCCGCCGGCTGCGGCGATTCGTGTGGGTCCGCCACGCCATCGCGACCGCCCAGTGTGACGCCCTCCGCGCCCGGAAGCTCCCCGGCGTGGGCATCGTCTACGAATGGCGCCGCGAGTACCCCAGCGCCTCGCTGGCGGCCACCGTCCTGGGCTTCCGCCGACACGACGGCAAGGGCGGCGGGGGCATGGAGCTGAGCCTCGACCGCCGCCTGGCGGCGCACGACGGGCGGCGCGTCATGCTCGCCGACGCGCGCCGGCGACCGATCTGGCCGATCCTCCAGCTCTGCCGGGCGCCGAAGGACGGCTGCGACGCCTTCCTCACCCTCGACGCGGTCGTCCAGCAATCGCTCCAGGGCGCCGTGGCCGAGTCCGTCGCGGAGTTCCAGGCCGAGTGGGGAACGGGCATCGTCGTCGATCCGATGACGGGCGACGTGCTGGCCATGTGCTCCGTGCCGTCGTTCGATCCGTCGCGGTTCTCGTCGACGCCGCCCGGGCGGATGGTCAACCGGGCCATCTGCATGCCGTACGAGCCCGGCAGCGCCCTGAAGCCGATCTTCGCCGCCGCCGCGGTCGACGCGGGACTGGCCAGCTACCAGACCAAGATCTACTGCGAGGACGGCGTCTACCACGCCTCCCGCGGCGGGCGAATCACCGACCACGGGCACCGCTACGGCTACCTCACCGTCGAGGACGTCGTCGTCCACTCCAGCAACATCGGCATGGCGAAGGTCGGCGAGAAGCTCGGCAACCAGGCGCTGCACGAGTGGGCGCGGCGGTTCGGCTTCGGCGAGAAGACGGCGCTCGGCCTGCCGGGCGAGAGCGCCGGCATCATCCGCCCCCTGCGGCGGTGGGACGGCTACAGCATGCGCCGCGTGCCGTTCGGGCAGGAGATCTCGGTGACCGCCCTGCAACTGGTGATGGCCTTCTCGGCGATCGCCAACGGCGGATACCTGATGCAGCCGCGGCTGGTGGAGCAGGTCCGCCGCCCCGGCGGAGAGGTCGTCTACCGCAACCAGCCGAAGGTCGTTCGCCGCGTGCTGAAGCCGTCGGCGGCCGCCCAGTCGCTGGCCGTGCTCCAGCAGGTGGTCAAGCGGGGCACGGGCAAGCGGAGCAAGCTGACGCACTGGACGAGCTTCGGCAAGACGGGCACGGCCCAGATCGCCGGGCGCGGCGGCTACGTGCCGGGGGCCTTCACCGCGACGTTCGTCGGCGGCGCCCCGGCCCGCAGCCCGCGCGTGGTCTGCCTGATCTCGGTGTTCTGGCCGCACGCCAAGGGGCACTACGGTTCCCAGGTAGCGGGCCCGTACGTGAAGAAGGTCCTGGAAGAGACGCTGACGTACCTGGACGTCCCGGCCGACAAGCCGGGGTCGACCTGGACGCGGTCCGCCGGGTACGCCCTGGCGAGCGAGCGGTGATCTCAGAAGCCGCCGGCGACCCGGTGGGAGCAACGGACGATGCGAGGCGTCCAAGACGGAGAGCACATGGCTGACCGCTGACGGCCAGCAACGGCGAATTCCCAGCGTTGGCCCGGGCTCTCGCCGCACTCGGGGTGCGGCGATCCCGGCCGGCGAAAACAATCCCGCCCGAGGCGGCGGCGAGGACAGTGCGGCCCTCGGGGAGGACTCCGCGAGGGACAGACAACGCGGGCCATGCGTTTTACCGAACTGTTGGCGGAAGCCGGGCTGAAGTCGCGACAGATCCACGGCGACGCCGACGTGAAGGACGTGGTGGCCGATTCTCGCCGCTGCCGGGCGGGCTGTTGTTTCGTGGCGGTTCGGGGCACGGAGCAGGACGCCCACCGCTACATTCCGGCGGCCCGGGCCGCCGGGGCCTCGGCGGTCGTCTGCGAGGACGCCTCGGCGGTTCCCGCGGATACGGCGTGGGCCGTCGTCGACGACACGCGCGCGGCGCTGTCTCGCCTGGCCCAGGCGATCCGCGGCTGGCCGGTCCGGAAGCTCTCCTGCGTGGGCATTACCGGCACGAACGGCAAGAGCACCTGCGCGCATCTCGTGCGCGCCGTCCTGGCGGCGGCGGGGCATTCGCCGGCCCTGGTGGGCACCATTCACTACGACACGGGCGAGCGCAGCGTTCCGGCCGGGACCACCACGCCCGATCCCGTCACGCTGGCGGAGCTGACCGCGCAGATGGCCGCCGGCGGCAGGAGCCACCTCGTTATGGAGGCCTCCTCCCACGCGCTCGACCAGCGCCGCGTCGCCGGCGTCGAGTTCGACGTGGCGGTCTTCACGAACCTCTCCGGCGATCACCAGGACTACCACGGCTCGATGGCCGCCTACCGGGCGGCGAAACGCCGGCTCTTCGAGGGCCTCTCTCGCGATGCGGCGGCCGTGATCAACCGGGACGACCCCGCCGGGCAGGACATGGCCGACGCCACGGCGGCGCCGGTGCGGTGGTACGGGCTGAGCAGCGCGGCCGAGCTGTGGGCGGAGGTCGACCGGATCGACGAGACGGGCACGGACTATGCCTTCCTCCTCGGGTCGCGGCGGGTCGAGGCCCACACGCCGCTGATCGGGCGGCACAACGTGTACAACTGCCTCGCCGCCGCGGGGGCGTGCCTGGCCCTCGGCGTGGAGCTGGGGGCGATCGCCGACGCCCTCGCGCAGGTGGAGTGCATCCCCGGGCGCCTCGAGCGTGTCGCGGGCGACGTGCCCTTCCAGGTCTTCGTGGACTATGCCCACACCGACGACGCCCTGAGGAACGTGCTGGCCGCGCTGCGCCCGGTCACGCGCGGGCGGCTCATCGTGGTGTTCGGCTGCGGGGGCGACCGGGACCGCACGAAGCGCCCGCGGATGGCGCGCGTGGCCGAGGCCCTGGCCGACGAGGTGGTCATCACGTCCGACAACCCGCGGAGCGAGGAGCCCGGCGCGATCATCGAGGAGATCCGTGCCGGGCTGAGCGACGCCGCCCGGCGGCGTGCGGTCGTCGAGCCCGACCGCAGGTCGGCCATCGCCGCCGCCGTCGCCCACGCCCGGGAAGGCGACATCGTCCTCATCGCCGGCAAGGGGCACGAGACCTACCAGATCCTCGGCGATCGGCGGATCCACTTCGACGACGTGGAGGTCGCCGCCGAGATCCTGCACGGCGCGGAGAAGGCCCGATGAGGCCCCTGATGCTGGAGGAGATTCGCCAGGCGGTGCACGGCCGCTGGCTGGCCCGCGGCAAGCCCGTCACCGTGCGAGGCGTCAGCACGGACACCCGCGCCGCCGGCGAGGGCGAGCTGTTCTTCGCCCTGCGCGGCGAGCGGTTCGACGCGCACGGCTTCCTTGGGCAGGCGGCGGGCGCGGGCTGCCTGTCGGCCGTCGTGGCGCTGGACGCGGAGCTTCCGGCCGAGGTCGCGGGGGCCTTCCCCGGCGGGCTGATCGGCGTGGCCGACACGACGAAGGCCCTCGGCGAGCTGGGCGCGTTCCACCGCCGACAGTTCGGCGGGACGGTGGTAGCCGTCACGGGCTCCAACGGCAAGACGACGGTCAAGCGCATGGCGCACCACGTCCTGTCGCGCCGCCTGAGGGGCACGTGCAGCCCGAAGAGCTTCAACAACGCCGTCGGCGTGCCGCTGACGCTGCTGGGCATCTCCCCGGGCGACGACTACGTCATCTGCGAGCTGGGCACGAACGCGCCGGGGGAGATCGCCGCGCTGGCGGGGATGGCCTCGCCGGACGTGGCGGTCGTCACGTCGGTGGGGCCCGCCCACCTGGAGCGGCTCGGCAGCGTGCCGCGCGTGGCGGTGGAGAAGGCCTCGATCCTCGGCGCCC
Organism: uncultured Planctomycetaceae bacterium; assembly: GCA_964642165.1. Lineage (GTDB taxonomy): Bacteria > Planctomycetota > Phycisphaerae > SM23-33 > SM23-33 > CAYRVX01. The sequence goes on along the minus strand of CAZXOC010000104.1, from coordinate 4,943 downwards.
TGGCGCCCGAGGGGCTCGGCGTGATCTGGGGCGACAGCCAGGAGCTCGCCCGCGCCGTCCGCGCGTACCGGCGGCGCCTGATCCGATTCGGGCAGGCCGAATCGGCCGACCTGCGCCTGACGGGCTACGAGCCGCTCGGGCGGCACCAGCGGTTCGAGGTGAACGGGCGGCTGTGGGTGGACCTGCCCCTCCCGGGACGGCATAATGCGCTCAACGCCCTGGCGGCGCTGGCCGTGGCGCAGCGGTTCGGGTTCACGCAGGACGAGGCCGCCGCGGGCCTGGCGGACTTCGCCGGCGATGCGATGCGGCTGGAGTGGATCGAGTTGGCCGGCGGGACCCTCATCAATGATGCCTACAACGCCAACCCGGCTTCGCTGGCGGCCGCCGCGGACGTCCTGGCCGGGGCCGGCGGACGCAAAGTGCTCCTTGTCGGCGACATGCGCGAACTGGGCGAGCAGGCCGAGGCCCTGCACCACCAGGCCGGACGCGACCTCGCCGACAAGGGCGTCGATTTGGTCATTGCCGTCGGGACGCTGGGTCGATGTATCGCCAGGGGAGCGGCCGAGCGCGGCCTGGCGGCCGAGGCGTTCGATGCCTGCGCCGCCGCCGCCGAGGAACTGGGCCGGCTCCTCCGCGAAGGCGACACCGTCCTGGTCAAGGGATCGCGCGCGATGGCGATGGAGGCCTTGATCGCGCCCGTCCGTGCTGCGCTCGGCGAGAGCGACGCGGGCGGGGCCGCCGGCGGGTCGGAAGGAGCGGATCGTTGATCTACCTGTTCTACCAGGGCCTGATCCTGCGGATGGCCGGCGCGGCCGTCATGAGCTTCCTCGTGGTGCTGCTGCTGGGCCCGACGATGATCCGCTTCCTGATCAAGCGCAAGATCGGCGAGCGCCCGGAGTTCGACCACGCCGACCTGAATCAGCTCACCCGCCACAAGGCCAACACGCCGACGATGGGCGGCATCCTGGTCGTGATCTCGGTGTTCGTGTCGGTGCTCCTGTTCGCCAACACGAGGAACCGCTACGTGCTGTACGCGCTGATCGCGGTGGTCTGGCTGGGGGGCGTCGGGGCGTGGGACGACTGGACGAAGCTGAGGCAGTCCGCCGGCAAGATCCCCTCGGGGCGCGAGGGGCTCCGGATGTGGGAGAAGCTCATCTTCCAGGTCGGGCTGGCCGTCATCCTGGGGATTTACACCTACCGCTACGGGCGGTTGAGCACGCCGGCCCACTGCCTCTACCTGCCGTTCCGCATCCCGCCCATCGAGCTGTCGATCCTGGCCTACATCATCATCGTGGCCTTCACGATGGTCGGCTCGTCCAACGCGGTGAACCTCACCGACGGCATGGACGGTCTGGCCGCCGGCTGCGTCGCCATCGTCAGCGCCGTGCTGCTGCTGCTTTCGCAGATCGTCGGCGTGCGGGCGTGGGCGAACTTTTTCCACCTGCCGCTGGTGCCCGGGTCGGAGGAGATGACCATCGTCTGCGCGTCGATGATGGGCTCGTGCCTCGGGTTCCTGTGGTACAACGCCCATCCCGCGCAGGTGTTCATGGGGGACACCGGCTCGCTGCCGCTGGGCGGGCTGCTGGGGTACATCGCCGTGGTCACCCGGCAGGAGCTCCTGCTGATCATCGCCGGCGGCGTCTTCGTCATGGAGGCCGTCAGCGTGCTTCTCCAGGTCGGCTGCTACAAGCTCACCAAGGGCCGCGGCGGCATGCAGGGACGGCGCATCTTCCGCTGCGCGCCGCTGCACCACCACTTCCACCTGGGCGGCTGGTCCGAATCGAAAGTGGTGGTGCGGTTCTGGCTGCTGGGGATCATTTTCGCGGCCCTGGCGCTGGCGACGTTGAAGCTCCGGTAGCGAGATCGTGATGACCTCAAGGAAGAGGGAAGGCGAATCGGACATGGCACGGAAGCGAACGCACCTCCCGCTGACCTGGCAGGACAACTCCCCCGGGGTGGGGCTGGTCCTGGCGACGCTGGGGCTGCTGGCCCTCGGCGTGGTGATGGTCCACAGCGCGCTGGCCTCGGTGGCCGAGCCCGGGCCCTGGCGCGCCCGCCGCGACGTCTGGCAGACGATCTACGCCGCGGCGGCGGCCGTCGTGCTCCTGACGTTCTGGCGCCTGGATTACCGCCGCCTCGTCTCCCGGCGGCGCGTGCCCGGCTTGCTGGCGGCGGCGATGCTCCTGGCGCTGGCCACCGGCGGGCTGGTGTACGTGCCCGGCCTGGGTCACGAGGTGGGCGAGCGGCTGCGATGGGTCCAGGTCCGCGTGGCCGGGATGACCCTTCGCTTCCAGCCGTCCGAGCTCATCAAGCTGTCCATGGTCGTCTTCCTGGCGGCGTGGCTGACGCGCCCGAAGACGAACCCGCGGAGCTTCCTCAAGACCTTCGTGCCGGCCTGCCTGGTCATCGGCGGCTGCGTCGGCATGGTCGTCCGCGAGGACTTCGGGACGGGCATGCTGATCAGCGTCGCGGGCATCGCCGTGCTGTTCCTCGCCGGCGTGCCCGTCCGCTACCTGGTGGGGCTTCTCGCCGCGGCGGGATCGGCCTTCGTCTTGCTGGTCCGCCAGAGCCCGTACCGCTGGGCCCGGATCATGGCCATGGTCGACCCGTGGGACCAGGCCAACCGCTGCGCGTACCACGCCCGACAGAGCCTGCTGACCATCATCACGGGCGGGTATTTCGGCAAGGGCCTCGGGCGCGGCATGCTGAAGCGCGGCTTCCTCCCGGAAGGCGAGACGGACTTCATCTTTTCGGTCTTCTGCGAGGAATGGGGGCTGGTGGGTGCGGTGCTGCTGGTCGGGCTGGTGCTGCTGTGGATGTGGCACGCCCGGCGTGCGGCGATGCGCGCGGGCGACGGCTTCGGGCGGACGCTGGCGGGGTCCCTCGGCTTCGTCATCGCGTTCCAGGCGGTCCTGCACGTCGCGGTGGACCTGGTGGCGGCCCCGCCGACGGGCGTGGGCTGCCCGTTCATCTCCCTGGGCGGCACGCGGCTGCTGACGATGGCCGCCGCGACGGCGCTGATCGTCTCGGTATCGGCCCATCGCCCACCGGCGGCGGTTGCCGACGCGGACGCCTCTCCCGTCGCCGACGACCTGGCCGCCGCGCCGGCGAGGCGGAAACCGGCCGTCTCGCCCTGATGCGGCGCCGGGCCGGCGGGCTGGGAGGCGCCTTGGCAGATCCGATCTACATCTTCGCGGGGGGCGGCACGGGAGGGCACGTGTACCCCGGTCTCGCCGTGGCGGCGGAGCTGGCTCGCCTCGAGCCGGCGGCGAGGGTGGTCTTCGCGTGCTCGTCTCGGCCGATCGACCGGCAGATCCTCCACCGCACGGAGTACGCGGTGGTGGCCCAGCCGGTCCGGCCGATGCCGCGGGGGCTGCGCGGCTGGCTCGGATTCGCCCGGGCGTATCTCTCGTCGGCGGCCCAGGCGCGGCAGATGGTCGCGGACCTGCGCCCGGCGGCGGCGCTGGGGCTGGGGGGGTTTGCGGCCGGGCCGATCGTCTGCCGGGCGGCGAAGGCCGGCGTGCGGACCGGCCTGCTCAACCCCGACGCCGTGCCCGGCAAGGCCAATCGCATGCTGGCCCGGCGGGTCGATGCGATCTTCACCCAGTTCGACGGCACGGCCGGGCACTTCGCGGGGCGGGCGCGGGCGAGGGTTCGCGCGGTGGGCTGCCCCGTTCGCCGCGAGTTCGCCCTGGCCCGGCGCCAGGAGGCCCTGCGGCACTTCGGGCTCCGCCCGGATCGCAGGACGCTTCTCGTCAACGGCGGCAGCCTGGGCGCCGCGTCCATCAACGAGGCGGTCGGCTGCCTGCTGGACGAGCTGGCGGAGGTGGAGCAGACGTGGCAGGTGCTGCACGTGACCGGGCGCTCCAAGGCCGCACGCGACCGGGTCTCCCCCGCCTCCCTGCCCATCCGCGTGCTGGAGTACTGCCGGCGAATGGACCTGGCCTACGCGGCGGCGGACCTGGCGCTGTCGCGGGCGGGCGCGGGGACGGTCGCCGAGCTGGCCGCCAGCGGCACGCCCGCCGTCCTGATGCCGTACCCCTTCCACGCCGATCAGCACCAGAAGCTCAACGCCCAGCCGCTCTGCGAGGCGGGCGCCGCGGTGCTGTGCGAGGACGGCAAGGTGGCCGAGGTCAACGCGCCCCGGCTGCGGGACGTGCTGCTGCCGATCCTCCGCGAGCCGCGACGCCTGGAGCGAATGCGGGGGGCCGCCGCCGCCACGAAGAGCCGCGATGCGGCCGGGAAGGTCGCCCGGTGGCTTCTGGGGCAGGGCGCCTGATCGCCCCGGGCGCCCCTACGAGGGCGGCTGGTTCGGGTCCGCCCGGAACACGTCCGCGCAGTCCAGGAAGCCCTGGCGGAAGGGCACTTCCCCGATCATGCCCTCGCGCCGGTTCAGTTCGCCGCCCTCGGGGCTCAGGATCAGCATGGTCGGCAGCTTGCGGATTCGATAGCGGCGGGCCGTCTCGCTCCGGAGGGCCGTGTCCAACGTCACCCGCACGCAGACGAACTTGCCGTCGCGGATGGCCTTGCGGTTGTGAGCCTTGCGGAGCGTGGTCCGCTCCATGCGCCGGGCCGTCTCGCCGGGCGGGCTGCTGGTGAACAGGACCAGCAGGCGCCGGTTCTCGGCGCGGGCCTTTTGCAGGCCCTGCGGGAGGCCCTGCGACCAGATCCCCTTGGGGGGGCGCAACTGGAGGTAGAAGACCACCCCGGCCGCGACGAGCGCCACGGCGAGGAAGCCGAGCTTGACTCGGCGATCCGTCCGGCGCTTCGCGGAGGGCGGGCGGCTGTCGCTGGGCTCACTCATGGGCACCAGAGGGATTATCGGCACGGTCGGCGGCAATGCCATCACCCGTTTTCCGGGCGCGTAGCGCGCCGCGGCTGGCGTGGCACAGGTTTCCGGCGGCGTGCGGCGGGCCTCAGCGTGCCCGGCGCGGACGGCCCAG
>CAZXOC010000103.1:14320-22434 GCA_964642165.1 uncultured Planctomycetaceae bacterium | reverse complement strand
AGGGACGTGTGCCCACGGTATCCCCAGGAGACCGCCCAACTGCCCATTGCGCACTTCGCTTGACGTCATCGGCGCGCCGTCTGCCTTGACGCAGGCGGTTGAGTGCGCTATGATTGCGGCCGAGCCAGGGCTTGCCTTAGCGCTCCCATCGCCGGGCCGTGTTGTCCACCGCACGAAGCTGCCGGGGTCTGGACTCCCGCGGCCTGAAGCGAATGGAGAGAGCATGAAGAACCAGTCGATCCCGTCTCCCGTTCTCTGGCGGCTGAGCCTCTACCTCCGGCAACTGGAGCACCTGGCCACCAAGGGCTTCGAGAAGACCTCCAGCCGCAAGCTCGCCGAAGCCCTCCAGACCACCGACGCCCAGGTGCGGAAGGACCTGGCGTACTTCGGGCAGTTCGGTCGTCCGGGCGTCGGCTACCGGGTTGGCGAACTGATCGGGCAGCTTCGTCACATCCTGCGAACGGACCGGCTGTGGAAGGTGATCCTGGTGGGGGTGGGGGATCTCGGCCGGGCGCTGTTGCGCCACAAGAGCTTCCGCCGGAACGGGTTCGAGCTGATCGCCGCCTTCGATACTTCCCCGGAGCTGATCGGTTCGTCGGTGGCGGGGGTGACCGTCCGCCCGATGCGGCAGTTGTCGGACGTCGTGGGCAAGCTGGAGATCAAGCTCGCGGTGGTGGCCGTGCCCCCGGACGTTGCCCAGGGTGTCACCGACCTGCTCTGCCGCGCCGGCATCCTGGGCGTCCTCAACTTCGCACCGACCAGCCTGCACGCGCCCGACGGCGTGACCATCCGCCAGGTGGACCTCGCGGCGCAGCTCGAGCAGCTCAGCTTCCACGTGGGGGCGGCGGAGGACTGAGCGGCTCGCCGCTGCCGCGCCCTGGCCGTCGCCTGCGGCCACCTCGGGCGCGGCGACATCCTGGGTGACTTCCGCGCCCGCGAGCCGAGCCCGCGCCCGGCGACCCCGTCCACCGGCCCGTCTCCCTGAGCGCCTCGGCAGGCGGGCGCCTGCGGATCGGCCGACCCGCCCGGACGCCCGTCCAACTTGGTGCGCAGGGACCCCCGCCAAGGCCCGTATTACCTACTGCGCCGGCATTTTGCGCTGCGATGGGCGAGCGGAGGCTGTATAGAATAGCCGCTATGACGATCCGACACGCCCGAGTCGCCGATGCCGAAGCCATCTGCGAACTGATCAACTACTACGCCGAACGCGGACGCATGCTTCACCGAAGCCTGGAGAACGCCTACGACTCGCTGCGGGAGTTCCTGGTGGCCGAGGCGGACGGCGGCGTCGTCGGCTGCGTGGCCGTGGACGTCTTCTGGGCCGACCTGGCCGAGGTGAAGTCGCTGGCCGTGGCGGGCGACCACCGGCGCCGAGGCATCGGGGCGGCGCTGGTCGGGGCGGCCGAGGACGACGCGCGCTGCCTCGGCGTCCGGAAGCTGTTCGCCCTGACGTACGAGGAGGGCTTCTTCGCGGCCCGGGGCTTCCGGCAGATCGACCGGGACACGCTGCCGGAGAAGGTCTGGCGCGAGTGCGTCGCCTGCCCCAAGTTCGACGCCTGCGACGAGATCGCCATGGTCAAAGAGCTGTGAATTCCCTGTTGCCGACGGCTGGCTTCCCAGTGCCGGGAGCGTTACGGACGTGCCGCCTTGGCGGCGTCCCGCGGGTCGGGCCTCCGGGCTGGTCGGTCGGGAACGGGCAGCCGGACATGGGACCTTGACCGATGCGGGACGGTGAGCCGATCATCCGACTGGAACGCGTCCGCAAGGCCTTCGAAGGCCAGGTCGTGCTCGATCGGGTGGACCTGGCGATTCGCCCCGGGGAGACGACGGTGGTGATCGGCCCGAGCGGCTGCGGCAAGAGCGTGCTGCTGAAGCACATCGTCGGCCTGCTGCGCCCGGACGAGGGCAAGGTGTTCTTTCGCGACCATCTCGTTTCGGCGATGAGCGAGCGCCAACTGGTGGCGGTGCGCCGGCACATGGGGTTCCTGTTCCAGGGCGGGGCGCTGTTCGACTCGCTGACGGTCGAGGAGAACGTCTGTTTCCCGCTGGTGGAGCACGGGGCCGGTGCCGGCACCGGCGACGAGCGCCGGGACCGCTGCGCGCAGGTCCTCTCGCTGGTGGGGCTGGACGGTTACCAGGGGCGCTACCCCGCGGAGCTGTCCGGCGGGGAGCGCAAGCGCGTCGCGCTGGCCCGCGCGATCGCCCTCGGGCCGGAGGTCATCCTCTACGACGAGCCGACCACCGGGCTGGATCCCATTCGCGCCGACCTGATCAACGAGCTTATCCTGACGCTCCAGTCGGCGCTGGGCACCACGGCCGTGGTCGTCACGCACGACATGAGTTCGGCCCGGAAGGTGGGCGACCGCATCGTCATGCTGTACCGGGGGAAGTTCGTTATCGACACGACGCCGGACCTGCTCGACGAGGTGACCAACGAGGTGGTCGCCGACTTCGTCGAAGGGCGGGCGGGCGCCGAGGAACTGGCCAAGATCCAGACCGGGCGGGTGGAACTCCACGACGATCGCCAGGCCGGCACGGAGGACGGCGAATGAAGGAACACACGCGGAACGTCCTGGTCGGGCTCACCGTGCTGGTGGCCCTGGTCATGCTGGGCACGATGATCGTCCTGTTCGCCGGGCTGCCGGAGATGTTCCGCCGCGGGCGCGTGCTGCGGATGCAGTTCGACGAGACCGGCGACATGCAGACGGGCGACTGGGTGCACCTGGCCGGCGTACGCGTCGGGAAGATCACCGACATCGCCTTCGCCGACCGCGACCCGCGCCGGGGCGTGGAGATGGTCGCCCGCATCGACGAGGGGGTGCGGATTCCGGCCGACGTCCAGCCGCGAATCTACACCGGCGCCCTCGTCCGCGGCGGCTACCTCCTGCTCGCCTCCGGCGGGCCGGAACGCTTCGACCCGAAGACCGGCGCGAAGCTCGACTTCCTGCCGAAGGACTGGAGCCAGCCGCTGCGGGGCACGCGCAAGGCCCCGCAGATGCTGCCGGAAGACCTCCTGGACGGCCTGCGCGGGCTGTCGAAGCTCGCCGGGACGCTCAACGACCTGCTGGCGGGCCCGGCGCCCCCGGCCACGGCGACGGCCCCGGGCGCGACCCAGCCGGCGCCGGCTCGCGTGACGATCCGCGCGACGCTGTCGAAGCTCGGGCGGGCGCTGGACGCCCTCGACGCGGTCTTGGGCGACCCCAACACGCAGGCGGACATCAAGGCCTCGATGGCGGGCCTGGCCAAGGCGACGGCCAAGGCCGGCGACGCGATGGACGCGCTGAAGCAGTTCGCCCAGGAATCCTCGAAGACGGCCGAGGAAGCTCGCAAGGCCGTCGCCGAGGCGCGCCGGACCATCGCCCAGGCCGGCAAGGCCGCCGACAAGTTCGGCCACCTCGCCGACCGCACCGACCGCCGGATCGAGCAGCTCTCCGAGAAGCTCATCGACGACGCCGAGAAGCTCTCCAAGCTGCTCAGCAGCATCAACCGCGTCGCCACCAAGATCGACGCCGGCAAGGGCACCGTCGGGCAGCTCCTCAACGACCCGAAGCTCTACAACGACGTCCTCGACGCCACCGACCGCCTCAGCCGCCTGTTGAAGGAGGCCCGCGAGCTGTTCGCCCAATGGAAGAAGCACGGGGTGCCGCTGAAGATCAAGTGACCCCGCGAACAGGCGTACGCGTCCATGAAGATCGGCCCCCGTGTCTGTCGATTCCGCTGGTTCGTGCTGGCCGGCTGGCTGACCGCCGGCGCCGCGCTGGGCGTGTTCGGCTCCGGGCTGGACCCCGCCGCCAACGAGCCCGACAGCTTCCTCCCGGCCACCAGCGACCACGTCCGCGCGGTCCGGGCCCTGCGGGAATGCTTCCCCGAGGCCAGCGGGCTGGGGGAGGCCGTCGTGGTCTTCGAGCGCGCCGGCGCCGCGCTGACGAAGGCCGATCTCGACGCGATCGAGTCGGTGGCGAGGGAGATCCCGCGTCCGCGCCCGCCCGAGGCCGCGGCGGCGGACCTGGCCGGCATCCGGGTCCGCTCGCCGGCGTCGTTCCGCCTGCCGCTGGACCTGATCGAGCTGCCGGCCAACCCCCTGGAGAGCGCCGACCACCAGGCCGCCCTGATCGTCGTCCACGTCCCGGCGAACTTCGTGACGATCCGATCGTCGCGCGTGGTGGACCACGTCCGTGAGGTTGTCGCGTCGGCCCGGCTGCCGGAGGGCCTGGCCGCGTCGGTCACCGGTTCCAGCGGCTTCGGGCACGACTACGCCGAGGCCGGCAAACGCAGCCACGAGCGCATCCGCTACGTCACGCTCGCGGCGGTGATCGTCATCCTGCTGCTGGTCTACCGCGCGCCGATGGCGGCGCTGGTGCCGCTGATCGCCATCAGCGCGGCGGCGTTCGTGGCCGTGCACGTGCTGGCCATCGCCCAGCACGTCGGCATGCACGTGGGCACGGGTGAGCGGATCTTCTGCTTCGTGCTGATCTACGGGGCGGGGATGGACTACTCGCTGCTGTTCATCAGCCGCTGCCGCGAGTTCCTCGACGCGGGGCACCCGGCGCGTCAGGCCGTCGCCCTGGGCCTGGGGGCGACGTTTCCGGCGATCCTCGCCTCGGCCGGCACCGACGCCGTCGGGCTGCTGATGCTCTGCACGGCGGACTACGGCATGTTCCGCACCGCCGGGCCGGCGATCGCCGCGGCGCTGGCCGTCGCGCTGCTGGCGGCCGTCACGCTCGTGCCCGCCCTGGCCGCGCTGCTCGGGCGGACGCTGTTCTGGCCGGGCCGGCACATGGGACACATCGGCGGCGGGCGGCTCTGGCCGCGCGTCGCGCGGTGGGTGACGGCCCGCCCGGGGCTCGCGCTGGTCCTGACGATCGCGCTGATGGCGGTCCCGGCCGTCCAGGCCCTGCGCCTGACGTGGATCTACGACGCCCTGGCGGAGATCCCCGTGCGCTCGCCGCGGGGGGTGGGCAACGCCGCGGCCGGGATCGGCGCCGCCAAGCGACACTGGCCCACCGGGCAGATCGCCCCCGTGACCGTGCTGCTTCGCAACGACGCGCCGCTGAGCGTCGCCGCGTGGCGCGCCGCCGCGCGGAAGCTCACCGCCGACCTGTCCGGCGTCGCCGGCGTCAGCGACGTCCGCAGCTTCTCCCAGCCCCTCGGGCGCGAGGCCGCCGAACGGACCGGCCTGGAGGCCCGCGCCGTCCAGGCCGCCCTGTCCGCCTCGGGCCAGGTGCGGGACGAGTACCTCTCCGCCGACCGCTCCGCCATGCGCCTCCAGGCCGTGCTCGACAAGCCGGCGCTGACGCTCGAGGCCATGGATACGGTCGACCGCGTTCGCGACGCCGCACGGGCCGCCGGACTGACGTCCACCATCCACCTCGCCGGCGCGACGGCCGAGATGATCGACATTCGCAAGATCACCAGCAGCGACGTTCGCCGCATCATGCTGCTGGTCCTCGGCGTGATCTTCCTGATGGTCCTGGCGCTGCTGCGGGAGCCGATCCTGTCGGCCTTCATGGTCGCCGGGACGGTCCTGAGCTACCTGGCGACGCTGGGGCTGTCGGCCTGGGCGTTCCAGCTCGCCGGCCACGCCGCCCGGTGGCTCGCGCCGGTGGTGGACATCTCCGGCTGGGCCATTCCGGCGGCCGCGGGCGGCGGGCTCGACTGGAAGGTCGAGGTCTTCCTCTTCGTCGTCATGGTCGCCGTGGGGGTGGACTACAGCATCTTCCTGGCCGCCCGCGTCTCGCAGGAGGCCCGCGGCGCCGACGTCCGGACGGCCGTCCGCCGCGCCGTCGTCCACACCGGGCCGGTCATCTCCTCCTGCGGGGTGATCATGGCCGCCACGCTGGGCAGCCTGATGGCGGGGGAGCTGAAGCTCTTCGTCCAGATGGGCCTGGCGCTGGCGCTGGGCATGCTCATCGACACGTTCGTCGTTCGCCCGGTGCTGCTGCCGGCCTTCATCGCCCTCACCGGCCGGACCGGGACGATCAGCAAGGTCCTGGAGTAGGCCGGCGCCCCGGGCGCCGGCGTCACTCGGGCCGCAGCGCCCGCCCGGCCGCCCGAGCCTCGCGTGCGCGGGCGCCTGCCGCGGCGCTCCGCGCGAGCTTCTCGGTGCGGGGCAGCCACACGATCATGGACTTCTCGCCGCGGTTGTTCCAGGCGTAGTAGGGCACGAGGCACAGGGGGGCCTGTTCGGCGCTGCCGTCCTCGCCGACGCGCCTCGCCGGGAAACGGACTTGGACGACGCCCTTCAGCGGGCCGTCGCGGAGGACGGCGGTCGCGACGTCGCCGGGCGCGGGGAGCCGCGGGAGAAAGAGCCGCTGCACGGGCCCGGCGTTGTCGACCTCCTCGGCGCAGTAGACGAGCGGCCCGCGGGTCACGGCGACGCGGCCGACGTTGGCCTCGACCTTCTCGATGCACGCGTTGAGCCGCACGGGCATGGGGAGGTCCAGCCGGACCCTGTCCCCGGCCTGCCAGCGCCGCTCGACGACGGCGAAGCCTTTCGCCAACGGCGCGCGAACCGGTCGGCCGTTCACCTGGACGGTCCATGCCCCGGTCGCCCGGTTGACGTAGCGGTACAGGGCGCCCGGCACGAACTTCCCGCGTGCCCAGGTGGGGATGCGAAGCTTCAGTGCGAACGTCCGCGGCTTCCGCGGCGTGATCGTCATGTCCACGCGCCCTTCGAAGGGGTAGCGCGACGCCTGCTCGATCTTCACCGCCCCGCCGGCCAGCGGCACCACCGTGCGGTTGCCGCCGTACAGCGTGACGTAGATGGCCTCGTCCGTGTGCGCGTACATGTACCCGGGGACCTGCGGAATCAGCCGCGCGATGTTGGACGGACAGCACGCGCAGCCGAACCACGGCGACCGCCCGGCGGAGCGGTGGTTGAACTTCGTCTTCCCGTCGGCCTCCAGCGGATTGACGTAGAAGAACCGGTCCCCGCTGATCGCCACGCCGGCGAGGGCGTTGTTCAGCAGCGCGACCTCGGCCACGTCGAAGTACTTGCCGTCCTGGTGCAGCAGGAACATGCGGACGTTCCAGAAGACGTTCGCGACGGCGGCGCACGTCTCGTTGTAGGCCTGCTTGTTCGGCAGGACGTACTCCGGCCCGAAGCCCTCGATGCCTCGGACGGCTCCCATCCCGCCGGTGATGTGCATCTTCGTGTCGACGACGTGGCGCCAGATGCGGTCCAGCGCCTTGGCATACGACCTGTCCCCGGTCAGCGCGCTGACGTCGGCCATGCCCGCGTAGAGGTAGCCCGCTCGGACGGCGTGGCCGACGGCCCGGCTCTGCTCGACGACCGGCTTGTGCTGCTGAGCGTAGGTGGGCGACATCACGCCCTTGCCCTCCGGCCGGTAGGTCACCCCGCGAACGTCCAGGAGCTTCTTCGCCAGGTCGAGGTACAGCCGGCTGCCGGTCACGCGGTACAGCTTGCAGAGGGCCAGCTCGATCTCCTCGTGCCCCGGCGCCTGGCGAATGGGCTTGCCGCCGTGGTAGGCCCGGTCGCCCTCGAAGAAGACCTTGTGAATATGCCGGGCGCTCTTCTCGGCGACCTTCAGCCAGGCGTCCTTGCCGGTGGCGCGGTAGTAGGCCGCGGCGCCCTCGTACATGTGCCCCATGTTGTAGAGCTCGTGGCTGTGGACGACCCAGGAGTAGGGGGTCGGGCCCATCTCGCGGGGCCGCGCAATGCCGCAGATGTGGGCGACGTACAGGTAGCCGTCGTCCTTCTGGGCGTCGGCGATGATGGCGATGATCTCGTCCATGCGCTTCTCGAGCCGGGGGTCCCGGTCGATCGTCAGCAGGTAGGCCGCCCCCTCCATCACCTTGTAGAGGTCCGAGGAGACGAAGCGGTGGGGGAACGGCTTGGGCCCGCCGCGCCCGTGCAGGAGGTGGCCGCAGCGCCGCAGGTTCTCGACGGCGGGGGCGGTCTGCTCCAGGGCGTGCGGCACGGTGACCTTGATCTGCGTCCTGAGCCGCGGCAGCCAGAAGTCGTCGGCCAACTCGACCTTGCTGAAAGGCACGGGCGCCAGCGGGTAATCGTGCTTCTCGGCGGCGGGCGAGCCGGCGGCAAGCAGGGCGAGGGCGGCGATGGTGAGGGTCTTGGTCCGGGGGGTGCTGTGCAT
>CAZXOC010000103.1:0-14220 GCA_964642165.1 uncultured Planctomycetaceae bacterium | reverse complement strand
GCGGAACGGCGTCTACTTTTCGGGCCAGGGACGAGGGGGCCAGGGGACGCCCTTGGAGGGGGCGCGCTTCTCGGGGAAGGGCAGGACGTTCGCCTGCTCGGCCCACCGGCGCCATTTGCGCTTCAGGCGCTCGGCTACCTCGGGGCGCTCGGCGACGAGGTCCTCCGATTCGCCGCGATCCTCGCCCAGGTCGTAGAGCTCCCATGCCTCGTCGTTGCGGTCGTCGGTCGTCACCAGCTTCCAGTCGCCTTGGCGTATGGCGGCGTGGTTCTCGTGCTGCCAGTAGAGCGTTCGCGGCCGGACCTCGACGTCGGCGCCCGTGAGCCAGGGCACCATGCTGACGCCCTGGGCGGGGGTGATCTCCCGGCCGCGATAGACCTTCGGGTACGTCGCCCCGGCGAGCTCGCACAGCGTCGGCATGACGTCGATGAGGTGGAAGACCTGCCGGCGGACGATCCGCCCGCCCGCCTTGATTCCCGCCGGCCAATGGGCGATGAACGGCGAGGCGATTCCGCCCTCGTGGACGAACTTCTTGTACTTGCGCAGGGGGGTGTTGGAGCCGCTCGCCCAGCCCTGGCCCTGGGAGACGCTCCATCCGCCCTTCTTGCGCCACTGCTTGTAGTTGGCGCGGGTGAACTTGCCCCAGTTCAGGCCGAACGTGCCCATCTCGCCGGAGCAGCCGTTGTCGGAGAAGAACAGGATGAGTGTGTTGTCCAGGGCGCCGCGCCGTCGGAGGTGCTCGACGAGGCGCCCGACGTTCCAGTCGAACCGGTCGATCTGGGCGGCGTAGATCGCCCTGCGGAAGTCGAGCTCTCGCTTGTCCTCGTCGCCGAGGGAGTCCCACGCGGGCAGGGGGTCCGTCTCGATCCCCACGCCCGTGAAGCCGGGGATCTTGCGGTTCTCGAAGCCCCGCACGCGCGGCAGCTTCGCCTTCGCCGGGACGATGCCCAGCTTCTTCATCCGCGCGAGCTTGGTCTCGCGGAGCTTGTCCCAACCGCCGAGGTACTTGCCGCGGTACTTCTCGATCAGCTCGTCGGGGGCCTCCAGCGGGAAGTGCGGCACGTTGTAGCACACGTGCAGCAGGAAGGGCCTGGCCCGGTCCCTCAGCGCCCGGTCGACGTAGTCCATCGCCGCGTCGGTGAAGAAGTCCGTCGTGTAGAACTCCTCGTTCGGGCGGTACGGGTTCTTCGGGTTCTCGCCGGCCCGGATGAAGAGCTTCCTGTCGCGGTAGACGTCGCAGGCCCGAAGGACCTTCCAGTAGCTGTCGATGTGCGGATAGATGCCCGTGAAGCGGTCGAAGCCCCGCACCTCGGGGCGGGAGTGGGGCTCGTGGCCGGCGTGCCACTTGCCCACGAGCATGGTCTGGTAGCCCGCCTCGCGAAGCACCTCGGCGAAGGTCACGCACCGGTCGTTGAGGTTGCCGCGGTAGCCCTCGCCGTAGTCGCGGTAGACCATGTGGCCGATCCCGGCCTGGTGGGCATACAGCCCGGTCAGCAGGCTCGCCCTGGCGGGGCAGCATCGCGACGTGTTGTAGAACTGCGTGCACCGCACGCCGCCGGCGGCCAGCTTGTCGAGGTTGGGTGTTTCGATCTCGCCGCCGAAGCAGCCCACGTCGGAGTAGCCCATGTCGTCGACGAACAGGATCACGAGATTCGGGCGCATGGGCCTGGCTCCGGCTCGGGCCTTCCTGGGCAAGGGCGCGGCGCACGCGGCGGCAGCGGCGCCCATCGCCTTGAGAAAACCGCGCCGACTCCACGAAACCGCCTTGCTCATCGGCCGTCTCCTTGCCAACCGCCCGCGGCGACGGCATTGCCGCGGCACGCCCCGCGTGCGATGATACCCGCAGCCCAGCAGCCTTTCGCAGTGTTTTCGGGACGGGCGAAGATGAGGACAACACGCACCACGCGACGCCGCTTCCTCAGGAGGGCCCTCGGCGTCGGGGCCGCGGCCTGGGCGACCCGGACCGTCGCCGGTGCAGCCGCAGCGCCAGCCGGCAAGCCCAACATCCTCCTCGTCCTCACCGACGACCAGGGCTGGACCGACACGTCCGTGCGGATGATGGCCGGGCGGGCGGACTCGAAGAGCGACTTCTACCGTACGCCCGCCCTCGAGAGGCTCGCGCGGCAGGGGATGGTCTTCTCCAGCGCCTACGCCCCCGCGCCGACGTGCACGCCGACGCGGGGGAGCATCCAGTTCGGCAAGACGCCGGCGCGGCTGAGGCAGACGGTGGTCCACGACGTCCTGGCGAAGGTCCGGGGCATTGACTGCAGGAACGAGGTGTCCATCGCCCAGATGGTCAAGGCGGCCGACCCGCGCTACGTGACGGCGCACTTCGGCAAGTGGGGCTTCCCGCCGCGATCGCCCGAGCACGCCGGGTACGACGAGACGGACGGCGGCACGAACAACGCGCACGGGGACTGGCTGTCCAAGCAGGCGGGCCAGGCCCTGCCGGCGGACGACCCGAAGCGGATCTTCAGCCTGACGAGGCGTGCCAACGCCTTCATGGCCCGATGCGCCGCGGCGCGGCGGCCGTTCTTCCTGCAGGTCTCGCACTACGCCGTCCACGTTCAGCACAGTGCGCGGAAGCAGACGATCGCCGGATGCAGGGCTCGTCCGCGGGGCGGGAAGTGCACGCCGGGCGACTACGCCGACCCGCCGCCCGCCCGCAACGCTTGGGGCCTGCTGTACGCCGCGATGGTCGAGGACCTGGACGCCGGCCTGGGGATGCTGCTGGACAAGCTCGACGAACTGGGCATCGCGAAGAGCACCTACGTCATCTACACGTCGGACAACGGGGGCGGCTTTCGGGGCAACGCCCCGCTGAGGGGCGGCAAGGCCGGCCTGTGGGAAGGGGGCATCCGCGTGCCGACCGTGGTCCGCGGGCCGGGCGTCCGGGCCGGCGCCCGCTGCGACGTCCCCATCGCCGGGTGGGACTTCTTTGCCACGATCGGCGACCTGGTCGGCAACACCAGGCCGCTGCCGGACGGCCTCGACGGCGGGAGCTTGCGCCCGCTGTTCGAGAAGGGCAGCGCGGGCAAGGTACGACGCGGCACGGAGGGGCTCATCTTCCACTTCCCCTGGTACGGCAACGTGCCGATGAGCGCGATCCGCCTCGGCGACTACAAGCTGATCAAGAACCTCAATACGGGCGAGGTGCGCCTGTTCCGCCTGGCCGACGATATCGGCGAGAGCAACGACCTGTCCCAGTCGATGCCCGCCAAGGCCGCGGAGCTTCACAAGAAGCTCGCCGACTACCTCCGGGCGGTCGATGCCGAGAGCATCGAGGACATGCGTGCGGCCAGGAAGAAGGAGCTGCTCGGGTACCTGGCGAGGGACGGGGAGGAGATCCGCGGGCTTCGGGCGAGCATCGCGGCCGGCGGAGGGAAGGACAAGGGGCTGCGAGAGAAGCTGGCCCTTCGAGAGAAGCGCCTCAAGGACCACGAGGCGGCCCTGGAGCGATTGGAGAGGGCCCGGAAGATGACGTCCTGGTGAGGCGGGCAGGAGGGTCTTCGGCATGAGGCGGCTGTGGTGCACGGGGGCGCTGCTGGGCTGCGTCGGCTTGTGCGGCGCGGCGCCGGGGCCCCCCTACACCGACTACTGCCGGATGCTCGCGAGGGACATCGCCGGCAAGCAGCACGGGTTCCTGGCGGGCAACCACCTCTACTACGTCGGCGGGGCGGCGGATGCGAAGTGGCGCATCCGGGAGCATGAAACGCTGGGGTTCTCGCACCCGATGTTCCGCGACGGGCGGGCGCGCGGTCACGGCATCGTGACCGGTCCGGGCGGCACGGGGCACGACAAGTGGGGATGGGAGTTCTGGCGGCGGACCCGCGGCGCCGTCGGGCGGGTGAGCCTCGACGGCAAGAGCCACGCGCGGGCGAGGCCCTCGAAGATGATCTGGCGGCCGGACCGGCAGGTGTGCGCCTACGAGGTCGGCGGCGTCCGGATCGAGGAGACGAAGTTCATCTCCAACGACGACGTGCTCTGCGCGATCATCACGTCCGCCAGGCCGGTCACGCTGACCTTTGACGGCCACAGCTTCGTCCACACCGGGCGCCTGCCGCGACACGACGGCGACGAGCCCGTTGCCTTCAGCCGGAAGCGGACGGCCCGCGCGTCCTTCGACCGCGCCGCCAACGCGATCCACGTCATCGAAGGCGGGACGATCATGACCAAGCCCGCCTGGAAGGTCCCCGCGGCGGAAGGGCGGCTGATGTACGACGGCCTGCACGTGGTCCTGTCGGCCTCGCAGGACCTCGGCGGCGCGCACACGATCCGGCGCGACGCGGAGGGCCGGCAGGTCTACACGTTCCAGGTCACGTGCGTGCCGGGCAAGGACCTGGTGCTGGCCTACGCCATGGGCGACGAGTACGGCCCGACGGCTGCTCGGGTGAGGAAGCTCCTGTCGTCCCCTCGCCGGGCCCTGGCGGCCAAGACGAGGCACATGAACGACCTGCTCAACGGGCAGATCCCGTACTTCCGCTGCTCGGACGACCGCGTGGTCCAGACGTACTACTACCTCTGGTCGCTGTACTTCATGTACTTCACGCACACGGGCAAAGGCTGGGAGCAGTACCCGCACACCCAGACGGCCGTCAACAACTTCATGGGCTTGCACCTGTGGGACTCGTGGGCCTACACCGCCATGGGGGCGTGGGTCGCCGACAAGCGGGCCTTCGGCCAGGGCAACGTGCTGTCGTGGAAGTTCATGCTGCCCTTCCGGAACAGGTCCAATGCCCTGCCGGACAACTTCGGCATCGCGTGGTACTCGCCCGGCGTGTGGATGAACCTCGTCGGCACGGTGGAGCTCGCCTGGCGGCAGTACGAGCAGTCCGGCGACCGGGACTTCCTCCGGCAGGTCTATGACGACCTGTACCGGCCGCTGTACTGGACGGGCCCGCAGACGTGCTTCGGCATCGAGATCAACGCGCTCGACGCCCTGGCGAGAATGGCCGAGACGCTCGGCAGGCCCCGGGACGCGGCGCACTGGAAGGCGATGCGGCCGGCCATGGTCCGGCGATTCCGGGCTCCGTGGTCCCGGCGCTGGCCGGACTACTACGCCGGCAAGGGGACGAAGTGGATGGACATCTGGCACCTGGCGTCGCTGATGTGCCGCGAGATGCCCGATGACTGGGCCCGGGCCATGGTCCGGCGGTGGGTGATGAACGCCGAGGCCGGCTTCCTCGGGCCCGTCCCGCTGGAGATCCGCCCGCCGACCGCCCCGGAGAACGGCGTGTTCGCGGTGTCCTCCATCAGCACGTGGCTGGCGGTGGAGGGGATGTTCCGCCACGGCTGCGACGCCGAGGCCGTCACCTGCACGCTGGGACACCTCCGCGGGATGGTCAAGGACTACGGCTTCCCCGTCGCGCCGGAGTGCTGGGACCCGAGCTACAAGCCGTGGGGCTCGATGTACTACAACTGGGACGGGTGCCTCCTGCTGCTGCTGATCGAGCGGCTCGCCGGCGTGCGCTACTCGATCCCCGACGCGACGTTCATCGTCCGGGATCACCTGCCGCCTTCCTGGCGGTACGTGGAGATACGCACGCCCGTCGTCCTGGAAGGCAAGACGTCGTGGACCGTGGTGAGGACCCGGCGCGAGGCCCGCGGCGAGCGCGTCGTCAAGGTGACCGAGGTGGCGGCGTGCCCCCTGGCGGCGCTGATCGTCGAGCCGTGGCTGGAAGGGAGGAAACTGGTCGCCAGCGACCCGCCCGCCGGCAGCGGCGTGTCGAACGCACGCGCAGCCTTCCGGTTCGACCGCGCGACCCGTGCGTCCGTGACACTGACGTTGGGCAAGCGGCGGGCGGCGGACGACACCCCGCGCCGCACGCGCCGCGCGGCGGCCTCGGGGGTTCGCTGAAGCGGGCCGTCCGGAATCTGCTGCCCGGCGCACGCCTTGGGTGCCGTTGGCCCGGCGGGGCCTTCGCGGGTATACTCCCCCGGCGAGGAGCCGTGATGAAACACGCAGGCCTGTCACGTCGTGCGTTCCTTCGGCGCGCGGGGCTGGGGGTCGCGGCCGTGGCCGGGTCCCTTCCGGTCGCGGCCCGTGCCGTCGCGCGCCCGGCCGTCGCGTCCGCCGGGAAGGATGGGAAGGCGATGCCCACGAAGCTGACCGACCACCTCCTTGTCCATCGCGGGCCGATCCACGTCGGCATCGTCCTGGACGGCCGACGGGCCCTGCTGATCGACTGCGGCGACGACAGCGTGCTCGGCGCCCTCGAGGCGCTCGGCGTCGAGGCCGTCGACCGGGTGCTCTTCACGCATCACCACCGCGACCAGGCCTGCGCGGCGGCGAGGCTGTCGGCCCGGGGCGCGAAGATCGTCGTCCCCGCCGGCGAACGCGACCACTTCGACGAGGTGGCGGCCTACTGGGGCGACCCGAAGAACCGGTGGCATCTCTACAGCTTCCACCCGCACCACCTGATGCTGGCCGAGCCCGTTCGCGTGGACGGCGTCGTGAAGGGCGGCGACGCGCTGCGGTGGGGGCCCGCGAAGATCCGCGTGCTGGCCACGCCCGGTCACACCGACGGGGCCGTCAGCTACGTCGTCGACGTCGACGGCAAGCGCTTCGCCTTCAGCGGCGATTGCCTGTGCGGTGAGGGGCAGGTGTGGGACATCCACAGCCTCCAGAAGGGCACGCGGACGACGGACTACCACGGCTTCCTCGGGGCACGCGAGCAACTGGTCCGCAGCCTCCGGCGCATCGAGGCCGCCGACGCCGGCGCCCTGGTTCCCTCGCACGGCCGCATCGTGGACGATCCGCCGAAGGCCATCGACACACTCGCGGGCCGCCTGGAGGCCTGCTACGACAGGTACGTGGCGATCTCGGCGCTGCGGCACTACTTCCCCAAGCTCTTTGCCGCCCACGCCGGGCGGAAGGGCCACATGCCGATCCGCAAGGGCAAGGCCGTCCCCGGGTGCCTGAGGCACTTCGGCACGACGTGGATGCTCATCTCGAAGGACAAGGCGGCCTTCGTGATGGACTGCGGCGGCGCCGGCGCCGTGAAGCAGATCCGCAAGTGCATCGACGCCGGCGAGGTCCGCGCCGTCGAGGCGCTGTGGGTCACGCACTACCACGACGACCACGTGGACGGCATCCCGGCCTTCCGGAAGGCCTTCGACTGCCCCGCCATCACGGACCGCCGCGTCGCGGACGTGATCGGCGATCCGCTCGCCTGGCGCCTGCCGTGCATCTCGCCGCACAAGATCCGCGTGGACCGCCCCACGAAGGACGGGGAATCGTGGCGGTGGCACGAGTTCCGAATGACCGCCTACGCCTTCCCCGGCCAGACGCTCTACCACGCCGGGCTGCTCGTCGAGCGGGGCGACCTGCGGATGTTCTTCGCCGGCGATTCGTTCACCATGTCGGGCATCGACGACTACTGTACGGGCAACCGCAACTGGCTCGGACCGGACGTGGGCTTCGACCGCTGCATCGCCCTGATCGAGAAGCTCCAGCCGACGCACATCTTCAACCCGCACGTGGACGTGGCCTTCGACTTCACGGCGGAGCAGTGCCGGTTCATGCGGGCCAATCTCGCCGAGCGCGAGAAGCTCTACGGGCAACTCGTGCCGTGGGACCACGCCAACTACGGCATGGACGAGCCGTGGGTCCGCTGCCATCCCTACGAGCAGCGGGCATCGCCCGGCGCGACGGTGAGCTTCGACGTCGTGGTGACGAACCACTCGGCCGGGCCGCGCTCCGCCGCGTGCCGCGCGGTGCTTCCGCGCGTGTGGGACCACGCCTACTCGCGGCGTCCTGTCGCCGCGGCGAGGGGGCCCAGCCCGACCACCGACTGGGCGTCGGCGACGGTTCGGGCCAAGACGGAGGGCCGGGCACGGCTGTCGTTTCGGGTCCCGCGCACGGCGAAGCGCGGGCGCTACGTCATCCCCGTGGACGTACAACACGGCGGCAGGCATCTGCCGCAGTTCACCGAAGCCGTCGTCGTGCTGTGACGGCGCGGCTCCGGCTTACGAAGGGGCCTCCCATGGACGCACTTGCAGGAAGATGGGACGGAAGCACGATGGCTCGTCCGGCTCGGCGGGCCCTGCGTGCCGTCCTGGTGGCGGCGTCGGTGGCGCTGCCTTCCTGCGGCGGCGGCGCGGGCAAGATGGCGATGCGCCAGGTCGCGACGCCGCGCCCGGGGCGGGCCGTCGGGGGACGCGTGGCGGTGGTCTACTCGCGCGAGTACCAGATCGACCTCGGCGGGCTGGAGCGGCTGCACAGCTTCGACATCCACAAGTACGCGCGGATCTACCGGGCGCTGGTGGCGTCGGGGGCCCTGCGGCCGCCGGACGTGTTCGTGCCACGGCCGGTGACGGAGGAGCAGATCCTGCGCGTGCACACGCCGGCATTTGTCGCGTCGCTGCGGAGCTCGGCGGCGGTGGGCCGCTACCTGGAGCAGCCCAAGATCGGCAAGCTCCCGCCGCGGGTGGCCGACGCGGCGATCGTTCGGGCGTTCCGCCACGCGACGGGCGGGACGGTCCTGGCGGGGCGCCTGGCGCTGCGCCACGGCGTGGCGATCAACCTCGCCGGCGGATACCACCACGCCAAGCCCGACACCGGCGAGGGCTTCTGCATCTACAACGACATCGCCATCGCGATTCGCGACCTCCGGGCCGCCGGACGCATCCGCCGGGCACTCGTGGTGGACCTCGACGTGCACCAGGGCAACGGCACGGCCGAGTGCTTCGCCGGCGACAACGGCGTCTTCACCTTCTCCATGCACGAGGGCGACATCTACCCCATCCCCAAGGCCACGAGCGACCTGGACATCGAGCTGCCGGCCGGAACGGGCGACGAGGAAACGCTGCGCATCCTCGCACGGACGCTGCCGAAGCTGTTCGAGCAGGCCCGGCCGGAGCTGGTCGTCCTCCAGGCCGGCTGCGACACGCTCGCCGGTGACCCGCTGGCCCGGCTGGCTATGACGCCCGAGGGCATCGTCCGCCGTGACGCGATGGTGATCGACGAATGCGTCCGGCGCGGCGTGCCCGTCGCGGTGACGCTTGGCGGCGGCTACGGCCGCGACGCCTGGCGGGCCCAGTACGCCAGCGTCCTGCGGACGCTGATCCGCCACGGGTCGGCCGTGCCCGCGGCCGCTCCGCCCCCGGCGCGCAAGGCGACCGGCAAGAAGCACAAGGGTCTCTGACGGCTGGAGCCACCCCCTGCTGCCCCGCGGCAGCGCCCCGGCGTTCGGGCTCCCCCCGGCTAGGCTTGCGCGAACCGCACGCCCACGGCGAGGTGACCTTCGGAAAGCAGCGCCGCGCGGTTCACGCGAACGATCGTCCCGTCCATCGGCTTCTGACCCAAGGGGGCGAACTCGGGTCGGCTCAGTCCCCCGACGGAGATCCGGACCGGCTGGCCGGGCTGGACCGGCGTGGCGGCCGGAACGTACATCAGCAGGCCCCCGACGGAGATGTCCACGCACCGCCCGGGGAAGTCACGCTGGGAAGGACCATGATAGAACTGGACGCTGGTGGCCAAGGGATACCTGGGATATGCCCGTCGCTCGGCAGGTGGCGCTTCGCTCATCCGTGGCTCCTCTCATCCATGGCCCCACCTGTTGTATCGGAAATGACCGGACGAGAGATTATAACGAATTCGCTGTCGTTGTGCCATGGCTTGTCGTTATGTTATCGGACAACGTGGCCGGTGCCGTGGGGTCGCTGCGGGCAGTCTGTCCGGTGCGTCCGCCGGGCCGGCTTCGATGTAAGAACCAAAGAAATAAGGCCTTATCATCCTGGCCGCTCGCGGGGCTGCCGTGGGGGCCCGGCGCGGGAGGACGTCGATGTCCAAGAAGCTCCAGCGAATCGGCATCTTGACCGGCGGGGGCGACTGCCCCGGGCTCAACGCCGTCATCCGCGCGGTCGCCAAGGCAGCCATCGGTGGCGGCCTGGAGGTCATCGGCATCGAGGACGGCTATCTCGGGCTCATCGAGAACCGCCTTCGCAGGCTCACCTACGAGGACGTCAGCGGCATCCTCACTCGCGGCGGGACGATCCTCGGCTCGTGCAACAAGGCCAATCCCGCCGCCTATCCCGTCCGGGAGGTCGGCCAGTGGGTCGTCCGCGACATCCGGGGCCGCGTCCTGCAGACCTGCCGCCGCCACCGCCTCGACGCCGTCGTCGTCATCGGCGGCGACGGCACGATGAACGGGGCCGCCGACCTGGCCAAGAAGGGCCTGGAGATCGTCGGCGTGCCCAAGACCATCGACAACGACCTGTGGGAGACAGAGGTCACGTTCGGTCACGACACGGCCGTCACGACGGCGGCCGAGGCCCTGGACAAGGTCCACACCACCGCCTCCAGCCACCACCGGGTGATGGTGGTCGAGCTGATGGGCCGCTACGCCGGCTGGCTGGCGCTGCACGCGGGCGTCGCCGCCGGGGCCGACGTGATCCTCATCCCGGAGATCCCGTTCGACCCCGACAAGGTGACGGCCCGGTGCGTGAACCGCAGCAGGAAGGGCAAGGGCTTCACGATCGTCGCGGCCGGGGAGGGCGCCGTGCCCGTCGGCGGCGATCGGTTCGTCGCCCACGTGGACGAGACCTCGCCGGACCCGGTCCGCCTCGGCGGCGTGGCGAAGTTCGTGGCCGAGGAAGTCCAGAAGCGCAGCGGCCTGGACAGTCGGTACATCGTCCTCGGCCACGTCCAGCGCGGCGGCACGCCCACGCCGTACGACCGCCTGCTGGCCACGCAGTTCGGCTACCAGGCGTTCGAGCTGCTGGCCGCGCGGCAGTTCGGGCGGCTGGTCGTTCAGCGCAACGGCAGGATCGATTCGGTGCCCATCGAGAACGTCGCCGGCAAAGTCCGCACCGTGCCGCCGGACTATCCGCTCGTTCACGCGGCGCGGGCCATCGGCACGTGCTTCGGGGACTGAGCGCGTATCGGCCGGGCGGAGGCCCGGCCGGCAGACGAACGGATTCGTGAGCTTGCTTTCGACAGCCATCGCGTGCTGCGCGATCGCCGCCACGTCGGCCAGCCGGGCCGGCGCGGCGACGCTCCGACAGCAGATTGCCGAGCGCGTCGCGGCGTTCGAGCGGGCCACCGGCGCGGTCGCGGGCGTGTGCGTGGTGGACCTGAAGACCGCCCGCCGGGTCGTCTCCCTTCGCGGCGCCGAGTTGTTCCTGCCCGCCAGCAACCAGAAGCTGCTGACCTCGGCGTTCGCGCTGACGCGCCTGGGCGCGGGCTTCCGCTTCGCCACCGGCGTGTTCCTGCTGGGCGAGGACCTGCTCGTCGCCGGCGACGGCGACCCGACGGTGGGCGACCCGCGCCTCGCCGCCGCACGCGGACAGAGCATCTACCACGAGCTGGATCGCTGGGCCGCCGCCGTCCGGCGCCACGCCGCCCGCCCGCTCCGCGACGTGCTCCTGTGCGACCCGCCCGGGCGCCCGGCGCGGCACCCGGCCTGGCCCGCCGCACAACGCACGCGCTGGTACGCCGCTCCCGTCTCGATGCTCAACTTCCACGACAACTGCATCGACGTGACGTTCGCCCGCGTCGGCGGGCGCGTCCGCCCCGTCATCCGCCCCCACAGCCGCTTCCTTCACGCCGTCAACCGTCTCAAGCCCGGCCGGAACCACGTCTGGTCGCTTCGCCTCAGCCGGCAGGATGCCGTGCTGACCTTCACCGGCACGGTGGCCCGCGCGACGGACGAGCCCATCAGCGTCGCCGTCGATCATCCGCCCCTGCTGCTGGGGCGCGTCCTGGCCGAGCGGCTGCTGCGGGCCGGCGTGCCGGTCACCGGGCGCGTTCGGTGCGTGGCCCCCCGCCAGGTCGAGTGGTCCCGCGCGAGGTGCCTCTGCCTGACCACCACGCCGCTGTTCGTTGCCCTGCGCCGGGCCAACCAGCGCAGCCTGAACCTGGTGGCCGAGGCGATCTTCCTGCGGGCCGGCGACGGCACCTGGAACGGCTCGGCCGACATGCTCGCGCGCACGCTCACGCGGACGTACCGGCTGCCGGCGGGGAGCATTGTCGCGGCCGACGGCGGGGGGCTGGGGCGCGGCAACCGCGTGACGCCCATCGCGATCGCGGAGCTCCTGGCCGGCGTGGCGAGACGGCCCGATGCCTCCGTGCTCCTGGAGAGCCTGCCCATCGGCGGCACCAGCGGCACGCTCGCCGGACGGTTCCTCGATGCGACCTGCCGAGGGCGCGTCGTGGGCAAGACGGGCTACATCGCCGGCGTCTCCTGCCTCAGCGGCTACACGCTGGACGACCACGCGCGCGTCGAGTTCGCCTTCTCCGTGCTGGTCAACCGCCTTCGCGGCGGCAGCGCCCCGGCCAAACGCCTCCAGGAGGACATCTGCCGCCTGCTGATCCGGTCGTCCTCGGCGCCCGGCGGCCGGTAGACGGATACAGCGACGCGCCGAGCCGGGCCTACTCCCAGACGATGTCGCGGGCGTCGAAGACCGGCCCGTCGGCGCAGACGAGCTTGTACTCCCATCCCCGCTCGTTCTCCGACCGCATCCGGAACACGCAGGACTGGCAGGTCCCCATGCCGCAACCCATGTGGCGCTCCAGGGCAAGCTGGCAGTCGATGCCCCGGGCGATGCAGGCCTCGCCGACGGCGCGCATCATCGGCTCCGGCCCGCACGCGTAGACCACGAGCTGGTCGCTCGGCGGCCCGGCCGCGCCAAGCCAGCGCTCGAAGGCCTCGTGAACGAACCCCCGCACACCGAGCGAACCGTCGTCGGTCGTGATGATCGCGTCGATGCCGTTTGCGGCGAATTCCTCCACGCACGGCGCCGGTTGCGCCGACGTCGGCGGCGGGGGCGGCTGCCTGAGCCTCAGCGGCAGCAGGTTCGCGCTCCGCACGCCGCAGAAGGCCACCGCGCGCTTCCGCCGCCGGGCCAGCGACTCGCCGAGGTAGATCAGCGGCGGGATGCCGACCCCGCCGCCGACCAGCACGGCCGCGGGCTTCTCGTCGCGGATCGGGAAGGCGTTGCCCAGCGGGCCGAGCACGCTCACGGCGTCGCCCGGCGAGAGCGATTCCAGCCAGGCGGTGCCCGCCCCGACGACGCGGTAGAGGATCTCCACTTCCGCGCCGCCGCTCCGGTCGCGTCGTCCAGCCAGGCTAAAGGGGCGGCGGAGCAGCGCCTCGTTGCGGCGCAGGTCCGCCTGGGCGAGCCGGGGCGGCCGATCCGCCGGCCAGTCCACCGCGCGCGGGCCCGGCTGGCGGTCGGGCCGGCAGCACTGAACCTGGACGAACTGCCCCGGCTGCGTGGCGGGGAACGACGGGACACGGAGGCCGAGGAGGTAGTGCTCGTCGCAGAGCCTCTCGTTGGCGGCGACCTCGGCGAGGAACGTCCCGCGCCGGCGGCTTGTCGCATCGCTTGGGCTCATGGGCTGAGCCACCGATTATAGGTCGCCCGGACGCGCCGGCAAGGGCCGGGGCAACGGCTGACCGCGCGGTCGGGCTTGACGTACGCGGGGCGGTTGGGTATAGTTCAGAATCTGCGTCGGACGAGGGTGTGCGGCTGGAGCGCGAGCCCCCTGCGGGCCCGGGTCTGACGCGGCGAGCAGCGCCCCTAGCTCAAATGGATAGAGCATCGGTCTACGGAACCGAAGGTTAGAGGTTCGAGCCCTCTGGGGCGTGATGGAGCCCAGCGGTGTCCATGGGGAGTGTTCCTCGGGCCGTCCTCCGCTCGCCCTTCACGCTGACCGACCCCGCGCAGTACAGGAAGCTCCGCCTGAACATGCGGTTCGAGCTTCGCCTCCCTACGGGAGCCTGCCTCAACGGCCCGAAGATCCCTCGCTGTGGACGCGGCATGGCGCGCTCGAGCGTTGATGCTGTTGGCGGCCCAGCCCTTCCCGCCGGGTCCTGCCGACCGTCCGACCACCAAGGCCAGCGCCGCCTCCGGGCAGCGATGGAAGAGTTGCCGAAGGCGGGCTTTACGGAGATCGAGCTGCGAACGATGGACGGCGACGTATTCAGTGGTGGGCAGGACCCCCGTTGGCTGTGGCTCGTGGCGAGGAAGGGAAGCGGCCCAAGGCAGTAACTCATCATAAACGCTTTCGTCACAAGGCCATACTCAGTCGGCTGGGAGGGTCTGGCGGCGGCTGCGCTGCGTCCGAACGCGCCGTTGCGCGACACTTTTCGACACTTCCGGCGAAATTCTCAGGCCTCCCGCCCCCGTGCATCGCCCCCCGCGAAACGGCTGTAAGTCTCGATTGATTGACGCCTCCCTCAGAAGGCCGGGCTTATGCGGCGGCGAAGGCGGGCG
>CAZXOC010000102.1:0-22498 GCA_964642165.1 uncultured Planctomycetaceae bacterium | reverse complement strand
ATATTCCTATCATTTTAATGCGCGCGCGAACCTACACAAAACGACACGTTCGTTGCTCTCGTTGCCATCGAATCGGTCATTGACGAATGCGGATTGGCGCCCCGCGGCGGCCGGCTGACACCCGCCGAGCGGGAGTCGGCGTGGCAGGCGTTCCTGCTGAGCCTGTACCGGCGGGGCCTGAGGGGCCAGAAGACGGCGTCGTTCATCCACGACGGCTCGGACGGCCTGGAGCCGGCGGGTGAGGATGGCGCCCCTGGCGGTCGCGGCAGCGTGTGGCCATCGCGGCCCACTCGGTCAAAGGAGGAGGAGGCCCAGGAGCCGGCAGGACAACTCCGGCCGAAGGCCGACCTGATTCCGGAGGGGTCCGACGACCCTCGGAGGGACGTGTGCCCACCGCATCCCGAGGAGACCGCCCAACTGCCCATTGCGCACTTCGCTTGACGTCATCGCCGGCCACCCGCGGTGTTGCCTCTGCATGGCCGACCGGTATAATGGCCGCCAAACCGATCCCTGGCGGAAGCGATCAGGGAAGCGTGGCCGACGCCCACGGAGCCAGACCATGAGCCAACGGAAGGGAAGAGCCGTCGTCGCCCAGTCGGGTGGCCCGACTGCGGTCATCAACTCGAGCGCATGCGGCGTGATCCAGACGGCGCTGGCCAGCCCCGACGTCTTCCCGGGCGTCTACGGCTCGTTGAACGGGATTCTCGGCGCCCTGCAGGAGGAGCTGTACGACCTGGGGAAGGAAGACGCAAGCGAGATCGATCGCCTGAAGCGTTCGCCCAGCGCGGCGTTGGGCTCGTGCCGCCACAAGCTCAAGGACCTCCAGAGCAACCGCGCGGACTACGAGCGGATCCTGGAGGTCTTCCGGGCCCACGACATCCGCTACTTCTTCTACATCGGCGGCAACGACTCGATGGACACCGCCTCGAAGCTCGGGCAGCTCGCCGACGAGATCGACTACGAGCTGATCTGCGTGGGCGTGCCGAAGACGATCGACAACGACCTGGCCTGCACGGACCACTGCCCCGGATACGGCTCGGTGGCGAAGTTCAACGCGACGTCCGTCATGGAGGCCGGACGCGACACCGAGGCCCTCTGGACCCACGACACGACCACCGTGCACGAGGTCATGGGCCGCAACGCCGGCTGGATCGCCGCCGCGACCGGCCTGGCGCGCCGCTGCGAGGAGGACGCCCCGCACCTGATCGTCCTGCCGGAGGTGCCCTTCGTCGTCGAGGAGTTCGTCGAGCAGGTCCGCCGCTGCCTGAAGGAGTTTCACCGCTGCTTCGTCGCCTGCGGCGAGGGCGCCAAGATGCCGGACGGCAGGTATCTCGGCGAGGCCGGCGGGCAGTTCGCCAAGGACGCCTTCGGTCACACCCAGCTCGGCGGCGCCTCCGACGCCGTCCGCGCCATCATCGAGAGCCAACTCGGCGTCAAGTGCCGCACGAACCGCGCCGGAACCGCCCAGCGCAACGCCATGCACTTCGCCTCGAAGACCGACGCCGAGGAGGCCTACCTGGTGGGCCGGGCCGCCGTCGAGGCCGCCATGCAGGGCGTCCACGGCAAGATGGTCACGCTGGTGCGCGGCGAGGAGGACTCCCCGTACGCCTGCACGACCGGGCTGGCCGACCTGGACGAGGTGGCCAACGGCGAGAAGAAGCTCCCGCCGGAGTTCATCGACGCCGGCGGCTTCGGCGTGACCGACGCGTTCCGCCGGTACGCCACGCCGCTGGTGGTGGGCGAGGCGGCCGTCGAGATCGGCAGCGACGGCCTGCCGGTCTATGCTCGACTGGCCAAGCACATGGTCGAGAAGAAGACAAGTTCGTGGAGCCCGTCCGGATAGCGGCTGGGTTCCACCCTCGGGCCGGCGCCGCTCGGCGCGCGTCGGGCCCGCGCGGATCGGGAGACCATGCTTCGGTTTGACGTGTTCCGAAACGACGGGCCGATGAACGACATCGACCTGGCCGGGGCGTACGTCTTCGGGCAGGACGCCATTCCGGTGCGCGCGGACCTGGCCGCCGCCAACGGGCAGATCTCCTGCATCAAGCGCGCCCCCGGGGCGTGCGGGCTGACGCTCCTCTGGGAGGCCGGCGGCTCCGGGCGATTCCTCCTGCCGACGACCCGTCTGCCCGGGAGGGAAGCGCCCTACAACCTCAACCTCGAGCTGGCCCGCGCCCAGGTCGGGCGGATCCTGCTGAAGCGCGAGGACTGGGGGCTGTTCGACTTCCCCAGCGCCAAGTCCCTGAACCGGGAGTTTACCGGCCTGCAGAAGATCTTCGTCGCGTCGCTGAAGCAGACGGACGCGGCGAGGGCGGCCTCGCTGGCGGACGAGGCCCTCGCCCGCGGGGTGACCCTCGGCGAGAAGATGTCGCTGTTCCACGCCGACGTGCTGCTGAAGCGGCGCAAGATGGCCGGCGGGCCGGCGAGCTTCGGGTGCCTCGTCGACCTGTTTGCCTCCGCCGACGAGTACACCGATCGCCTGCGCGAGGCGTTCGGCTTCATCAGCCTGCCGCTGCCGTGGAAGCAGACCGAGCCCAAGGAACGGCATTACGAGTACTCGCAGGTCGACGCGTGGATCAACTGGGCCGCCCGCGCCAAACGGCGCGTCCACGCCGGGCCGCTGCTGAGCTTCGACGCCAAGCACCTGCCCGAGTGGCTGTACATCTGGGAGCACGACTACGAGGCCCTTCGCGACCTGACCTACGAGCACATCCAGCGGATGGTCCAGCGCTACGAGCGGCACGTGCGCGTCTGGAACGTGGTCAGCGGCATCCACGCCAACAACAGCTTCAACCTCAACTTCGACCAGCTCATGGAACTGACGCGCATGAGCTGCCTGCTGGTCAAGAAGCTCGCGCCGCGCGCGGAGGTCCTGATCGACCTGACCATGCCGTGGGGCGAGTACTACGCCCGGAACCAGCGAACGATCCCGCCGCTGCTGTACGCGGACATGGCCGTCCAGAGCGGCATCAAGTTCGACGCCTTCGGGCTCCAGCTTTACATGGGCGTGCCCGTCGACGGCTACTACGTCCGCGACCTGCTCCAGGTCAGCTCCCTTCTCGACGAGTTCGTCGGCTTCGGCAAGGGCCTGCACATCACCGCGTGCAGCGTGCCGTCGAACATGGCCCCCGACGCGTGGGACGCCTGGGGCGGGCAGCAGCCCATCGCCAAGGGCGGGCAGTGGCACCAGCCCTGGTCGCCGCGCCTCCAGGCCGAGTGGGTCCAGGCCTTCTGCCGCGTCGCCATGAGCAAGCCCTTCGTCGAAAGCGTCTGCTGGCGAGACCTCGCCGACTACGAAGGCCACTTCATCCCCCACGGCGGGCTGTGCCGCAACAACATGGAGCCCAAGCTCGCCTTCAAGGAACTGAGGAACTTCCAGGCCTCCCTGCTGGAGAGGCCCCCCGCCGGCGAAGCCGGGCAAAGCCCACCCGCCGACCCATGAGCCCGTCGAACCGCACGCGGTATGACCTGAAGTGGACCCCGGCCGCTCAGGCCGCAGGAGTGCTCCTCTGCGCCGTGCTGGCCGCGGGCCTGGCCCTGCGCAGCGCGGCCCGGCCGGTTCGAACCGGCGAGTCGACCCCCGTCGACCGCCGGCGCTCGGCGGCCGTCGCCGAACGAATCAACCCCAACGTCGCCGAGTTCGCCTCCCTCGTCCGCCTGCCCGCCATCGGGCCCAAGCGGGCGGCGGCGATCCTCGCCCACCGCCGGGAGCACGGCGCGGTCTTCCGAACGGCCGCCGACCTCACGGCAGTCCACGGCATCGGCCCGGGCATCGTTCGCCGGCTCGCGCCGTACCTGTCCCTGCCGGCCTCGACCCAGCCCCGGCCCGAGGCATCCACTCGAGCCTCGAGCGCCGGCGCCGCTCCGGGTTGATCTGCCCCCCGAACGGCTCGCGGCGGACGGCTCGGGGGCCGCGGGTGCGGGGTCCGGCCCCCACCCGTTGCATTGCCGAGGCCGCCGACCATAATAGCCCCATGCCGAAGCCGTCGAGCTCATCCGTCTTCTGGGAAGAGGGGTACTTCCATGTGACGCACCGCCCGCTGAACTGCCTCGTCTTCATCCTGCCGCCGCTGGCGGTCTACCAGCTCTACGCCGTGCGGTACGGCACGCAACTGCTGGCCCCGCGCGACCTGGCGAGGCTGCTTCGGTACTTCGGCGCCACGGCGGGTTTCCTGCCGCCCCTCGTGATCGTCGTCGTCCTGCTCGGCCAGCACCTCGTCCACAAGCACCCCTGGAAGGTCCACCTCGGAGCCCTGGTCGGCATGCTGGCCGAGTCGGCGATCTGGGTGCTGCCGGTGCTGGGGTTGAGCCATCTCATCTCGCCGTTTCTGGCCGGTCGGCTCCCGGCTGCCACGGGCCCGTCGCCGACCTTCACGCAGAACCTCGTCCAGGGCCTCGGCGCGGGGATCTACGAGGAGTTCATCTTCCGGCTGGTGCTCCTCAGCGTGGTGATGGCGATCCTCGTGGACCTGCTGAGTGTCCGCAAGAGCACCGCCGCCGTCGTGGCGATCCTGCTGGGCGCGACGCTCTTCAGCCTCTACCACTTCGCCCGCGAGCAGTTCGGCGGCGGCGTGCCCTTTCCGTGGGGCGTCTTCGTCTTCCGGATGCTGGCGGGGGTATACCTGGGCGGGCTCTACGTCTGCCGCGGCTTCGGCATCGCCGTCGGCACGCACGCCGTGTGGAACATCTGGGTGTCGTTTCTGGACTCGTAGGTGAGCGGCGCCGCCCGGCCGGGGCCTCGCACCCGCCGGACGCCACGTCGGAGACCCCCCCGGGGCCGCCTTCGGCGGCGGGATCACTCCCAGGGGAATTCCTGCCCCGTCAGACGCGTGTAGGCCTCGATGTACTTGGCGCGGGTCTTCTGGACAATCTCGGCGGGGAGGACCGGCCCCGGGGGCGTGCGGTTGAACTTGATCTTGTCCAGGTAGTCGCGGACGAACTGCTTGTCGAAGCTGGGCTGCGAGCGGCCGGGCTTGTAGCCGTCCGCCGGCCAGAACCGCGACGAGTCCGGCGTCAGCACCTCGTCCACCAGCGTGATCCGGCCGTCCTCGTCCCGCCCCCATTCGAACTTCGTGTCGGCCAGGATGATGCCGCGCTCGGCGGCGTGGGCGCGCCCGCGCTGATAGACGGCGATGGAGCGGTCGCGGATCTCGCTGGCGACGTCCTCGCCGACCAGCTCGCAGGCCCGCTCGAAGGAGATGTTCTCATCGTGGCCGGTCTCGGCCTTGGTGGCGGGGGTGAAGATCGGCTCGGGCAGCTCGTCGCACTGCTTGAGGCCGGCGGGCAGCTCGATGCCGCAGACGGCTTGGCCGTCCTGGTACTCCCGCCACCCGCTGCCGGCCAGGTAGCCCCGCACGACGCACTCGACGGGGACGACCTCGCACCGCTTGCAGAGCATGAAGCGCCCGTCGAGCTCATCGCTCCGGCAGTCCTCGGGCAGGTCCTTCAGGGCCGTGGAGAGGAGATGGTGCGGCGTCAGGCCCGCCAGGAGCCGGAACCAGAAGGCGCTGATCTGGGTGAGGACGCGCCCCTTGTCGGGGATGCCGTTGGGCATCACGACGTCGTAGGCGCTGATCCGGTCGGTGGCGACGATCAGCAACTGGTCCGGCAGGTCGTAGATGTCGCGGACCTTGCCGCTTCGCTTGGCGTAGTTGCCGATCGTCGTCGTCAGCAGCGCGGTGCTCTTCATAGCCAAGGTTCTACCGCCGGCGCCGCCGGGCGGTCAAGTCCTATCGGCGAGCGAATCACCGCCCCGCCAGGTAGGTCACGAGGAAGGCGATCTGCGTCGCGACGTTGGCCGAGAGCAGCGCCCGGCGCGTGGGCCCGCCCGCTCGCCAGCAGAAGCCGACGCCCCCCGCGATCGCCGCCAGGATCGGCACGACGCACAGGATCACCACGCTGCCGGTGCCCAGGTGACAGAAGTAGGCGATGGAAACCAGGAGCAGCACGGCCATGCACGCCGCGGCGACCAGGGCACCGCAGCCCCGGGCAAACGCCGCGATCTGCGGCTCGGTCCGCGGCGTCGGGCGGCTGAACTTCACGGCGATGACCATCGCCCAGCCCCCCCACAGCGGCATCAGCACCAGCACCCGGTAGAGCTTGGCCTGCGGACGCAGCAGGGGCAGCACCGGGCGGAGCCACGTCAGCCACCACGGCAGGTGCTCCCACCGGTCCCAGTCGGGCTTGAGCCCCAGCAGCCCGAACGCCACCAGCAGCACCAGCGCCGCGGCGGTCACGGCGCGTCCCGTGGCGTCCCGCCCGGCCAGCAGGTCCGCCAGCGCCGCGATCCCCCGCCGGAACGGCCAGAGACAGAACAGCCCCGCCGTCACCATCGCGGGCATGACCAGCGGGTCGTAGTCCCGGAAGACCTTCCAGGCGATGCCCCAGAGGTTCAGGAGGACCAGCCCCCACAGGAGCGAGACGGCCATCAGGCCGATCCACGCGTGGCGGAAGCGTTCCGGTGGCTCGGCCGCCAGGCGCTCGTCGGGGGCCGACAGCAGCATGTACCCCGGCCGACGAGCCAGCCAGCCCCACACGCACGCCGCCGGGTTGTGGTTGCCGTCGCGCATCGGACCCCCGCCGCCCGCTCAGGGCGCCTCCAGGGCGGACCGCGCCTCGGCCACGATCCGGACGTACTCGCCGGCCAGACGCTCGATCTCGGCCAGGTTGCCCTCGGCCAGTGCCTTCTTCGTCACCAGCGCCGAGCCGACGCCCAATGTGCAGGCCCCCGCGGCGATGAAGTCCGCGGCCGTCTCCAGGTTCACCCCCCCCGTCGGCGTGAGCTTCAGGTGCGGCATGGGGGCGAGGATCGCCTTGAAGTACTTCGGCCCGAAGAACCCCGCCGGGAAGACCTTCACCATGTCCGCCCCGGCGTTCGTGGCGTGGAGGATCTCGGTGGGCGTGAAGCATCCCGGCACGGCCGGCAGGTCGGCCTGGTGGGCGGCCTCGATGATGCCGGCGTGGAAGATCGGCGAGACCACGAACCGGGCCCCGGCCCGGATGGCGGCCTGGGCCGTCTCGGCGTCCAGCACGCTGCCGACGCCGATCAGCGCGTCGCCGACGGCCTCGCGGCAAGCCGCGATGACCTCCAGGGCGCTCGGCGTGGTCATCGTGATCTCGATGCAGTCCACCCCCCCGGCCAGCAGCGCCTTGGCCACGTCGATGAGCTGGTCGCTGCTCCGGGCTCGGACGACCGCCACGATCCCCTTCCCGCAGAGGCGCTCGACCGCCTTGGGACGATCCGGCATCCGCCGCTCCTTTCCGCTTGGGTCGCTGCCTTCCGGAACCAGGAAGCCTAAACCGCTGCTACCATCAGGGCAAGGGATTCTCCCTCCGGGGCGGCGAGCGGCGAGGCGGCCGTTCCCTTCGCAGGGCGATCCGAGTAGATTGGCCGTCCAAGAGGCCGAGGGCGCCCCGGCCTGGGAGAACCCGGCATGGATCACTTCCACGTTGTCGATCTCGCGATCATCGGGGTCTATCTGCTCTTCGCCCTGTCCATGGGGCCGCTTCTCTACCGCCTGGCCCGAAGGAGCACGACCGACTTCTTCCTCTCCGGGCGGGAGCTGCCCTGGTGGCTGTCGGGCACGAGCATGGTGGCCACCACGTTCGGGGCGGGCACGCCGCTGCTGATCTGCGGCTTCATCTGGGCCGGCGGCGTGCTGAGGAACTGGTGGTGGTGGAGCTTCGCCCTCTCCAACGTGATGACGGTGGTGTTCTTCGCACGGCTGTGGCGGCGAGCGAAGGTGACGACGGACGTGGAGTTCTCCGAGCTGCGGTACGGCGGCCGGCCGGGCGCGTGGCTGCGGGGCTTTCGCGCGGTCTACTTCGGCGGCCTGTTCAACACGTTCATCATGGCCTGGCTGATGTTCGGGGCGTACGGCATCACCGCCACCCTGATGGGGGTCAATCCGATCGCCAAGGACAGCGTCCAGGTCTGGCTGATCGTCTTCGCGATCGTCGCGCTGGTGACGTTCTACTCGTCGCTGGCCGGGCTGTGGGGCGTGGTCACCACCGACATGGTCCAGTTCGCCATCGCGATGGTCGCGTGCATCGTTCTGGCGGTGGTGGTGGTCGGCCAGGTCGGCGGGCTCGGCGCCCTGGAGGCGAAGGTCACCGAGCTGCACCCCATGGGCAAGGACGCGCTGGCGTTCTTCCCCACGCCGGAGCTGAAGAACATCCCGTGGATCATGTTCGCCAGCTTTTTCCTGGCCCAATGGTGGTGCAGCTACTACCCGGGCTCCGAGCCCGGCGGCGGGGCGTACGTCGCCCAGCGCATGCTGGCCTCCAAGACGGAGAAACACTCCCAGCTCGCGACGCTCTGGTTCACCGTGGCGCACTACGCGATTCGCCCCTGGCCGTGGATCCTCGTGAGCCTCGCGGCGGTTGTCCTTTACCCGCACCTGATCGGCGCGAAGGGGGACGGCGTGAAGCAGCTCCAGGAGCTGACCTACATTCGGACCGTCGTCGATTACATGCCGGTCGGCTGGAAGGGCGTCATGGTGGCGTTCCTCTGCGCGGCCTTCATGTCCACCGTGGACACGCACCTGAACTGGGGGGCGTCGTACCTGGTGCGCGACTTCTACGCCCGCTTCCTGCGCCCCGGGCACAGCCAGACGCACTACGTCGTCATCTCGCGGATGGTCATGGTCGCCACGGCGGCGGCCAGCGCCCTCGTGGCGGCGTTCCTGATCACCAGCATCGGCGACGCCAACCGCTTCCTGGTGGGGCTGATGGCCGGCATCGGCCTGGTCTTCGTCCTGCGTTTCTTCTGGTGGCGCGTCAACGCGTGGTCGGAGATCAGCGCGATGGTGGGTGCGATGGCCGTCAACGGCGTGCTCCAGTTCTGGGTGGCCAAGCAGCCGTGGTTCGCGGCCCTGACGCCCAGCGCCGACGACCGCACCGGCATCCTGCTGATGATCGGGGCCGTGCTGGTCAACACACTGTGGATCGTAGTGACCCTGAAGACGCAGCCCGAGTCGCGTGAGGTCCTGCACCGCTTCTACCGCCGCGTCCAGCCGCCCGGGCCGGGCTGGCGGCGCATCGCCCGCGAGTGCGGCATGGAGCACCAGGGCCTCGACCCCAGGGACTTCCTGGCCTTCCTCGGCGGCGTCATGCTCATCTGGGGCGCGCTCTACTTCGTGGGCAAGGTGCTCTTCGCCGAGTGGGCTCGCGCGGCGATCGGGCTGGGCGTCACGCTCGCCGGCGGCTGGCTGACCTATGCCTTCCTGATCCGCAAGGCCGACCGCGCCGACACCGTCGAAGGCGAGCACGACGCCAGCGAGCGCGAGGTGATGGCCGATTCGTACGGCGGGTAGCGGCGGGGGGCGGGGCAGCCGATGCGGGGGCGACTACGGCGCCTCCCGCTTCCGGAAGGCCTTGGCCATGGCGGCGACGAGGTCGTCGGTGTCCTTGGCGAGCAGGTCGACGATGGTCTTGTGGCCCCGGGTCTGCTTCGAGGCGAGCAGCTCGACGAGGCGGCAGCGAACCATGGGGGAAGGGTCCTCGATGGCGGGCGCGAGCAGCGAGATGACGATCTCGTCGAGGCTCACGTGGGCCAGCGACGCGATCATCTCCTGCCGGACGCCCGGCGAGGCGTCACCCAGGAACGCCCGGGTCATCGACAGCAGCACGAGCTTGTCGAGGCTCCTGGCGAGCTGCCGCGGCATCATGGCCCGGCGGGTCTCGACGTCCCGGGCGAAGGCGAGCAGCGAAGCGGTTTGTCGTGCGGCCTGCATGCGCCGCGCCGGCGCGCCCCGCCGCAGATCGCCGACGATCCGCCCCAGCGCGGCGCGGTAGGCGTAGTCCCACGCCTGGGGCTTGCCGCGGTCGAAGCGGCCGAGGACGCCCGCGCGCGTGATGCGAGCCTTGGGGCTCTCCAGCGAAGGCAGCGCCGTGCCGCCGCCGTCCAGCGGGTCCACCGTGCCGGTGACCGCCAGCGTCAGGTCCTCCAGCGGGCGATGGGCCAGCTCCCGCGCCAGGTCCGCCACGTCCAGGCGGACCTTGCAGCTCAGGGCCTCGCCGGGGTGCAGGTAGCGGCCGGCGGGCCAGACGGCCATCGGCACGCTGCCGACCGTCACGGGCTCGACGCCGCTGTCGCCCGTCACGGTGACCTTCAGGGCCAGGTTCGGGCGGAACAGCCCCGGCGAGCCGACGGGGACGTTCACCGAGCCGATGTTCCGGACGGTGGCCGTCAGCTCGACGGCCTCGCCGCAGGCAATCGTCTGCTGCGCCGGCTCCAGCGAGACGACCAGGAACTCCTCCGGCTCGTGGACCATCGTCAGGTGGTTGGGGTCGAACGCGGCCAGGAGCTTCGCGACGGCCTGGCGGTCCTTCGGCGGCGCGATCGCGACCTGGTGCTTCTTCGCCAGCGCCGCCAGCCGCCGGGGCGCCGGGCCGCTTCGCGACAGCAACGACGCGGCCAGAATGGCCTGCTTGCACGCCGCCGTATCGCCGGCGCCCGCGTGGTACTCGGCCAACAGGGCCGAGGCGTACGAGTCCTTGCCCAGCAGTTTCTTCAGCCGTTCGAGGCCCTTCTTCTGCTCTGGCGCGCGGCCGGAGTCCAACTCGGCCGCCCCAAGCACGCGTTGGAACACGACGTTGTTGGGATCGATCTCCACGGCCCGCTGGGCGTGGATGTAGGCGATCTGGGGACGCGGCACCGTCTGGAGATGGAACCAGCCCAGTTCGGCCGAGAAGGACGCCGCGATCTCGCCGACCACCTCCCGGTCCTGGTAGCTCTTCTGCATATCCTGGATAAGCTCGTCGGCCTCGGCCTTCTTGCCGGATGCGCGGTAGGCCTCCAGGAGCAGCGGGGGCAGGTCGGGATTCCGCGCGAACCGCTGGACGGCCGAGGCGAGCATCGCGATCGCCTGGTCGTGGCGCCCGGCGTCGAGCAGCGCGTTGCCGTAGTGCACCAGCAGTCGCTGGTGCGGAACGTTCTTGAGCGGGAGCTTGGCGGATTCGGCGTTCGGCCAGGCGTGCTCGAAGAGCCGAAGGGCCTGCTCGTGCAGCCCCAGTTCGCCGATCTTCAGGGCCGCCGCCCACGCCTCGGTCAGGGCGCGCGGGTCGCCGCAGAGACGCCGCAGGTGCGCCTGGACCTGCTCGGGCGCGGTCGACGGGTTCCCCAGGGCCGTCCAGATCGCCAGCCCGCTCAGGCCGCACGGGTCCAACTCCAGCGCTCGCCGCGCCGCCGCGAGCGCGTCGGGTGTCCGGCCCTGGCGCTGGCGAACCTTGGCCAGCATGGCGGCGGCCTCGGCGCGGAAGGGCGCCGGCAGGTCCCTGGCCTCGGTCAGCGATTTGAGGAAGCCGGCACGCTGCTCGGCGCTGTGGGCCTGCTGGAGCCGGGCCGCCGCCCAGCGGAGGCGCAGGGCGTTGTCGTCGGGAAAGGCCTTCAGGTAGTGCGCGAGGGCCCGGGCCTCGTCTTCGGGCCGGCCCTGGGCGAAATGGATGTCCGCCAGCAGGCGAGCGGCGTGGGGCTCGCCCGGTGCGAGCCGGTCGGCGAAGCGGCACAAGACCACCAGCCGACCGGCCCGCGCGGGCGTCTCGGACGCGGAACAGATCATCTCCACGGCGGCGTGGCGGAAGCTCTCGGCCGCCAGAAGATCACCTCCGGCCGGCCCGCCGGCAGCGGGGCGGGAGGCGGGCTCCCGCGCCCGAGCGTCCTGGGCCGGAACGGGCGCCGCCACCATGGCGAGCACCGTGACCGCAGCCGCTGTTGTCATGCTGTCATCCTGTCGTCCGCCGGTTCGGCCTTTGGCATCAGCCGGCCGGCTTGACCGTCACGAGCTGGGGCTGGGCCGCGCCGCGCTGCACCAGGAAGTTGATCGGGGCGGCCTGGCTGGTCATCAGCGAGCCCTCGACGATCTGCTTGTACGTCTTGACGGTGCGGACGGGCTGGTTGTTGACGTTCATGATCAGGTCGCCGCCGCGCAATCCTGCGTTGGCCGCAGGACCGGTGCGCACGACGCCCATCACGATCAGGCCGGGCGCCCTGGCCGAATCGTCCTGGATCAGGTACTCGTCCAGCATGACCTTCTCGCGCACCAGCAGGCCGAGGGCCTTGTTGAAGTACCGCTCCGCCTCGGTGGGGCGCTTGGGCATCTTGGCGAGGGGAACGCTCACCTCCTTGGTCTTGCGCCCGCTGAGGACCTTGAGCTTGAGCACCTCGCCGGCCTTCATCCGCATCAGCTTGCGAACGAAGTTGCGCACGCTCAGCTCCGACGTGGCCATGCGCTCGATGGGCTTGCCGTTGACCTCGATGATGATGTCGTTCTTGGCCAAGCCGGCCTTCGCCGCGGGCTGGTCCGGGATCACGTCGTCGATCTTGACGGCCGGGGTCTTCAGGTCCAACAGCTCGACGAGGTCCTCGCTGACCGCCTCGAACTTGTTGACGCCGATCCACGGCAGGCGGGTCACGCCGCGCGGGATGCTCTTCAGCACGTGCCCGAACTCCTCCACCGGCGTGAAGAAGGCCGTCTCCTGCTGGCTGCGCATCCGCATCGTGCCCAGGCCGCCCCGCGTGGGCATCTGGAAGGGCAGAAAGAGCTGCCGCCCGACGATGCCGACGGCCCGCCCGTCGGTCGCGAAGACCGGCGAGCACGTGCCCGTCAGGCGCCCCGCGACGTAGATCAACTCGCCCGGCACGCGCAACTTCGTCGAGACGTGAGCGGTGCCGACGTAGACCGGCCGCGCCGGATCACCCATCATCAGCCCGATGGCGAAGACCTGGTCGCCGACCTTCAGGCCCGACGTGGCCGAGAAGGCCACCACCTGCCAGTCCCGCGGCTCGGAGGCCTGGACGAACCCGAGCCCCGTCCAGGGGTCGATCCCCAGCAGCTTCGCCTTGACCGCCTTGCTCCCCACGCCGGGCGGGAACAGCTCGAAGTCCTTCAGGTACTCGATGCGCAAGCGCGGATCCAGCGCCGTGGTCAGGAACATGCCGAGCTTGCCATCGTTGGCGATGCAGACGGCCTGCCCCATGACGGTCCGGGTGCCGGTCTCCATCTCGATCGTATAGCGCAAGGCGGCCAACGCGCCGGAGGCCTTCGACACCACCTGAGAGAGACTCTGCGCCGTATCGGCCTGTACCGCGGCCGGGAAGACCACCGCGAGGGCCAGACCCAGTGCTATCCATCGTTTCATCTCGGCTCCTTTGCCCCTTGGGGGCGGTTCGAAACTCACGTTGCTTTTCGCTTCTTCCGGGTCGGCGCCGCGGCCACCTGGCGTTGAGCCCCCCCGGGCCCTGCCGAGGCCGGCAGGCGGCGCAGCCAAAACCACATCCCTATACCTATCGTCGTTAAGGCCATGGATATGTACTGGTTATGCGTCAAATCCGCCGCCAGGACGTTGTGGGCGTTGTCCGCGCGGATGATCTCCAGCACGAACCGGGTGATGGGGTACAGGATCAGCAGCAGCGCGAAGACCTGCCCCTCCCGCTTGCGAAGGCGGTAGAACAGCCCCAGCAGCCCCGCCAGAACCAACGCGTTGACCAGCCCCAGCGGCTGGGCCGGCT
Organism: uncultured Planctomycetaceae bacterium; assembly: GCA_964642165.1. Classification (GTDB taxonomy): domain Bacteria; phylum Planctomycetota; class Phycisphaerae; order SM23-33; family SM23-33; genus CAYRVX01. The sequence continues at coordinate 8,988 of CAZXOC010000102.1, read as the reverse complement.
TCACCGGCAGGCTGCGCTGTCGGGCGGTCAGTTGGATCTGGTCGGCCTGGAGGAAGCGATTGGCCGCCTGTCGCTCGACGGGCGAGAGGTTCCCGTTCCCGTTGGCGTCGAACCGGTCCCGCCGGAAGAGGAGGTAGGCGTAGACCTCCTCGAAGACGAGCCCCTCGCCGGCGGCGCGGTTGAACCGCAAGGCTTCCTCCCATTGCTCGCTGCCGCGGAGGAAGCCGTCGCCGGCCTCCCGCCCCCGCTGCCACTCCCGGCGATCCAGCGCCAGGTCCTCCCCCGCCAGGAGCTCGAAGGCCTTCCGGGCCGCCGGGGCGTCGCCGGGGTCGGCCCAGAGGACCGTCTGGTCGCCCTTGGGCCCGGCGAACTGCTCGAAACGGATCGCCCGGTTCGCGGCGTCGCGCTCCGACGCCGAGAGCTTGCCGTCGCGGTTCACGTCGAATCGCCGTCGGCGCGAGGCGAGGTAGGCGTAGGCCTCGTCGAAGGTCAGGCAGGCGGCGATAACGACCGCCTCCTCCCACTGCTCGCTGCCGCGGAGCAGGCCGCCCCCACGCCGCCGCCCGCGCTGGAACTCCTCCTCGTCCAGCAGGCCGTCGGCGCCGGCCAGCGCATCGAAGGCCTCGCGAAGGTCGCGGCGGTTCGGGTCGGCCCAGACGGCCGTCTGGTCGCTCGCCAGGCGCCCGTGGAGGTGTCGCGCGGCCAGGAGCCAGTGCTGCCTGGACACGGCGCCGTTCGCGAGGATGCCTCGCGTGCCGGCCGCGTTAGTCAGGGCCTCGGGGGGGACGATCAGCCCCTGACCCAACTGGTGCTCGTAGACCGGCGAGGGGGCATGCGTCCCGGCCGAGAAGGGGCTCTCTCGCCCGTCGAACTTCAGCAGCGGGCGGGAGTACATCGGGAAGCGCATGCCGAGGGGCCAATGCTCGCCGCACCGCGCGCCGTAGCAGCAGCCGTTGAGGGTGCACCCGGCCCGGCCGAAGGCCAGCCCGATCATCAGCGGCGCGGCCACGATGTCCAGGTACCGCCGGACGGGCAGGCGCTTGCGGAGCAGGTACGCCACGACCATCGCGGTGGCCAGCAGCACGCCGCCGTAGTAGATCAGCCCGCCCGAGCTGACGTCGAGCATCTCGGCGAAGCGGTCCTCGGCGCGGGCGAAATGGCTCTCCCACCGCTCGATGATGTAGGCCACGCGAGAGCCGACGATGCCGCCGACCAGCGCCAGCAGGGCGACGCGCGCCATGTGCTCGGGGTCCTCGCCGGCCCGACGGGCGCGCCACTGCGCGACGGCCAGCGAGACCAGGAAGCCCAGCACCAGCATCAGCCCGTAGCCGTAGATGCGCAGCGGGATCGACCAGCCGAATACGTCCAGGTCCAGCGTGCCGAAATCGATGATGGTACGTTGCATGCGGCTCCAGGTCGGCTCGGGTTACGTCATAACGTCCGTACTGGACGATTCTTATCATCGACCAACACGGTGACGGACTCCAGCTCGGGCGCCTGCTCGGGCGATACGTACGCGAAGGCCATGACGATCAGCCGGTCGCCGGGCTCCACTAGCCTCGCCGCCGCGCCGTTGACGCAGATCTCGCCGCTGCCCGGCTCGCCCGCAATCACGTACGTCTCGTGACGTGTCCCGTTGGCGAGGTCGGCCACCAGCACGCACTCGCCTTCGACGATCCCCGCGGCCTCCAGCAGCTCACGATCGATCGTGACGGACCCGACGTACTCCAGGTTCGCCCCGGTGGCCGTCGCCCGGTGGATCTTCGCACGCAACACTTTCAGCAACATACTGGCCTGCTCGCCCGGCCCGACCGCCCTCTCGGAACGCCGCACATTCTAGCCCCCGACCTGCCCGCCGTCCACCAGGACGCTGTCGATCAGCCGTGCCCGGCCGAACTTCACCGCCAACGCCACCAGCACGGCGCGGTCCGTTCTTTCTACGTCCCAAAGCTCCTCGGGATCGACGATCTGCACATAATCCACGGCCCCGTCGGGGGCCTGCTCGGCCAGGCGGCCCCGGACGGCGGCGATGACCGCCTCGGCCGACGGGTGCTCGGCGCGGATCAGGTCCGCGGCGAGCTGAAGTGCCTGCCGCAGCGCCGCCGCCTGGCGGCGCTGGTCGGGCGTGAGGTACTTGTTGCGGCTGGACATCGCCAGGCCGTCGACCTCCCGCACCGTCGGGCAGATGACGATCCGGACCGCGAAGTTCAGGTCTTCCACCATTCGGCGGATGACGACCGCCTGCTGGTAGTCCTTGGCCCCGAAGTAGGCGTGGTCCGGCTGCGTGATGTGGAGCAGCTTCGCAACGACCGTGGCGACGCCGGCGAAGTGCCCGGGGCGGCTGCGCCCGCACAGGCCGGCGGCGAGCTTGGCCACCGAGACCTCCGTCAGGCACGGCCGGGGGTACATGACCTCGACGGGCGGCAGGAAGACGGCGTCGACGCCGCGGGCCTCGCAGGCCGACAGGTCCTCCTCCTCCCTGCGCGGGTAGGCCGCCAGGTCCTCGCTCGGAGAGAACTGGAGCGGGTTGACGAAGATGCTCACGACCACGAAGCCACACTGCGATCGGGCCGCCTCGATCAGGCCGAAGTGACCGTCGTGCAGGGCACCCATCGTCGGCACCAAGCCGATGGCGCGCCGCTCGCCCCGGGCCCTCGCGACGGCCCGCCGGATGTGCTCCACCGTCCTCGCTACGTCCATAGCTCGTGTCGAATCCGCTCGATCAGCCGCCTGCGCGCGGCTTCCTCGCGAACGTCCTCTTCCTCGCAGTTCACCGTCAACACGGGGCAGTCGGCGAAGACCTGGACGGAGTTGTACGCCTGCCTCATGTCCGAGATGAACTGGCCGGTCATGACCTGCTCGAAAACCCGCCCGCGCCGCGCGATCCGCTCCAGGAGTGTCGCCGGCGAGGCGTCCAGCAGGATCAGGAGGTCCGGCGGATGCACCAGCCTGGCCAGCCGCTCGTAGACGGCCTCGTAGGCCGGCATCTCCTCGGCCGCCAGCCGCTCGCAGGCATACAGGCGATCCTGGCAGAAGCCGTAGTCGCTGACGTAGACGCCCTCGGCCGGCCAGCTCGCCTGCGAGAGCTGGCTCACCCGCAACAGCAGGTAGAACAACTGCGCCGGCAGCCGCGCCTCGACGGGACCGGTGTACGAGTCGGCCAGGAACGGGTTGCCTTCGTAGTCCTCACGGATGAGCTCGCCCGGCAGCTCGGCGGCCAGGTGCTCCGCCAGCGTCGTCTTGCCCGACGCGGGCGGGCCGATCACGCTGATCAGCGTGGCGGCCATCGGGGTCTGGGCGGCGGGGCGCGTCTCGGCGGCTTCGGCGGCCTCGCCCTGCCCGGCGCCTTCGGCCGGGCCGGCAGAACGGGCCTCCGCCAGCAGCTCCGTAACCGTCTTGCCCAGCACCGGGTGCACGGCCTCCGGGGCGATACTCGCCAGCGGCTCCAGCACGAACACCCGCTCGTGCATCCGCGGGTGCGGGATCGTCAAGTCCTCACCGTCCAGGACCGTCTCGCCGATCAGCAGGATGTCCAGGTCGCAGGTTCGCGGGCCCCACCGCGTCTCGCTTGGGCGGTCGCGTCCGAGCGAGCGCTCGATCTCCTGGAGCGCCGCCAGCAGCTCGTGCGGCGAGAGGCTCACCGACACTTCCATGGCCGCGTTGAGGTAGGGCGGCTGATCGGGCGCCCCCCCCACCGGCTCGGTCTGCACGAACTGCGAGACCTGCCGGATGACCACGCCGTCGACGTCGTCGAGGGCCTTCAGCGCCTGCATCAGCGTCAGGCCGCGGTCGCCCAGGTTGCTGCCGAGGCCGATATGTGCCAGCGATCCCGCCATGGACACAAAGGTACGCAATCCGGGGGAAACGTCAAAAGGAAACGCCGGCCGTCGCCCCCCCCTGCCCTATCGCCGAAGACCTGGGTCTGCGGCTTGACACGCCCTCCGGGCGCGGTATCATCGCGGCGGTTCGTCAGGTCCTGGGAACTGCAAGGGAAGGATACCATGCGATACGTACTGCTGACGGCACTGGTAGGGGCCATCGCCTGCGGAGGATGCGAGAAGAAGCAAGGCCCGCAGACGACCGACCCGAACGTACCCATCGAGACGGCAGGGACGCTTGGCCCGCTGGAGCCCCCCGCCGCCGAATCGGCGTTTCCGCCCTCGGCCGAACTGGCGCCGGTTACAACCTTCGCTCCGGCACCGGGGCCCGAGCCGCTGCCCTCGCCCGAGCCGCTGGCCGCCGCGCCGACGACCCCCCCCGAGCGGACGCGGACCTACGTCGTCCAGGAGGGCGACACGCTCTGGCGGATCGCCCTGACGGTCCTGGGCAACGGCCAGCGCTACCGCGACATCCTCGCCGCCAACCCCGGCGTCGAGCCCCACAGCCTCCAGATCGGGCAGAGGCTGGTCATCCCGAGCCCGTGAGCCCCGGCGGCGGGACGGGACCGTGACTGCCGGCCGCGCCGAGATCCGTCTCGACACGCCCGTGCAGTTCGTCCAGGGCGTCGGGCCTGTCCGCGCCAAGCAGCTCGCCCAGCTCGGCATCGAGACGGTCGAAGACCTGCTGACGTACTACCCGCGCCGGTTCGACCTTCGGCGTCAGGTTCAGTCGATCTCCACGCTCCGCCGGAATCAGGACACGGCCACCGTCGCCGGCGAGGTCTCCGACTGCCAGGAGCGGAGCTTCGGCCCCCGGCCGTTCTTCCAGTGCACCCTCCGCGACGAGACCGGGCGCATCGTGGTCCGCTGGTTCCACGGCGGGTATCTGCAGGCCACGATCCGCCCGGGCATTCAACTCGCCGTCAGCGGCGGTCTCTCGCAGTACAAGGGCCGGCTCCAGTTCATCAACCCGCGTCACCAGGTGATCTGGGACCCCGCCGCCACCGACCTGAGCCAGGACGAGCTGCTGCCGGTGTACCCGGCCGGCGGCAAGCTCCGCAGCGCCACCATCGGCAAGATCGTGCGCAACGTGCTGCCGTTGGCCGCCGAGCTTGTCCCGCGCTGGTTCGACCGCGAGTACCTCCAGCCGCGCGGGCTGGTGAGCCGGCCGGCGGCTGTCGCGGCCATGCACCGCCCCGAGGACAAGGCCCAGTGGGCCGAAGCACGCCGCCGGCTGGCGTACGACGAGTGCCTGCTCATGCAGGTGGGCATCGCGCTGACGCGGATGCGGCAGGTCAGCCGCCCGGCCCACCCGCTGCCCAACAGCGAGGAGATCGACCGGCGCATCCGGGCGCGCTTCCCCTTCGCCCTGACCGACGCCCAGAACCGCGCCGCCGGCGAGATCGCCGCCGACCTCGCCCGCGACCGCCCCATGAACCGCCTGCTCCAGGGCGACGTCGGCTCGGGCAAGACGGTCGTCGCGCTGTACGCCGCCCTGCTGGCCGTCGCGCGCCGCAGGCAGGCCGCCATCATGGCCCCCACCGAGATCCTCGCCGCCCAGCACCACGGGAAGATCACCGCCTACCTGGAAGGCAGCCGCGTCCGCGCCGCCCTCCTGGTCGGCGGGCAGAAAGCCGCCGAGCGCGAACAGGTCCTCCGCGGGCTGGCCGACGGCGAGATCGACCTGGTCGTCGGCACCCACGCCCTGCTGTCGGAGGGCGTTCAGTTCACCCGGCTGGCGCTGGTCGTCGTCGACGAGCAGCACAAGTTCGGCGTCCGCCAGCGGAGCACCATCCGCGGCAAGGGCTACGCGCCGCACTACCTCGTCATGACCGCCACGCCGATCCCGCGGACGCTGGCGCTGACCGTCTTCGGCGACCTGGACGTCTCGACGATCGACGAGCTGCCGCCCGGCCGCGGGCGGACCCTGACTCGCTGCGCCCGCCAGGAGGAGCTGGACGAGGTGCTCGCCGCCGTGCGCGATCTCGTCGCCGGCGGCCGGCAGGCCTACTTCATCTACCCGCTGGTCAACCCCTCGCCCGACCTGGAGCTGACCGCCGCCGAGGAGGCGTACCAGCAGCTTCGCCACAGCCCGCTGGCGGAGTTCGGCGTCGGCCTGATCCACGGCCAGATGGCGCCGGGCCAGAAGGGCAGCGTCATGAGCGACTTCCACGCCGGGCGGGTCAAGGTGCTGGTCGCGTCGGTCGTCGTGGAGGTCGGCCTGGACGTGCCGGCCGCCAACGTCATGGTCGTCATGCATGCCGAGCGGTTCGGGCTGGCGCAGCTCCACCAGCTTCGCGGGCGCATCGGGCGCAGCACGCAGGACGCCGTCTGCATCCTCGTCGCCTCCCCCGGCAACCCCGTCGCCAGGCGACGCCTCGACGTGCTGGAGGAAACCACCGACGGCTTCCGGATCGCCGAGGAGGATCTGCGCCTTCGCGGGCCGGGCGAGATCTTCGGCACGCGCCAGCACGGCCTGCCCGAGTTGAAGGTCGCCAACCTGATCGAGGACTTCGAGCTGCTTCGCCTGGCCCGCCGCGACGCGACGGCGATCGTTCGTGACGATCCCGGCCTCAACGCCCCTCACCACCAGCAGCTCCGCCGCGAGGTCCTCCGCGCCTACGCCGGCCGCCTCGACCTGCTCGCCGGGGCATAGCCTCAACGCGTGCGTGCCCGGGCGCACGGGAAGCACGCGTCGCCGCGAACTACGTTTCCGCCGCGCGCTCCGTACCGCCGACGGCCCGTGCGGGCGCCTCGTCCGCCGCGTGGAACGTAAAGGTCTTGCCTGCGGCGTCGATGGTGACGTGCTGGCCGTCCGCGACCTCGCCGGTGAGGATCCTCCTCGCCAGGGCGTTTTCCAGCTTCTGCTGGATCAGCCGCTTCAGCGGGCGGGCGCCGAAGCTCGGGTCGTAGCCCAGCTCGGAGACGAGGTCCTTGGCCGCACCGGTGACCTCGATGCGGATCTTCCGCCCCGCCAGCCGCTGAGACAGCTCGCGGACCTGGATGTCGACGATGCCGGCCAGGTCTTCCTTGCTCAGCGAGTGGAACACAACCGTCTCGTCGATGCGGTTGAGGAACTCCGGCCGGAACGTCTCCTTCAGCGCCTCCTTCAGCCGGGCCTCAATCTCCCACGCCTCGGCGTTCTTCTCCGAGAGCTGCTGGATGAACTGCGAGGCGATGTTGGAGGTCATCGCGATGAGCGTGTTCCTGAAGTCGACGGTCCGCCCGTGGCCATCGGTCAGGCGCCCGTCGTCGAGCACCTGAAGCAGGACGTTGAAGACGTCCCGGTGGGCCTTCTCGATCTCGTCGAAGAGGATCACGCTGTAGGGCTTCCGTCGGACGGCCTCGGTGAGGCGGCCGCCCTCCTCGTAGCCGACGTAGCCGGGCGGGGCGCCGATGAGCCTGGCCACCGAGTGCTGCTCCATGAACTCGCTCATGTCGATGCGGACCATGGCGTCCTCGGTGTCGAACAGCAGCTCGGCGAGGGCCTTGCACAGCTCGGTCTTGCCGACGCCGGTGGGCCCGAGGAACAGGAAGCTGCCGATGGGCCTCCGCGGGTCGCCCAGCCCGGCGCGGTTGCGGCGAACGGCGTCGCTGACGACGTGCAGGGCCTCGTCCTGGCCGACCACGCGCACGCGGAGGCGCTCCTCCATGCGCATCAGCTTGTCGCGCTCGGTCTCCATCAGGCGGGCCACCGGGATGTGTGTCCACTTGGCCACCACCTCGGCGATGTGCTCCGGGGTGACCTCCTCGCTGATCATGCCGCCGTCGGCCTGGAGCCCGGCCATCGCCTCCTCGCGCTGCCGGATCTCCGCCTCCAGGTCGCGCAGCTCGCCGTACTGGATGCGGGCGGCCCGCTCCAGGTCGCCGGCGCGCTGGGCCTGCTCCAGCTCCGTCTGCTTGGCCTCACGCGTCTCCTTCAACTCCTTGAGCCGCTTGAGCACCTGATGCTCGTTGTCCCAGCGCACGTGCAGTTGGTCGAACTCGCCCTGCATCTCGGCGAGCTGCCGCTCCAGGGCCTCCAGGCGCTGCTTGCTCGGCTCGTCGGACTCCTTCCGCAGCGCCTCGCGCTCGATCTGGAGCTGCATGATCCGCCGCCGGAGCTCGTCCAGCTCGCCCGGCATGGAGTCGTTCTCGATCCGCAGTCGCGAGGCGGCCTCGTCGATCAGGTCGATCGCCTTGTCCGGCAGGAAGCGGTCGGTGATGTAGCGGTGGCTCATGACGGCCGCCGCCACGAGGGCCGGGTCCTGGATCCGCACCCCGTGGTGGGCGTCGTAGCGGGGCTTGAGGCCGCGGAGGATGGCAATCGTGTCCTCGACGTTGGGCTCTTCGACCAGCACCGGCTGGAATCGCCGCTCCAGGGCGGCGTCCTTCTCCACGTGCTGGCGGTACTCGTCGAGCGTGGTGGCCCCGATGCAGCGCAGGTCGCCGCGGGCGAGGGCGGGCTTGATGAGGTTTCCGGCGGAGATGGCGCCCTCGGCGGCCCCGGCCCCGACGACCGTGTGCAGCTCGTCGATGAAGAGGATGGTCCCGCCGTCGGAGGCGGTGACCTCCTTCAGAACGGCCTTGAGGCGATCCTCGAACTCGCCGCGGAACTTGCTGCCCGCCAGCAGCGCCCCCATGTCCAGCGCGACGACGGTCTTGCCGTCCAGCACGCTCGGCACGTCGCCGTTGACGATCCGCTGGGCGAGCCCCTCGACGATGGCGGTCTTGCCCACCCCGGGCGAGCCGATCAGAACGGGGTTGTTCTTCGTCCGGCGGCTGAGCACCTGCATGCAGCGCCGGATCTCGTCGTCGCGCCCGATGACCGGGTCCAGCTTGCCCTCCCGGGCCATGTCGCACAGGTCCCGCCCGTAGCGCTCCAGGGCCTGGTACTTGTCCTCCGGGCTGGCGTCGGTGACCCGCTGGTTGCCCCGGATCTCCTTCATCGCCTTCAGGATGTCGTCGCGCGACGCCCCCAGGGTCTCCAGCACCTCCTTGGCCTTGGAGGGCACATCGGCCAGCGCCAGCAGCAGGTGCTCGATGGAGATGTACTCGTCCTTGAGGTCGCCGGCTTCCTTGGCCGCCCGGATGATGACCTGGTTGAGCTGGGGGTCCATGCCCATGCCGG
>CAZXOC010000101.1:0-22632 GCA_964642165.1 uncultured Planctomycetaceae bacterium | reverse complement strand
AGCGATTCGAGGGGCTGGGGGAGCCCTGGATTCTGACAGTTTTGACACAATCAATCAAGACGTATGGCCGTTTCGGCTGGGGGGATTCCCCATGGGGACGTCGTAGATTACGGAGGGCGGGGCTGATTGTCCGAATCTCCGTAAAGCCGCTAGAGATATAGGATATGCAGCTCTAGCCTTTATAGATGGTAACAATGCTAGGCGATTGTGTCAGTCGGGTAAAAAGTCGACACAATGGCGCGATGTAATGAAGGTCGAGGCCATCGAATGGGGCAGAGAGGGATGTGAATTCCCTGCACCCCCAGCGAATCGTGAGCGAAGTCGAACGACCTCTTCCCGGCTCCCTCCCCCGGTTCCCGCCTCCTGGTTCCCGGCTCCATCGCGCCCCCGCGCCGGCGCCTCTGCGCAGCTCACGCCGTCAGCGCTGGTTGCGTCGACTACGCCCGGCGGGACTCGAACCCACGACCTGCGGTTTAGGAAACCGCCGCTCTATCCTGCTGAGCTACGGGCGCAGATGCTTATTCCACAAAGGCTTCTCAGATCGCTTGCGGCTGGGCATGCAGCGCGGAACGCTCTGCACCCGACGCCGTGCCAGATCGGTGCGCTCGTGCGGGCACCGGGCGGCCGGCGGCTCGCCACACGCCCTATCATTCTGGCGTTGGCTCGGCGGCATGTCAAGGCCGGTCCTCGGGCCCGGGCATCGGCCGGGCGCATCCGGCGGCGGCGGAGCTCGCCGAGGCCCGGCGGGCGATCGACGGCTTGCGGACCGGCGGCGAGCGGACCATCGAGGACGTCCGCGCGGCGATCGTCGCGGCGCGCGCGGGCCGGTGAGCGCCGAATGAGGCGCGGCTGCGCCTTGCACGGCGAGGCGCCCTGCCGTACACTCCATGGGTCCCACCTCAGCCGAGGCCTCGCCGGACGGGCGCGCGGGTTGTTCAAGGACGACGTCGGCTTGTCTTCGCCGGCCGGCGGGCGGCGGCTGCATCCAGGGGAGACGAAGGCAATCGATCTGGGAAGGCATGATTCAAGGAGCGAATCATGGCGCGAGTCAACTGGCGGTTTTCCCTCCTGGCGTGTGTCCTGATCCTCGTGAACGTCGCGGGTCTGGTCTGGATTCACCGGGTCGTCACGAGGGCCCCCAAGCCCACCGTGCGGGTGCTGGCCGCCCTGCCCATGGACACCGCCGACCGGGCCGACCGGTTCACGCTGGTCTTCGATCGGCGGGTGGTGCCGCCGAGGTCGGTGGGCAAGGTGGAGGCCGCGGCGATCTTCCGGCTGGAGCCGGCTTGGCCGGGCCAGTGGGTCTGGGCCGCGCAGGACACGGTCGAGTATCGCCTGGGCAAGCCCCTGCCGGCGGGGCGCGTGTTCCTGCTGAGCGCGACCGGCGAGCTGCGCGCGCGAACCGGGCGCCGGCTGGAAGGCAAGCGGAAGTTCCGCTTCCAGACGAGCCCACTGAAGCTGGTGGCGTGCAACGTCGAGGCGGTCGATCGCACCCACGTCACGCTGCAGTTGTCCTTCAACCAGCCCGTTGATCCGGGCGAGCTGCTGCGCCGCGTCCGCGTGATCGACGCCAAGGGCGCCGCCGATCTCGGCGAGCCCGTCTGCCTGACGAAGAAGCCCGACGAGAAGCTGCTGCTGCGGGCGAGCCGCCCGGCGTCGAACCGGCTGAAGGTCATCCTCGATGGGCGGCTCGCCGGCCACCAGGCCGAGCTGCCCCTCGGCAGCCAGGTCGTCCACGCCCTCCGCGTCTCGCAGGCGTTCTGCCTGCTGCGGGCCGAGGCGCCCGCGCCGCGCCTGGAGGAGACGATCTCGCTGCGCCTGCGGTTCTCCCGGCCGCTCAGCGGCGAGCAGGACCTGCCGAAGATCGGCGTCACCCCGGCGGTGGCGAACGTCCGCGTCCATCGCAGCGGCCTCGATCTCGTCCTCGCCGGGCGCTTCGAGCCCGGCCGCTCCTACAAGCTGACCGTGCCGGGCACGCTGCTGGCCGCCGACGGCAAGACGCTGGGCGAGGAGACCCCGGTCACGGTGGCCGTCCCCCGCCGCAAGCCGGGCATCGCGATTCCCCAGCGCCGGGGCATCCTCTCGCCGCGCGGCGCGATGATGCTGGACGCGAAGGTGGTGAACGTCAGCGGCCTGCGGCTGAGGGCCTGGCGAGTGCACGAGAACAACCTGGTGGCCCACCTGCGCAGGGCCGGGCCCGACGTGACCTCCCGATCCGTCCTGGACGAGACGATCAAGCTGGCCCTGCCCCGCGACGAGCCGCGGGACGTCGCCCTCGACCTTCGCGAGCTGCTGCAGCAGGGCAGCGGCATCTATCGCATCGCCGTCAGGGCCACCCGCCCGACGTGGCTCTCCACGACGGCCCTGGTGACCGTCACGGATCTGGCCATCACGGCCAAGTACGGGCGGACGGGGCTGTTCGTCTGGGCGACGTCGCTGCGGACGGGCAGGCCGGTCGCCGACGCCGAGGTCCGGGCCCTGACGTACACCAACCAGGTCCTGGCGGCCGCGAAGACGGACGCCAAGGGCATCGCGCGCCTGGCGATTCCCGCGAACCACCCGGACGGCCCGGCGTGGGTCATCACGGCCGAGAAGGACGGCGACCAGAGCTACCTCCAGCCGCGCGACAGCCAATGGGTGATCGACGACGTGGACCAGTCGGGTCGCCCCCGCGCGCGGACGTACGAGGCGATGCTGTACACCGAGCGCGGCGTCTACCGCCCGGGCGACGTGGTACACGTGACGGGGATCCTCCGCGACCACGCGGGCGAGATCCCGCCGTCGTTCCCGCTGGCGGTCAAGGTGACGCGTCCGGACGGCCGCCAGGTCGCCGAGCTGACGGCCCGGCCGGAGCAGAACGCCCAGGGCGTCTTCCACGTGGGCTTCCCGACGCGCGGCGACGGGCAGACCGGCCCGTACGGCGTCGAGGTCACGCTGCCGGGGGCCGAGGAGACGCTCGGCTGGACGGAGGCGCTGGTCGAGGCCTTCGTACCGCTCCGCATGGCGGTGACGGCCGAGCCCACGGCCGAGCGGTTCGGCCCGGACGACGTGCCCAAGCTCGCCGTCCGCGGGCGATACCTGTGGGACCAGCCCGCAGCGTCGCTGCCCGTCCGCGTCGAAGGCACGCTGCGGCGGGTGCGCTACCGGTCCAAGCGGCACGCGGCCTTCCGCTTCGGCGCCCCCGCGCGGAGCAGCAGCATCACGCTGGCGACCGTGACCGGGCGGCTCGACGCCCGGGGCAGGGCCGAACTGGCCGTGAAACCGCCGGAATCCCTCGCCGCGGGCCTCTACAGCGTACGGCTGTCGGCGACGGTCAGCGAGGAGGGCGGCCGATCCGTCTCCAGCAGCACGACGGCCGTCCTGGATAAGCTCGACCGCCACGTGGGGCTCCGCCTTCCGGCCGGGCAGGTCGTACCCGTCGGCGAGAAGGTCTCGCTGGACTGGGTGCGCGTGACCGGCGGGGACGAGCCCGCTGCCGGCGGCGAGCTGGCCCTGCGCCTGGAGCGCGTCGAGTACGACACGGTCCTGAAGCGGGTCAACGACCGCCGTGTCTGGCAGTCCGTCGAGCGGGCGAAGGAGGTGGAAACGCGCGAGCTCGCCGCGGCGGCCGCGAGCGGATCGCTCGACGTCACCTGCGACGTGCCGGGCAGGTACCGCCTGACGCTGAGAGACGACCGGAGCGGCGCGGCGGCGCGGCTGACGTTCTACGCCTCCGAGCAGGCCGCCGGCACGCAGAGCCTGGCGATGAACCAGCCGGAGCGGCTGGAGATCGTCCTCGACAAGGAGAAGTACCTGCCGGGCGAGACGGCGAAGGTGCTCGTGCGGTCGCCCATCCCGGGCACGCTGCTGCTGACGCTGGAGACCGACCGGGTCGCCGCGTCGCGCGTCGCGCAGGTCAAGCACAACACGGCCGAGCTGCTCGTGCCGCTGCCGGAGGGCCTGCGAGGCGGGGCGTTCGTCACCGGCACCGTCGTCCGCGCGGTCGATCCGAAGCGCGAGAGCTGGCTGCCGCACCGGGCGCTGGGCATGGCACGGCTGCGCCTGGACCACACGGCGCAGCGGGTGCCCGTGGCCATCGACGCGCCCCGCCAGGCCCGGCCGGGCCAGCCCGTCGCGGTCACGGTCCACGCCGGCCCGCCCAGCCGACTGGGGCGCCCCACGTTCGTCCACCTCTGGGCCGTCGACGAGGGCATCCTCCTGACCAGCTCCTACCGCACGCCGGACCCGCGGAGCTTCTTCCTGAGCCCGCGGCGCCCGGGCGTGGGCACGGCGGACGTCTTCCTCCGCCTCCTGCCGGACTACGCCCGCCCGGCCGGCATGGCCCGCATCGGCGCCGGCGGCCCGGGCGGGCCGCTCTGCCTCGACGCCCTGCGGCGCAACCCCGTGCCGACCCGCCAGCGCGAGGCGGCCGTCGTCTGGCGGGCGGCCGGACGCGCCGACGAGACCGGCTGCCTCACCGTCGAGATGAAGCTGCCCGAACTGATCGGCGAGATGCGCCTGATGGCCGTCGCCGTGGACCACGACCGCTACGGCCACGCCGAGCACGCCCTCACGCTCACCCAGCCACTGATCGCCGAGGCGACCTGGCCGCGCTTCGCCGCGCCGGGCGACGAGTTCGACGTGCCGGTGAAGCTCTTCAACGCCACCGCCGATTCCCTCGCCGTGCGCGTGGCGTGCGAGGCGGCCGGCCCGCTGGAGATCGCCCGCGACGCCGCCCTCGGCCGCGTGATCGTCCCCGCCGGCCTGCCCGTCACGCGCTTCCTCAAGTGCAAAGCGACCGGCATGGGCCCGGTGGAGGTCCGCGTCCGGGCCGAGGCGCTGGAGGGGGCGGACGAGGACCTTTCGGCCGTCAGCACGGCGAGCTTTCCCGTCCGCCCGGCGGCGGCGCTGCACTGCCTGGTGGACCTGAAGCGTATCGGCGCCGGGGAGACGCTACGGCTGCCCGAGCCGCCATCGCTGCTGCCGGGCACGGCTCGGCGGACGATCCAGGTCAGCCCCAAGCCCGCCGTGCAGCTCGGCCCGGCGCTGGAGGAGCTGATCGACTACCCCTACGGCTGCGTCGAGCAGACCAGCAGCCAACTCTTCAGCCTGCTGTACGCCGGGGACATCCTCGGCCCGCAGCGGGCGCCGCTGATCCGCGAGATGGTCCGGGCCGGCATCGCACGCCTCTGGTCCATGCAGACCAACTCGGGCGGGCTGAGCTACTGGCCGGGCGGCACGTCCTCGTACCGATGGGGCACGGCCTATGCCGCGAGCTGCCTGCTGGAGGCCCGGGCCGCCGGGCACAAGGTCGACCCGCGCTTCGCGCGCGAGCTGGCGAAGTACCTGGCCGGGCGACTCGACCCCGGCGACGGCCACGCCCTCGACCACAACACCAAGGCGCTGATCTGCCGCGTGCTGGCCACCTTCGGCGACCCGCCCCACGGGCGAATGGCCCAACTCGCCGAGCAGAAGGACAAGCTGGACCTCGCGGGGCGGGCGCACCTGGCCGGGGCGTTCTGGGCCGCCGGGCGGAAGGACCGGGCGCGGGACGTCCTGCCGAAACAGGCGCCGGGGCTGTCCGTCCCCACCACCACGGGCGGGCGGATCACCTCCCAGGTCCGCCAGGAGGCCGTCCTGCTGTCCGTGCTGCTGGAGATCGACCAGGACAACACGATGATTGCCCCCCTGGCCGCCCGCCTGGACAAGGCCCGGCGCAATGGGCGATGGGGCAGCACGCTCGAGAACGCCGCGGCGATCGCCGCCCTCAGCCGCTACCAGGCGATCAGCGACCGCGAGGAGCCGGAGTTCACCGGCTCGATCCGCCTGGGCGACGGCGAGCCGATTCGCTTCGATCACACCAAGGGCGTCTCGCACCGGTTCGAGGGCACGGCGGGTCCCGTCGAGATCATCTCGGCCGGCAAGGGCACGATCTACGTCGCCGCCGCCAGCGAAGGCCTGGCGAAGAAGGGCGTCGTGGAGCCCTACCATCGCCAGCTCACCGTCGAGCGCCGCTGGCTGGACCGGGCCGGCAAGCCCGTCGATCCGCAGCAGCTCCGCGTCGGCGACCTGGTGCACGTGCGGATCACCGTCCGCTCGCCGCGCGAGGTCTGCAACGTGGCGATCGTCGACGCCCTCCCCGCCGGGCTGGAAGTCGAGAACCCGCGCTTGGCCAGCTCGGCGGCGCTGGGCCCGAACCCCCTCTTCGCCACGGACACGGCCAGCCACGTGGAGTTCCTCGACGACCGCGTCGTGCTCTTCTGCCGCTCGCGTCGCGAGAAGCAGGTCTTCGGCTACGCCCTGCGCGCCACGACCGCCGGGCGATTCGACCTGCCGCCCGTGCAGGCATCGTGCATGTACGACCCGGCCATCGCCTCGCTCGGGCGCGGCGGCCGCGTCAAGGTCGCCAAGTGATGGCGCCGCCCAGACGCCGACAGCTCGCGCTGCGCATCGCCAGGCGCCTGGGCCGTTTCGCCGGGCGCCTGGTGAAGGCGGCGGTCTGCCTGGCCGTCGTCGGGGGCGTCGTCCTGGCGGTCGCGTGGGCGGCATTTCCCTTCCCGCGCGAGCGGCTGAGGCCCCGGCCCGCCAGCCCGACGGTGCTGGACGAGCGCGGCCGGGAAATGCTCCGCCTCGTCGCCGCCGACGGGCACTGGCACCGGCCCGTGCCGCTGGAGCGCATCTCGCCGTGGCTGATCCGGGCGACCGTGGCCGTGGAGGACCGGCGCTTCTGGCGCCACCCGGGCGTGGACCCGCTCGCGGCGGCGCGGGCGGCGGTGCAGAACCTCGCCGCCGGGCGGATCGTTTCCGGGGCGAGCACGCTGGACATGCAGATCTGCCGGATGATGGGCGGGCGCCCGCGGACGTTCCGCGCGAAGACCGTGGAGTCCTTCCGCGCCCTTCAGCTCAACGCCCTCAAGACCAAGCGCGAGATCCTCGAGCTGTACCTGAACCTCGCCCCCTACGGGCGCAACTGCCGGGGCGTGGAGGCGGCGTCGCGGGCGTACTTCGGGCGGGACGCGGGCGAGCTGTCGCTGGCCGAGGCGGCGCTGCTGGCGGGCCTGCCGCAGTCGCCCAGCCGCCTCCGCCCGGACCGCCACCCGCGCGCGGCGAGACGGCGCCAGCGGCTCGTGCTGGCGCGGATGGCCGCCGAGGGACTCATCACCGACCGCCAGCGGCGGGAGGCCCAGGCCGATCCGATCGTCCTCCGCGGCGCGGCGGCGCCGCGGCGGGCCACGCACGCCGCCTGGCTGGCCCTGAAGCAACGCCCGACCGGCGGGCGGACCACCATCGACCTCGACGTCCAGCAGCAGGTCGAGCGCCTGGCGGCCGAGCATGCACGCCGCCTGCCCGACGGCGCCGAGCAGGCCGTCGTCGTCATCGACATCGCCGCGTCGGCCATCCGGGCGCTCGTCGGCTCGGGCGACGTGACCGACCCCGTCGACGGGCAGGTCAACGGCGCGCTGGCCCGTCGCAGCCCGGGCTCGGCCCTGAAGCCGTTCCTCTACGCGGCGGCCTTCGAGGCCGGGCGGCTCAACGCCGCGTCCATCGTCCACGACGTGCCCATCCAGCGCGGCGGGTGGGCCCCCGGCAACTTCGACCGCACGTTCTCCGGCGACGTGACCGCCGCCGAGGCGCTGCGCCGCAGCCTGAACGTCCCGGCGATCCTGGTGGCCGAGGGCGTCGGGCTGGCCCGCTGCTGCGGCGTGCTGGAGGCCGCCGGCGTGCGCCTGCCCGCCGACGCCCAGCGCCGCGGCGGGCTGGCCCTCGCCGTCGGCGGCATCGAGGTGACGCTGCTGGACCTGACCAACGCGTACGCCACGCTCGGGCGCCGCGGCGTCCGCATGCGCCCGCGCCTGTTCGCCGACGAGCCGCGCCAAGCGGCCGGCGCCCTCGGCGCCGATGTCTGCGCCGCCGTCGACGAGATCCTCTCCTCCCGCCGCCGCCGGCCTAGGGGCGCCGAGGGCCTCCGCCGCCAGGACGTGCCCTGGTTCATGTGGAAGACCGGCACGAGCGCCGCCCGCCGCGACGCCTGGGCCGTCGGGCACAACGGGCGGTTCGCCGTCGGCGTCTGGGTCGGGCGCTTCCGCGGCACCGGGCGCGTCGCGTTCGTCGGCGCCGAGGCCGCCGAACCGCTGCTGGCGCGCCTCTTCGACCTGCCCGCCCTTCGCCGGCGCGGCGCCCCCTCGCCGGCCCGGCCGATCGTCGTGCGGCGACCCCTGCCCGTCCCCGCCGAGGCCGCCGACGTCCCGCGCATCCTCGCGCCCAGCCGCGGAGAGACGTTCCTCGCCCTCGGCGGCCGGGCCGTCATCCGCACGCGGACCAACCGCCTCGGCGGGCTGACGTGGTTCCTGGACGGCCGCCTGATCGACGCCCGCCGCGCCGCCCGCCTCGAGCTGCCCCCGGGCTCCTACGAGTTGCGCTGCGTCGGCCCCGCCGGCCGATCCTCCAACGCCGTGCGCTTCGTGATTCGCCCGACGGGCGCCACCCGCGGCGGGTCGTCCGAGGGCTGACAGGCCGACTGCCCCAACGCCGAACGACCCCCTTGTCGCAGGCCCGGGACGGGCAATCGCGTCGGCCGGACCGGGATCGCCCGCGGAACCGAGCCGTGCGGGACACCGGACGCGCCGCCGGCCTTCTGGTCGCCTCACCGCTTGCCGATGCAGTACAGGAATCTGTCGGACCGCAGCAGCAGGCAGCGTCCGCTGACCGCGGGGCTCGCGTTGAACGTGCTGCGGTCGTCGAGGGTGTTGTGGGCGAGCTGCTTGAACTCCGGACCGGCGGCGACGACGAACGTGCCGCCGCGGCGGGTGACGTAGTAGATCTTCCCGTCGGCCAGGACGGGCGACGCGTAGACCTGGCCGGCCCTCGGGCCGAGCTGCCGCTCGTAGAGAACTTCGCCGGTCCCGGCGTTGAGGCAGTAGGCGACGGCTCGCTTCTCGTGGGCGAAGTACAGCCGCCCGTCGTGGTAGATCGGCGAGGAGACGTTCGACCACTTGTCGGTCTTCCACAGCCGGTGGGTGGCCGTTACGTCGCCCCGACCGCCCTGGCGGATGGCCATCGACGCGGCCGTGCCGGACCGGCCGCCGATGCAGTAGACGATGCCCCCGTGCGCGACCATGCTGGGCACCATGTACCAGGTGATGCCCGTCTGGCAGCTCCACAACTCCTCGCCCGTGGCGGGGTCATAGGCGCGAACGTGTCGCGGCACGGCGACGACGAGTTCGGTCCTGCCCCCCGGCGCCGCGGCCAGCAGGGGCGTGTTCCAGGCTTCCCTGATGTCGCGGACGAGCCAGCGGCGCTTGCCCGTGGCCTTGTTCAGCGCAACCAGCGCCTTGCCCTCGACGCTGGCATTGACGATCAGCGTCTCGCCGTGCAGCACCGGGGACGCGGCCGAGCCCCAGCCGCTCAGGCCGGAGCCCACGTCCCCCCGCCAGAGCTGCTTGCCCTCGAGGTCGAAGGCGGACACGCCCCCCTTGCCGAAGAACACGTAAAGCCGCTCGCCGTCCGAGACGGGCGTGCTCGACGCGTAGCCGTGATTGTCCCGCGTGCGCTCCTGCTCCGGCAGGCGGGCCTTCACATCCCGCGTCCAGAGGATCTTCCCGTCCTTCCGCCCGACGCAGACCACCGTGCGCTTGAGCCGGTTCATGCTCCCGGAAGGCTCCCCGGGCACGCCGTGGCCGCTGAAGGACGTCAGGAAGACTCGCTCGCCCACCACGATCGGGCTGGACGTGCCCGCGCCCGGCATGGCCGTCTTCCACACCACGTTCTCCGTCGCCGACCACGTTGTGGGCAGCGGCGTCTCGCTGCTGACGGCCGAGCCGTTGGGGCCGCGGAATCGCATCCATCCCTCGCCGGCGCACGCCGGGCGCGCCGTCGCCGCGACGGCCGCCAACACGAGCCCGGCCGCTAGCCGCAATCGCCCTCCACCCCCCGCCGAACGCCGCTTCGCCGCCGAACTGCCTCGGTGTCTCATTGCCCATGTCTCCCAATACCGGCCACCGGGAACTGCTCTCGCCGCCGGCTCATTCTACCAGGAACCGCCCAGGCAAGCTGTCGGGCCGTCCCCCCTACCGGACCAACCGCAGGCTTGGCCGCTCGCCCACGCCGCTCTGGAATCCTGGCAAAGGAAGGCGCACATGAGGGCCACAAGCGTCCGGCGGCGCGGGCGTCCGACAAGGGCGCTGACGGCAGCGGTATGCGGCCTGGTCGCGTTGGGGGCGATGGCGCCGCCGGGGCGGGCCTGCCCCATTGCCGTGTTCCGCTATGCCCTGCTGCGGTGGAAGCCCGGGGCGTACCGGGTGGTGATCCGCCACCGCGGCGCGCTGTCGGCGGAGGCGAGGCGGCTGGTCGAGGGGCTGGCCGCAACGGGACGGGCCGGCGGGGAAGTCCGAACAGAGCAAAAACAGAAGAACTCTTGAGTTTCTCCATTGACAAATAGCGCTCCCGGTCTATAATTGGTAGACAGGGGTGGTTTGTGCATACAGCCTCGATCCCCGGCTTCTGGTGCCACGGTCGCTGAGTCTGCGACCGTGTCTTGTGGCTCGCACCCAGCCCGCGCCGTCGCAACGGGTCGTTTGGCGTGAATGTGGCGTAGGTCTCATGCATTAGGCCACGGCTTCAGGGGGCTCGCGGCAAGAGACGAACGCGCGGAACGAAGCCAACGGCAGAGTATTCCGAGAATGGGGAGCAAGACAGGAAAGAGGGAGACTACGAGGACGAGGACCAGGAGGCGCGCGAGACGAAGCCAACGGCAGAGAATTCCGATATTGTGCTGGCGCCGCCGATCCCTTCCAGGACGCCCGCGAGGGCATCGGCGGCCGGAAACTGCGGCGGTCGTGGTGGCGTGTGGCCCTCGCGGCCCGCTGGGTCCAAGGAGAAGAAGAGCGAGGTGGCTTCTTCCGGAGGGGTCAGAGGACCCTCGGAGGGAGCCGTCCCCGCCACATGCTGAGGAGACCCCCGAACGCCTGCTGCGTGCTTTGCTTGACGAGATCGTCCGGCCTGCGGTGTTGACGCCGGGGGCTGCATGTGATAGGTCCCCTTGCCGACCGGGCCGGTGAGCGGCCCGGCGCTGCGTGGAGGCCTCGGCACAGCGCCATGGGATCGCGCGACATATCGCCGCTGGAGATCACGGTCAAGGCCGTGGCGCTCGGCGTGCTGCTGTCGGTCGTCCTGGCGGCGGCCAACGCCTACCTGGGGCTGTTCGCGGGGATGACGGTCTCGGCGTCGATCCCCGCGGCGGTGGTATCGCTGGGGGTGCTGCGGCTGTTCCGGCGCAGCGGCATCCTGGAGAACAACATCGTCCAGACGGCGGCGTCGGCGGGCGAGTCGCTGGCGGCGGGGGTGATCTTCACGATGCCGGCGCTGGTGATCCTGGGCCACTGGAAGGAGTTCGACTACCTCTGGGTGACGGTGATCGCGGGCTTCGGCGGCGTGTTGGGCGTGCTGTTCACCATCCCGCTGCGGCGGGCGCTGATCCTGCAGCAGGACCTGAAGTTCCCCGAGGGCGTCGCGACGGCGGAGGTCCTCAAGGCCGGGCACGAGGGCGGCTCGGGCCTGTGGACGATCGCCAGGGCGGCCCTCGCCGGCGGGCTGTTCAAGCTGGGCGAATCGGGCCTGCACCTCTGGTCGGGCGCGATGCAGGCGGCCCGGCCGGTGGGGGCGAGCCTCGTGTACGCCGGGGCGACCCTCAGCCCCGCCCTGCTGTCGGTGGGCTACATCGTGGGGCTGAACATCGCCGTCCTGATCTTCCTGGGGGGCGTGGCCAACTGGCTGGTGGCGATCCCGATCTGCGCGGCGTTGGGCACGTGCCCGCCGAGCGCCGAGGGGATCACCACGCTGAAGTGGGCGGATGAGATCTCGAAGGCCCAGACGCGCTACATCGGCGTCGGCGGGATGCTCGTGGGCGGGCTGTGGTCGATCCTCAAGATGCGCAAGGCGGTCTGGGGAGGCATCCGCAGCGGCCTGGCGGCGTACCGGGACGCCGGGCCCGGGATGCAGGGCCTCGCTCGCGAGCAGCGCGACCTGCCGATGAAGTGGGTCCTGGTGCTGCTGATCGCGTCGGCGGCGCCGCTGTTTGTCGTCTATCAGACCTTCGTCCGGGACGTGTCGATCTCCCTCCCGATGGCCGCCATGATGCTCGTGGCGGGGTTCCTGTTCTCGGCGGTGGCGGCGTACATGGCCGGCGTGGTGGGCTCGTCGAACAACCCCATCTCGGGCGTGACGATCGCGACGGTGGCCGTCTCGTCGCTGCTGCTGATGATGATGGGCCTCGAGGGGGACGACGGCAAGAAGGCGGCGGTCATCATCGGCGCCGTCGTCTGCTGCGCGGCCGCCATCGCCGGCGACAACATGCAGGACCTCAAGGCGGGTCACATCGTCCGCGCGACGCCGTGGAAGCAGCAGGTCATGCAGATGGTGGGCACGGTCGCGGCGGCGCTGGTGATGGCGCCGGTGCTGGTGTTCCTGCTGAAGGCCTACGGGTTCCAGGGGGCGCCCGGCGCCGGGCCCGGCGCGCTGGAGGCCGTCCAGGCGAACCTGACGGCCTCCGTGGTCCAGGGCGTCTTTGACCGGGAGCTGCCGTGGACCTTCGTGCTCATCGGCGTGGGGGTGGGCGTCGGCGTCATCGTGGCGGACTCGATCCTCGAACGGCGCAAGGGCGCGTTCCGCATGCCGGTCCTGGCGGTGGCGATCGGGTTCTACCTGCCGATGAGAATGGCCGTGCCCATCTTCGCCGGCGGGCTGATCCACCACCTCCTTCGACGGCATCACCGCCGCAGCGGCACCTCCGAGGCCGAGACCCAGCTCGCCGGCCGGAGCGGGCTGCTCTTCGCCTCGGGCCTGATCACGGGCGAGGCCCTCATGGGCGTCCTGCTGGCGATCCCCATTGTCCTGGCAAGCGACCAGAAGGTGCTGGCCGTCGCGGCCGAGCCGCTGGGCGGCTGGCCCGGCCTGCTGCTGCTGGCCGGCATCGCGGTCTGGCTGTGCTGGACGGCTGGGCGGACCCCCAGAAAAGTCTCGGGCGCCTGAGGCGCCCGAGCGGGATCCGCTAGACCCACGGTATGTTTTCCACGATTCAGAAACCTGTCTCCAGAGGGCCGCGGATGCCTTTTCGTTGCCTTTCTTCGGCAAAACCGCCCTCGGAGCTTTAGCCCTCCTGCCCGGGGGTCGAGAGAAGCTCCCGCGCCCGGGCGGGCCCGCCCCGACGCGTCACGCCAGGTCCGTCAGCCACGAGCGCAGCGCCCGCTTCGCCAGGCACAGCGCGACCGCCCCGACGAGGACGACCACGACCGCCTGGTAGCTCCACTCCTGCACCACCAGCCCCAGCGCGACGCCCGAGGCCGGCGGGTGCTCCGTGTTCGTGATCGTCATTACGAAGATCGCCAGCCCCACCGCCAAGGCCGCCCAGGCGATCACGACGTACTTGCCCGCCACCGCGTGCTCCGTGAGGGGGACCTGGGCCGCCCAGTAGCAGGCCGTCCCCACCACCGCACCGACGACGTGCCCGCCGACGACCACCCTCGGGCGCGAGACCCTCAGCCGCGGAAACGCGAAGACGATGAACGCGCTGGCCCCCAGCGAGGCGATGACGGCCGCGTTCGCGATGGCGTCCAGGATGACCAGCACCGCCAGCACCGACACCGCCGCCAGCAGGCATTGGACGACGTACTGCGTCTTGTGCTGTTTGAACTTGGCGTCCAGCAGTCCCATGGGTCCTCCCCGATGCCGCGCTGTGTATATCGGCAGATCGGGCGGCCTACTGCGGTTGCGTCCCGGCCCAGCCGGGGGAGACAAAACGGCACGTCGGCGGCCGGGTTTGGTATGATAGGGTGCATCGCGGATGGCCGCGGCGGCGTTCGGTTGCGGCTGCACGCGCGCGGCCGGCATGGGTGGCGAGGATGAGCGACACAGACCGCGGCAGACAAAGTGCGTTCACGCTCGTGGAGCTGCTGGTCGTGGTGGCCATCATCGCGCTGCTGGTGGGGATCGCGCTGCCGTCGTTCCTCCGGGTCCGGGCGGTGACGCGCTCGATGATCTGCCAAAGCAACCTGCGTCTCCAGGCGCAGGCCCACGCCGCCTACAGCAACATGTCCAACGACAACAAGCCACCGCTGCTCTGGAAGTTCTACGGGTTCACCTTCGTGCAGTGGATCTCGCCCAACACGCGGATGCGCGGCGCGCCGACGGGGCATGGGCTGCTGGTGGCCAACAACCTGCTTCCCTTCAAGGCGCTGCTGTGCCCGGCGTTCTCGATGAGACGCGATACGAGCTTCGACACGCAGGCCTGGGAAAGCGAGCTTCCCATGTCGGGCTCGTCGTACCCGTACTTCTGGCGGCACAGCGACTCCATGAACTGGCGCAAGCCGGCCGAAGGCGCCACCTACATCGCCGCGAAGGCCGCCGGCCGAACCGCCCTGTCCATGGACTTCAACGCCCAGGAGGGCCATCGCTACTCGGGCGACTACGAGGGCATGGCGTGGGAAAGCCACCCCGTCCTCCGCCGCGTGCACGTCTGCCACATCGACGGCGGCGTGCTCATCGTCCCCAGCGACCAGATCATCCTCAAGGCGCCGGCCACCTGGACCCAGGAGCTGGACTGGTTCGACGAGGCCCACCGGCTTTGCCCGTGAGCCGCCCCGCCCCGGCGACGTGGTCCTGCCTTTCTCACCCGGTCACGACGGCGGCAGCACGGCCGGCGGGGCGTCGCGGAGCATCCGGTCGGCCCGGGCGGCCGGCTCGGTGAGCTGCACCACCTGACGCAGGCCGGGCGAGGCGATCGCCAGCACGCCCCGGTGGTACCGGACCTGCCCCCCCATGGGGAACAGCGGGACGGCCCGCCGCTTCGCCCACGCGTAGGTCATGTTGGGGCCGGCGAAGTACACCATCGCGTGCCGGGGATCGGCCGCCACCGAGACGATCGCTTTGCCGGCCGTCGCCAGCAGGAGGACGCGGTGGACCTCCCTGGCGGCCCCGGCCGCGGACGCCTCGGGGACGAAGAGCTTGTAGAGCGATCCGCCCGCGGCCACCAGGCACCCCCCGGGCACGGCGCAGACGGCGGAGATTTGCTCCGGCGTGACCAGGAGCGGCTCGACGTGCTTCCTGGCGAAGTCGTAGCGGAGCAGCCCCTGCCGGCCGGCGCGGGTCCGCACGAGCACGTAGACGTGATCCCCGTGGCACGACACCTTCAGCCCCTGGCCGGGCAGCTTCAGCAGCTCGACCAGCTCGCCGGCGAAGACCGCGTAGAGGGCGTCGCGGCCGAGGGCCAGCAGCACGTCCTCCGGAGCGACGGCCACGTCGACCAGGTCCCGGCGGCTTTCGCGAAGCAGCTCCTCGATCTCGTGCTCGCGGGGGCCGTAGCGCACGATGTTGCCGCCCGTCAGCAGGAAGACGTTCTGCCGGGAGTCGGCGGCCAGCGCGTCGGTGAACCGGAGGTTCAGCTTCCGCGCCTGGGGCTCGGTGAGGCAGATCCGCGCCTGGCTTTGCCGGCACCCGGCCAGCGACGTACAGGCGACGAGCAGGCAAGCGATTCGCTTCATGTCCCCAGCCCAACCTTCCTCTTGCCCTTACAGAGAGGGCAGGTGATCTTCCGCCCGCCGCAGGTCGGGCAGGTGATCCGGCCCGTGCCGTCACACCGCGGGCAGGCCACCTCGCCGGTTCCCCGGCAGGACGGGCAGGTGTACCACCCCCGGCCGCCGCAGCGCCGGCAGGTGACCTTACCGCTGCCGCGGCAGGTTCCGCACGTTC
Source organism: uncultured Planctomycetaceae bacterium (assembly GCA_964642165.1). Lineage (GTDB taxonomy): Bacteria > Planctomycetota > Phycisphaerae > SM23-33 > SM23-33 > CAYRVX01. Next base: position 6,912 of record CAZXOC010000101.1, on the reverse strand, counting down.
CGGCCCATCCCGTCCCGCCGCAGGACGAGCACAGGTTCGATTCGGTCACCCAGTACGGGACGTTGACCGTCTTGTACTCCGTTCGGTACCGGACGATCGCGTTGCCGTTGCTGTCGAAGCCGGCCTGGTAGGGAACGCGGTAGGTGCGCGTCTCCTGCCGGGTGTACCGCCTGCGGACCTCGATCCTGCCCGTCCCGGAGCAGGCCCCGCAGCGCAGGCGACCCCAGCCGCTGCAGGTCGGGCAGGACTGCGTGGTGGGGCAACTGATCCTGCCGTTTCTGCACCGGGTGCACTTGACCTTCCGGCGGCCCGAGCAGTTGGGGCACGTGAGCGTCCGGCGGTTGGCGCACTGCTGGCAGGTCGCCTCCCCAAGCTGCTTGCAGTACGGGCACGGCATCCGCTGCGAGAGCATGCGGGTGATCCTGACCGCCGCGTTGCTCGCCACCTGCGAGAGGCCGTGCTTGCTGCACCACTGGATGTCTTCCACCACCACGGGCACGGTCAGCTCGCCTACGACCTGGAACTCGGCCGCGGCGGCGTTGGCGAACTTCTCGGGGATGAGCTTGCGCCCGACGCCGGCGCCCATCTGCACCTCCCCAGCCGAGGTCAGGCCGACGCTGCCGGAGACCACGCCGTAGCTCGCCCCGAGCTTCGCGCCTCCCCCGGCGGAGCGGAGCCCGTGGCCGGTCATCAGGAACGTCCAGGCGGCCTCCGCTTCCATGCCGGTCCGAGGCACGGGCGCGCCCAGCAGCCCGACCTTCAGGGCGGTCTTCGTGTCCCCGAACGCCGCGCTGCTGTCGGGGCCGATCGCCAGGAGACAGAGGTCGTGATCAACCCCGGTGAACCGCAGCACCTTCGCGTGGACCTTCAGGCTCACGGTCACCTTGGGGTCGCCCATGCCCACGCCCAGGTCGGGCATGCCGGGGGCGAGTCCCATCGGGTCGAAGATGCTGTAGTCGAACCGCGTGTGGTACTTGATCTTGTCCCAGATGCCGCCGCGCCCGGCGCCCGCAGCCGGCGCCGGCGGGGGCACCACGGTCTTCCGGTAGAAGATCCGCTTCATCTGCTCGGTGGGCTGGCGGCGGCGCTGGAGCATCCGCCCCTGCCAGGCCACGAACTGCTTCTGGGCCTGCTCCCAGCCCTCGATGCGGGGCGGGTCCGCTCCCCGGGCGGCGCCGCTGAGGATCAGCACCGAAGCCGCTGCCGCACAGCCGACGGCCATTGTCGTTCTCATCGGCCGAACTCCTCCTTTTCCCGTGTGTCCATAGGTTCTTTCGGCCAACCCGGGGAGGCAATCCAGGTTAATGCACATCGCCGCCGGAAGACGTGCACGGGCCGGGAAAGGCGGACGGGGGCGGGATCGCTTGCGCCCCCCCCCGGGCGCGATCGGGACGGGGGCACACGCCGGGATCCGAATCAGGCCGCTCCCGCCGCCCGTCGGCGCGACGCCCAGAGGAAGGCCGCCGCGGCCAGCGCGTAGCACGCCGCGCCCGCCCAGAAGGCCCGCGAGATGCCGAAGCCCAACGCGATGACCACCGCCAGCACCGATGCGCACACGGACGTCGCGCCGTTGACGCCCCACAGCCACGGCGTCAGAGCCGGCGACCTCGCGGATGCGAGCTTCATGCCCATGGGAAACGCCATCCCCATGAACAGCCCGAGGGGCAGCAGCACGCCGACGGCGGCCGCGATCCGCACCGGCGTCACCGAGGCGCGGAACTGCTGGATGATCGACGGCGTCAGCATTCCGAACGCCACGAGGACCCCCAGGAGCCCCAGCAGCCGCAGGGGCGCCGCACGCGGGGCCCACCGCGTCGAGTAGCTGCCCACACCGGCCGACAGCAGCAGCGCCAGCAGCACCACCGAAAGCCCATACGTGGGATGCCCGAGCAGCACGATCAGCCTCTGCATCTGGGATACCTCCACCAGCATGAAGCCCATCCCGATGCCGGCGAAGAAGACGAGCAGCGGGCAGGAGCCCTTCAGGGCGCCCCTGTCGGCCCTCGAGAGCAGGGGCACGATCAGGCACAGGACCGTCAGGATCCCCACCGTCACCAGCAGCGTGCCGAGCACGGTGACGGCCTGGAGATTCGCGTGCGCCGCGGCTCGCCGCCACGCGTCCCGGCCGAGCAGATCCCTCCACCGCAGTTGGTTGAAGAAGAACGGGGCGTCGTCCGTCGGCGCGGCGACGTTCAGCCCCAGCCGGTCGGAGACGCCCCCGGCGTCGCGGCCGGAGGCCAGCGCCGAGAAGTTCGGGGCCATGGCCGATCCCGGGCCGACGACGACCTCGAACCGCATCCTCTCGCACAGGCCCCGGACGGTCGCCAGCTCCTCGGGAGCGAACGGCGTGGGGCTGACGAGGAGGGTCCCGATGCCGTGCGGGTTCTCGTCGTCCTCCTTGTCGAGCACGTTCCGTACGAGGAGGATGTGATCGCGGGGATTGGCGACGCCGATCCGTTTCAGGGATGACGCCCCCAGCGCCACGATCCGCAGGGCCTCTCCCGGCCGATCGGACCGGTACCACCGAGACACGGTGAGGATGCCCTTCGGGCGCAGGCGCCGCAGGAACGTCTCCCACGCCTCGACGGTGTAGAGCGAGTTCTCCGTCAGCACGAAGGCCCCGGCGGCGGTGGCCGCCCACGTGTCGATCAGGGAGATCTGGATGATGTCCAGCGGCTCGGCCTGGCGGGCGATGAAGCTCCGGGCCTCGTCGTTGACGAACGTGACGCGGGGATCGCGGTCGAGGTGCCCCGTGTACTCGCCGAACCGCCCGTTGACCGCGTCGAGGATGTCCTCGTTGATCTCCACGCCCACGACCGACCTCTGCCCGAACACCAACGCCGAGAGAATGTCCCTGCCGCCGCCGGACCCGACGACCAGCGTGTCGGCGTCCTTCCTCAGCCAGTGCGCCAGGTTGACCACGTCGTGCTTCAGGTACCCCAGCTCGGCCGTGTCGCCGTCGTACCCCGTGAGAACCGTACCCGCCCCGGCGTCGATCACGAGCCACATCATCCGCACGTTCGCGCTGCGCGGATAGCGGGAGCTCAGCCCCCATCCGAACGGCCGGCGAAGCTCTTCCGTGGTGCCGGTGACCGTGATCCGGGAGAAACAGTTCCACGTCTCGTACAGCGGTCGGTGCTCGACCTTCCCCTTGACCCACCGCAGTCGTATCAGCGATTGCTGCCGGTGGGCGAGGACGGTGTTGGCGACGGCAAAGCCCCCCGCGGCGAGGCACCACAGGGCCGCAGCCCACTTCACCTTCGAGCCGGGCAGGCGTGCCGCGAACAGGACCCCGGCCAGGGCGGCAAGGAGGGACACCACGAACACGGTGGTCGGGCCGTCGGTGATCTTCATCACGCAGACGAGCAGCACGCACCCCGCCGCCGCTCCGGCGAGATCGGCGGCATACAGGCGTCCCACCTGTCCGGGGAACCGCGTCAGGGCCAGGCAGACGCAGATCCCGCTGAAGACGAACGGCGCGGCGGCCATCGTGTAGAACAGGACGACCGAGGCGATCCCGGCTGCGGTCAGCTCGTAGGCGGGATGGAGGAACAGGTGAGCCACGAAGCTGCCCACCACGGCGATCGCGAACGCCACGGAGCTCCACGCGAGGTCCGCCTTCACTCGCTCGCGCCGGAACCTTCGGGGAAGCAGATACACGACGATCGCTCCCGCGGTCATGCCGAACATCGCCACGGAGATGGCGACGAAGGAGAAGTGGTACCACATCGTCACGCTGAAGATCCGCGTGAGGAGGATCTCGTACATCAAGGTGGCCAGCGTCGTCAGGAACAGGCCGACGTAGGTCCTGCCACCCGCCGCCGGGCCTTGGGCCATGGCCTCAGACATCCAAGGGCCGCTCCGCCTGAGTGTGCTGTTCTACTGGCTGCCGCTCCTGCGACTCGCCTCGCCGGCCGCCTTTGCCCGCGTCCGCCGGGGGCCTGCCCGAAGATCCTATCCCGCCTGCCGCCCGCCGCAAGCGCGTTTGCCGCCGCCGGATGCAGGAAGTGCTTGCCGATCTCGCGATCGGTCGTAGAATCGTCCCAGAGGCCGACGGCGGTCGTCGGCCGGATGCCAGCCGGGAGATCTCGGCCAGCGAGGGCCGTGCCGTCCCGCTACTTCGAACAAGGTACGTACTATGAAGTCCGTCCAACGCCGCGACGTCCTCAAGGGTGCCCTGGCCGCCACCGCCGCCGGAGTCGCACCGTTCCGGATCCTCCGGGCCGGCCCGGCCCCCAGCGACACGCTGAACATCGCCTGCATCGGCGTGGGGGGGATGGGGTCCAACGACGCGGCCTCGCTGAGCCGGTTCGGCAAGATCGTGGCCCGGTGCGACGTGGACGAGGCGTGGCACAAGAAGCGCTTCGCCCGACACAAGCACCTGCACTCGGTCAAGCTGTGGACCGACTACCGCGTCATGTTCGACAAGATCGGCAGGGACTTCGACGCCGTCTCCATCTCCACGCCCGAGCACGCCCACTACGCCATCGCCGCCTACTTCATCAAGCGGGGAAAACACGTGTACGTCCAGAAGCCGCTCTGCCACACCGTCAACGAGGTCCGCCTCTTGACCGCTCTGGCGAAGGAGCATCCCAAGGTGGTGACCCAGATGGGGCATCAGGGGCACTCGGGCAACAGCTCGGCGATGCTGCGGGACTGGGGCCTGGCCGAGACGATCGGCCCGATCCGCGAGGTGCACGCCTACTCCCGCAAGAACTACTGGATCGACAAGCCGCTGGCGCCGCCCTCCACGCCGCCCAAGACGCTCGCGTGGGACCTCTACCTCAACCGGGCCGAGAAGATCCCCTTCCGCACGAGCTACATGAACCGCGAGTGGATCCGCTACAGCCACTTCAGCGGCGCGGTCGGCGACATGGCCGCCCACATCTTCGACCCGGCCTACTACGCGCTGGACATCCGCGCCCCCCTCAGCGTCCGGGCCGAGGTCCCGATTCCGGCCATGCCCGGGTCGCTGCCGCGAGCCGGCGTGATCACGTGGGAGTTCGCCGCGCGGGGCAAGAAGCCCCCCGTCACGCTGAAGTACTTCCTCGGGCCCGGCATCGACTTCCCGCGCCCCAAGCACCTCGAGAAGAGCCGCCGGGGCATCACCAGCGGCTCGGTCCTGATCGGCGAGAATGCGTCCATCATGGCCGGCTCCCACAGCCAGGGCGCGCGGATCATCCCCGAGGCCGCCATGAAGGAAACCCCCCGCCCGCCGCGAAAGGCCTTCCGCTGCAAGGGCAAGAGCCACTACGAGAACTGGACACTCGCCTGCAAGGGCCGGGACACCGCCATGTCGTCCTTCGACTACGCCGGCCCGCTCAGCGAGTTCATCGTCCTGGGCGACGTCGCCCTGATGCACCCGGGCAAGACGCTGCTGTGGGACGCGAAGAACATGAAGATCACCAACGACGAGGCCGCCGACAAGAGCTTCTTCATGCGGCGCCTCGCCCCGCGCGACGACATGAACTGGTGCTGATCGCACCCGTCGCCCGAAGCCGCGGCGAGCCCCCGATGGCGCCCTGCCGCAGGCCCCTTCGCCACAAGGCCGACCAGGTTGTTCGCGGGGACGGCCTCACATCTTGCGGTCCAGGCGACGGTACTGGATGGCCTCGGCGAGGTGGTGGGCCTGGATGCTCTCGGCGCCTTCCAGGTCCGCGATAGTCCGGCTGATGCGCAGGACCTTGTCGTGGGCGCGGGCGCTGAGGCCCAGCTCCATCATGGCCTGCTTGAGCAGGACCTCGCCGGCCTGGTCGAGCTTGCAGTACCGGCGAACCTGGCGCGGGGTCATCGTCGCGTTCGTCGTCGTCGACGGACGCGATTGCGGATCCCCCGCGGCCGCGGACGTGGGCGTTTCGGCGAACAGGCCGTCGGCCTGGGGCGCCCGGTGCTCGGTTCCCGAGGCCCGGCTCCTTCCGCGCGCGAAGCGCCGGCGCTGGGCCTCGCGGGCGCGGATCACCTGCTCGCGCATGGCGGCGGAGTCGGTGCCCTCGCGCTGCCCGCGGAGCTGGCGCCACGGCACGGGCGGGACCTCGATGTGAATGTCGATCCGGTCGATCAGCGGGCCGCTCACGCGCGACAGGTACCGCTCGATCTGGTGCGGCGTGCACTTGCACTGGCGCTTCGGGTCCGTCAGGTACCCGCACGGGCAGGGGTTCATCGCCGCCACCAGCATGATCTGCGCGGGGAACTTCAGCGTGCTGTGCACCCGCGGGATGGTCACGCAGCCGTCCTCGAGCGGCTGGCGGATCATCTCCAGCGTGCTGCGGGTGAACTCGGGGAACTCGTCCAGGAACAGCACGCCGTGGTGGGCCAGCGAGACCTCGCCCGGCTGGGGGATCGCCCCGCCGCCGATCAGCGCCGCCGAGCTGGTGGAGTGGTGCGGCGTCCGCACCGGGCGGACGGCCATCAGGCTCTGCCCCGCCGACAGCAGCCCGCGCGACGAGTAGATCCGCGTCGTCTCCAGGCTCTCTTCCGGCGACAGCGGTGGCAGGACGGTGGGGATGCGCTTGGCCAGCATCGTCTTGCCGCTGCCCGGCGGGCCGATCATCAGGATGTTGTGGTGCCCCGCCGACGCGACGGTCAGCGCGCGCTTCGCCGACTCCTGCCCGCGAACGTCGGAGAAGTCCACGTCGTACTTGCTCGCGACGGCGAACACCTCGTCCAGGTCCACCACGTGCGGCTCGATGGGCAACTCGTCGGTCAGGAAGCCCACCGCGTCGGACAGGAAGCGCACGCCGATCACGTCCACCCCCTCGACGACCGCCGCCTCCGCCGCGTTGTCCGCCGGCACGATGATCCCGCGGCGCTCCTGCTGGGCGGCGAGCATCGCGGCGGCCAGCGCCCCGCGCCCGCCACGCACGCGCCCGTCCAGCGCCAGCTCCCCCAGCAGGAGGTAGTCGTCGAGCTTCT
>CAZXOC010000100.1:0-22873 GCA_964642165.1 uncultured Planctomycetaceae bacterium | reverse complement strand
CAGCGCGCCGTCGCGGCGCGCCGTCCAGCGCGCCGTTTAGCGGGCCCGCTTGCGGGCCGCGTTACCGCGCCGCCAAGCGGCGCGGTAGGATCCGTCGGCGGGTGGCGGCGGCGGCGGCGCGGCGTGTGGGCGCAGAACCCGCGCGGGCCAAGGCCCGCCGCTAAACGAGCAAGAACACGGCCGGCAAGCCGGCCCGCTAAACGAGGAAGAGCGCGGTGCGCTGGGTGGGGTGCGGGATGCGTGAGGAGATGGACAGCCGACGACGACGCCTGGTCGAGACCCTCTGCCTGGGCGTGCTGGTCACGCTCGCCTTCTACGGCGTGCCCTACTGGATCTACCGGATCACGTGGAGGCAGCTGGGTGGAGGGCTGTTCCCGCCCGCCTGGATGGCCTGGTACTACCACCTGCTGTTCCTGGCCTTCGCCCTGGTCCTGACGGCCGGGAGCTGGCGGCGAAGCGGGCTCCGCATCGGCGCGATCCGCACCCACTGGCGGAAGGTGCTGCTGTTCTGCGGCCTGCCGATCCTCCTCACCGCCGTGGTCTACCCCCTGCTGCCGACGCGCCCCTTCGGGCGCGAGCACATGGGGATCTGGCTGATCTCGCCGCTGGCGCAGGACCTGGTGTTCCCCGGCTACCTGTACGGGCGACTGGAGCCGCTCCTGCCGAGCCGCCTCCACCGGCGCGTGCCCATACGCCGGGCGCTGGTCGTGACGTCGGCGCTGTTCTCGCTGTGGCACCTGCCGAACCTGCTGGCCATTCCGGCGGGGTTCGTGGCCTTCCAGTTGTGCTACACGTTCCTGGGGGGCATCCTCGTGGGCTTGACGCGTCAGTGGACGGGCAGCATCCTCTACATCACGCTCAGCCACATGGCCGTGAACTTCATCGCGTGGTCGGCAAGCTGACGGAGCCGACGGAATGACGAGCGAGACGATTCTGCGAGCCGTTGGGCGGACCGCCGCCGAGGGTGGATGGGCGAAGAAGCGGCCCGCGAGCGGGCCCGCTAAACGGCGCGCGGCGACCGGCGCACGCCAATGGACCCTCTCTGCGCCGTTTAGCGGCGGGACTTGTCCCGCGCTGGTTCCGCGTCCGCCCTCGAACCCCGCCTTCGCGCCAGATGCAGCACCCAGTCGCCGCCGTCCGGCGCCTTCAGCGCCCCTCCCGTCGACGTCGTTCCGGACGGGCGGCGGTCGGACGTGCCCCGCGCGTTGATCCACTCGACGGCGTACGTGCCGCCCGCCAGCTTCACGCTCACCGCCCCGCCCCCATCCAGGTACACCAGGTAGCGCTCGGGGGGCTTGGCGAGGCACGTGCCGCGGTCGACCAGGTCCTGGCGCGGCGCCATCTCGTGGAAGGGCAGCGTCTCGAAGAAGTCCCACACGGCCTTCACGATGTCGTGCCGGCGCTGGATCCGCTCGCCCAGCTCCATGCTGCCGCTGAAGCCCGACGAGCTGTTGCCGTTCATGTCGGCGTAGTTGATCGCCGCGCCGCTCAGCAGGAGGACGTATGCCTTCTTGCGAATGTCATCGTCGCTCAGCCGCGCGTGGTGCTTGTTCCCCGGCCAGAACACCTCCTGGGCGTACGTCGGCTTGCCGGCGGTGCGGCTCGCGGCGAGGAACGCCCGAACCTTCGCCGGCTCGGCGCCCTTGCCGCCCTGGAGCGTCACGAAGCTCGTCCACGCCTGCCCGCGGAACGGGTCGGCGCCGCTGGGATTGTGCACCGACAGCAGGTGGGCGAACGGGTCGAGGCGGGCGATCAGGGCGCCGAGCCGGTTGACGTCGCCCTTGCCCATCGCGCTGCGGAAGGCCCGCGCCTTGATGAGCGGCTCGGGCCCGGCGACGTTAAACAGGACGTTCCAGTACGGCCCGAGGCGCGCCAGGGCGTAGCGGACGTACAGCTCCTGGTCGGCCGCCTTCGTCGGGAAGTCCGACGCCTGCCCGAAGAAGCCGGCGAACGGGTAGACCATCATCCGGCGGCGGGCCAGGTCGTCGAGGACGGCCTCCATCCCGCGCCACTCGCCCGCGTCGAGCGGCCAGAGGTCCGGCGTCCGCCAGCCGGCGCCGCGCCCGCGCTGGGCGCGGTTCAGGTAGTGGCTGGCGACGGACAGCATGTTGTAGCCCTGCTTCTGCGCCCAGTCGAGGAAGGCCCCGCGCTTGGCGGCCGGCCAGTTCGACGCGAAGAAGCGGTCGCCCACGTGGAAGCTGCGGACCAGCACGCGGCCCCCGCCGCGGAAGCCGAACCACGTCGGGTTCGCCTCGTCGGCGGAGATCATCCCGGGGGTGTCCGACCGCACGCAGCGAAACCGCCCGTCCGCGCCCGGCGAGCCGTCGGAGAAGCGCGCGGCGTACCGCCACGTGCCGAGCGCATCGGGCAGGAAGCGGACCCGCCACGTCGCCCCGCCGTCGTGGAAACCCCAGAACGTCACCCGCCGCCCGTCGGGGCGCGTGAACGTCGCCGCCAGCGTCACGTCGCGGTACGGGTCCGCGTAGCGGCGCCGGTTCTCCACGGCGACCTCGAACCGCCCCCACCGGCCGACGGTCATTCGCGGACCCTCCGCCCCGCCCGGCGCGGCCAGGGCGCACAGCGCGGCGAGCATCGCGGACGGATGCGCCATGGATCCCTCTCCCGCCCGGCGCCCGGTCACGTTCCGAAGGCCGCCTTGGTCTCCTTCAGGCCCACGCCGAGGGTCTTGCGGGCGATGGCGTCGAGCGCCGCCTCGGGCCCGTGGAAATGGAACGTCCGGTGGATGTGGCGGATGGACTCGCCGGGCTTCAGCGCCGCGGCCGGGGAGGACGACTCCAGCTCGTAGAACGGCCCGAGGGGCTTGCCGCCGGGCGTGGTCGGCCCGTCGTTGTAGCTGTTGACCACGTCGCCGGCGTAGGGGTGCTTCTGGAGCTCCCACATCGAGTTGACGTAGTCCGTCGCGCCGGCGGGCTTGTTGTACTGCACGAGGGTGAGGATCCGGTTGGCCGCGTCGTAGCTGCCGGCGATCGACTTGGCACGCTTCGGCGACAGCCCGATCTTCCCGCGGCTCTTCCCGTCGCAGCGGAAGAACAGGCGGTCGTCCTTCACGATCAGCCGGTCGGGCGAGATCTCCCCGAAGTACGCGTCGTTGACCTTCCGCCCGAGCTGCTCCTGGGGCCCGGGCACGAACGGGATCACCACCGTCGTCCTCGGCGAGGGGTTGTACATGCTCAGGATCCAGATCGACAGCAGGCCGCTCTCCTTCTTCCACGCCTCCTTGCCCGTGTTGGTGATCTGGTTGTCGGACTCGTACACGACGGCCTGGACGCCCGGGTCGATCGCCGCGCCCAGCTCCCGGGCGGCCCGCTCGCGGCTGAGCAGGCGGACGGCGCGGTCGATCCGGAGGTCGAACTTCGTGCCCGAGTGGTTGGTCAGCTTGGCCGCCTTGCGGAAGCGGACCTCCGCGGGGGACTTGCTGACCACGTCGTAGGCCTCGGTGTCGATGACGGCCGGCGTCTGCCAGTCGGCGAAAACGAACTTCGCTCCCGGCTGGAAGAAGATGGCGTACTGCCCGCCCTCGGGGCCCATCCAGAAGCGGTCCTCGCCGCCGAAGGCGTTCATGTGGGAGTCGATCTTCCCGGAGGCGATGTGGTCGTAGTAGATCCAGCCGAGACTCAGCCCCCCGTCGCCTCCCGGCGTGCTGGTCATCACGCGTCCCTGCCAGGCCGGCGCGACGGCCACCTTCGCCCGGCCCGCCGCGTCGGACAGCACGATGACGTCCGTGTGCTTCTCCAGGAAGGCCACGTCGCCGCCGAACGTCCCGTCGGACGCCGCGCAGCCGCCCAGCATCCCCATCGCCACGACCAAGATCGCCAACACTCGCCTCATCATGGGCTCCTTTCCGCTCGTGAGGGACCGCGTGTCCAGACTATCTGTCCAGGGCACCAGATTGCCGCCTTCCCGCGGCGTCCGCAAGGGAATAGCGCCGTTCGGCGAACCGCCCGGGCCCCCGGGGGGTCCGCTGCCGCTGGGCATCGCGGCTCGCCGGCCGTAGAATGCCCCACGCCGCCCGGGCACCCCCGCCCGCGCGCCGAGAGGAGGCCGTCGCATGCCCGACCGCCCCAACGTCCTGTTCGTCATCGCCGACCGGCACGACGCCGAGATCCTCGGCGTCTCCATGTCCGCCCGCACCGCGCTGTGGCTGACGCTCCTGAGCGCCGCCACGCCGGCGCCCGGCGCCGAACAAGCACGCGCCGCGTCCGCCGCCCAGTACGGCATCACGTGGACGTTCGACGCGCCGGCGCGCGTCGGGCGATTCGTCACCGGCGACTGGTGGGTCGTCGGGCCGGTCACCGTCCGCGGCGTGACGCCCGCGCCGGCGCCGGGACGGAGCGGCTCCGTCGTCAACCCCCCCGCCGGCAAGCGGCAGGGCTACGACGACCGCATCCACGGCTACGACAACGCGCTCCGCGCGACGTTCCCGCGCAGGCTCCTGCCGGGCGAATCGCTGGTCTCCACACACAGCGTCCGGAAGGTCGGCGACCGCACGCCCGAGACCGTCAAGGGCCAGTACTGCCGCGGCCCGCTGCGGACGGCCGCCGTCCTGACGTGCCTGGCCGCCCCGCCGGTTGACGACGCCTTCCGCCCCCCCTACTGCGGCAAGCTCAAGCCAGCCTTCCGCGCCCGGCAGCTCCGGCGCGACCGGCTGCCGCGGCTCAAGCCCGCCGGACCCCTGCCCGACCGGGCGCTGCACGAACGCTTCCTCCAGCGGATCTGGCTGGACCATTTCTACGAGTGGCCCGGCCGCGCGATGCATCCGCTGGAGAACATGCCCGACTACGGCCGCGAGATCACACACATCGTCTCCCGCGTCGCCCTGATGCTCCTGCTGGACGACCCGGAGAAGCGCCACGAGACGCTCCTGCTGCGCTTCGTCCAGCTCGGCATCGACCTGTACGGCATCACGCAGTCCGACAGCGACCTCTGGCGGGCCAACGGCGGGCATCATTCGGGGCGGAAGTGGCCGATCCTCTTCGCCGGCATCGTCCTCGACCACGCCGGGATGCGAGGCGTTCGGGCCTCCTTCGCCGAGGACCAGCAGACCTACCACGGCAAGGGCTGGCGCGGGCAGAAGGCCCTCTGGCGGATCAACACGAACAAGCTCCGCGAGCACGAGCACCTGCCGCCGGGCCAGTGGTCCGGCCCGCCGTTTCGGGGCGCGAACAACGGGCACAAGTCCGAGGGCTACCGCAAGCTGAACGGCCCGACGTGGGTCGGCCAGGCCCTCGCGGCCCGGCTGACGGGCGCCACGGGCGACTGGAACCACGACGCCTTCTTCGACTACGTGGACCGGTGGGTGGCCGAGGAGGTCGCCGGCAAGGAAGGCCGGGCCGCCATTGGCGCATCCGGCGGGCCGTTCGTCCACGCGATGTGGGGGGCCTACCGCGACCGGGCCGACCGGATCGCCGACGAGGTCCGCCGCAAGAGCCGGCGGAAGGGCGGGACGTGAAACGCGCCGCCGGGCCGGTCGCAAGGACGACCGGCGCCGTTCCATAGTTGGTCGAGCGCGCCCCCGCCGCGGAAGCGCGGCAGGGCGGAGAGGAAAGGACCATCCGATGAAGCACAACGCCCGTCGCCATCGTGTCGCCTTCTTCGTCCTGGCGTGGCTCGCGGTGGAGCTGTTGGTGGCGCTGTCGCAGCAGGCCCTTCGCCGGGCGGCCGCCGCCGCGGAGCCGGAGCCCACCGTCGTCGAGCTGACCGACAAGGTGCTGGTCAAGGACACCAGCCGCTTCGGCATCAACCTCGGCGGCGACGCCTACTACTCCGGCGCGGCGCTGGTGAAGGACCGGGCGCGGGAGAACTTCGAGGGCACGAGCTACCGGCGGTGCCACTTCGGCCCCGGCAGCGGCGCCGACGGGGCGGCCACGTGGTTCGGCGGCGGCTCGGACTGGGACAAGATCCTCCAAGGCGGCACGTACACGATCCTCTCCGGGCCGTCGAAGTGGACCACCGGCACGATCCGGGGCATCGCCACGCGCCCGTTCCGGCACCAGGGGCGGGACAAGCCCTTCCGCTACTTCCTGTGGGACCGCAAGCTCAGCCCCCTGCCGCAGGGCGGCGGCTTCATGGTGGAGCGGAGCCGCCTGAAGGACGGCTGCTTCCGCGGGCGGGACGGCTACTGGACGAGCAAGCACAACGAGATCGTCATCGGCGAGACCCCGCCGGGGTCGTTCGGGTGCGCGGCGCTGAAGCTGAAGGGCTCTGCCGGCAAGGCCCACTTCCGCTTCGCCACGCACTACCAGCGCTACGGGCAGACGAACGGCACGTGGCACGTCCGCTTCCACGCGAAGGCGGCCGGGGGCGAGCCGACGCTGAAGGTCGGCCCGGACCAGCGATGGGGCGCCTCGGCCGAGATCAAGCCGCCGGCGGCGTGGAGGAAGGTCGAGCAGGTCCTCGTCATCGACAAGGTGCCCGAGCCGCAGGGCCCGAAGGACAACCCGCACCTGAAGTTCATCTTCGAGGCGACCGGCGGCGACGTGCTCCTCGACGACGTGTCGATCCGGATGGCCGGCGACGCCCAGGCGACGGCCTTCCGGGACGACTGCGTGGCGATGCTGAAGCGCTTCGGGCCCGGGCCGGTCCGCAAGCTCCAGATGGGCGGCAGCACGATCGACAACACGCTCGCGCCGCCGCTGCGCTCGCACGCGTACAACAGCCGCCCCGGCGCGAAGCTCGGCCCCTACGAACGCCAGTGCCGCGACCCCTACAGCCTCCACCAGATGTACGTCCTCTGCGAGCACATCGGCGCCGAGCCGTGGTACTGCCTGCCCGGCACGCTGAAGCGCGACGAGATGAAGCGCTTCCTGGAGTACCTCGGCGCGCCGGCGAACGTCGGCTACGGCCGCCGACGGGCCGAGATGGGCCACCCCAAGCCCTGGACGGACGTCTTCGAGCGAATCCACGTCGAGTTCGGCAACGAGGCGTGGAACAACGCCGCGGCCTACCAGTGCGGGGGCTTCAACGGCCCGGACTACTGGCACGACCTCGTCGCGATCGGCAAGGCCAGCCCGCACTGCAAGCCCAACATCGTCTTCCACGCCGCCGGGCAGGCCGCCTACGTCGGGCGAAACGACGGGATCATGACCCACTGCCCCAACGCCGACCGCTTCGGCGTGGCGCCCTACATCATCCAGAGCCTCTCCCGGGCCGACGCGAAGCGCTTCGACACGGACGACAAGCTCTTCCGCTGGGCGTTCGCGTGGGCGATCCGCCGCTCGCGCGACCCCGCCGGCGCGATGGTCCAGAACCACGGGCTGTCGAAGAAGCACGGCATCGAGCTGAGCATCTACGAGGTCAACCACCACATCACGCACGGCGACGGGCCGCTCGAACCGCGGAACCGCCTGGTCACGTCCCTCGGCGGCGGCCTCAACGTCTGCAACAACATGCTCACCATGCTCAAGGAGCACCACCTCCGCACCCAGGCGCTGTTCTCGCTCGCCCAGCACAGCTACAACGCGCGGGGCATCGGCCCGGTGCGGCTGTGGGGCACGGCCCTGTGCATGCGGAAGGGACGCGAGCGGTACCGCCCGACGTTCCTCGCCTGCGCCACGGCCAACCGCGTCCTCGGCGGCGACCTCGTCGAGACCCGCCACAGCGGCGCCGAGCCCACGTTCGAGGCCACCGGCACGTTCGACCGCCGCAAGGGCCCCCAGACGCTCCGTGACCTGCCGGTCCTCTGGAGCTACGGCTTCGCCGAAGCCAAGCGCCGCGGCCTGATCCTCGTGAGCCTCGACACGGCGCGGGCGCGACCGGTCGTCGTGAAGTTCGCGGGCGCTGCGGCCGGGGGGAAGGCGAGGCGCTGGCTCCTCACGGCCGAGAAGATCTCCGCCAGCAACGAGTACGAGGTCGGCCGCCCCCAGGTCGTCGTGAAGGAGGACGCCCTGGCCGGCTTCGCCAGCGGCACGCGCCTGACGCTGCCGCCGTTCTCCATGCTGGCGCTCCAGTGGCACGTGAAGTAGCCGCCGACCGTCGCTTCCCGCGGCGAGCCAGCCGAAAAAGCAGCCAGTCCCCGATTCGGCGCCCCGATGGCAGGCCAGCGCCCGGTTGTCAGCGTGCGGAAGGACCTTGCCCATGTCCGGAAGACGCAATATCCTCGTCGAACAGGCCCACGACGGTCGTGGGCCGAGCCTATCCGGGAGATCGCGGTTGGCCCGTATGCCCGGACGCGTTGTGACGCAGGCTCCCGGTAAGGACGGAACCATGAAGACGAACCTGCCGTTTCTCATGTTCACTGCCTTTGTCCTGCTGTCGGCAAACGGCGCATCCGTGGCCGGTGAGGGGATCACACTGGAGAACGTCGTCTCCCCGGGGCCCAACCGGGCAAATGAGCCGCTTGCCGCGAGATTCTCCATGCCGCGGGCGATCAGGTTCCTCGACTCTGCCGCGCTCACGTGGCAGAAGCGACGCAACTGTTTTTCGTGCCACTCGAACTATGCATTTCTGCTGGCCCGGCCGGCGATAACTCACGAGGTGACCGCTCACCGGCAGATCCGCAAGGCCGCGGAGTACCTGGCCACCCATCCGCGAAAGACGGGATATCGAGCGACCGAGGCCGTGATGATCGCGTCGGTGCTTGCGCAGAACGACGCGGCCACGACCGGCAGGCTTCATCCGGCGACACGCCAGGCCCTGGACCGCATGTGGGAGCACCAACGCGACGACGGCGGCTGGAAGTGGCTCGACGACAATGAGCCTCCCTCCGAGATCGAGGAGCACTATGGCGTGACGATGGCGGCCATCGGCGTGGGCATGGCTCCGGACGGCTACAGCAAGACAGCCGCGGCGAGAAAGGGCCTTGAGAAGATACGGAAGTACTTCAGGAACAACCCCCCGGCAAACATGCACAATCGGGCCATGAAGATGCTGGCTTCGCTGCGCGTCGATGGGATCATGACCGAGGTCGAGCGGAAGAAGGTCCTTGGGGATCTGCTCGCGCTGCAGAAGTCCGACGGGGGCTGGAACCTGGCCACACTGGGCAGGAACTGGAAACGTGCCGACGGAACGCCCCAGGACTCCGGGACAAGTGACGGCTACGGCACCGGCTTTGCCATCCACGCACTGCGCACCGCAGGCATCCCCGCGGATGATCGGCGAATCCGGCGGGGAATTCAGTGGCTGAAGACCCATCAGCGGGCCAGCGGACGATGGTTCACACGGTCGATGGACAAGGATAGCCGGCAATACATCACGCACTCCGGTACGGCATACGCCATTCTCGCCTTGGCCGCCTGCGGGGAAGCCGAATCGATGCGACGAGAGCGAACGGAAGAGAGCGGGAAGATGACGCCGAGGCCGAAATAGGGAATGCTGAGGAATGTGTCCGTGATCAACTTCTCAAACGTGAGCCGCATGCTTCCCTGTTCCAGCATCGCGGTGTGCTGTGTCTTATTCCTGGCGTGTCCGCGCAGCATCCGGGCACAAGCGCCCTCATTTGCTTTGAAGATCGAGCAGATCACCTCCGGAACGAAGCATCATTTCTTCGGGTATATCGGCCAATGCCAGACGATCCCGTGGAACGCCAGCGGCCGATATGTCCTGGGGCTCGAGATCGACACCATCGATCGCATGCCCAGGCCCGAGGAGGCCGCCACGGTAATCCTCGTTGACACCCACGAGAACAACGAGGTTCTGCGGGTGGACAAAACGCACGCGTGGAATCCGCAGCAGGGAACGATGTTCTATTGGAACCCGTTGGCGGCCGAAACGCAGTTCTTCTTTAACGACCGGGATGTCAAAACGGGCAAAGTCTTTACGGTCCTGTACGATCTGGAAAAGAAGAAGCGCGTGCGTGAGTACCGATACGATGACAGGCCCATAGCCAACGGTGGCGTCGCCGCGAGCGGTACGGCGTTTCTTGGCTTGAACTACGGTCGCCTGGCGCGACTGCGTCTCGTGACCGGTTATCCCGGTGCGCTGGACTGGTCGAAAGACGACCCGGCGCCGGACAACGACGGCATCTTCATGGTGGACGTCCAGAGCGGCAAGAAACGACTGCTCGTCTCCTACCGTCAGCTTGCCAAGCGGCTGGAGCAGCGCATGGGCAAAACCACCACCACCGGCCTGTTCATCAACCATACGCTCTGGAA
Source organism: uncultured Planctomycetaceae bacterium (assembly GCA_964642165.1). Taxonomy (GTDB): domain Bacteria; phylum Planctomycetota; class Phycisphaerae; order SM23-33; family SM23-33; genus CAYRVX01. The sequence continues at coordinate 12,764 of CAZXOC010000100.1, read as the reverse complement.
TCGACGGGGCGACCGTGTTTACTTCTTCGTGCGAGCCGGCTGGAGCGGCCGCCGCGGCAGACGCATCAACACGCCATGCTCGATTCACGCCGACGGCACCGGCCTGGCCCTGCACGACATGCATATCGGCGGGCATCCCGAATGGGCCGAGGGCAGCCTGCTGATTGGCCGGCAGGGCAAGAACCAGATTCTCTACGATGTGGACAAGAAGAAGGTGGTCGGGCAATTGGGTACGCCCGAGATCTTTCCCAATCCGGAGGGCGACATTTCGCTGTCACCCAGCGGCAAGTGGTTCGTCAACGGGTACAAGAAGGGCAACAAGAACTACTACGCCGTGTATCGGCGCAGCGACGGCGCCTTTGCCCGCAGCGAGGGCCTGGACAAGGGATCGTACGGCGGGGACATCCGCATCGACCCCGCCCCACGCTGGAACCGGACCAACGATGCGATCCTCGTGCCCGGCATCGCCGGGAACAAGACCCGGCAGATGTTCGTGATTCGCGTGATTGCTGCCGGCCAATCGCCGTCGGTCAAGGCGGTCGAATAGAGCACGATTGCACTTCAAATCCAAATGAGTCACAACAATCCGGAAGAGCATTCTGAGTTCATCGGCTATGGCAGGAAGCGAGGACGCGTTGTGTTGTAGCCAAAGGTCCACGGGCAGGGAGATCCGGAAGCCATTGGCTCGACAGTATGGGATAATCACCTCCCGCAAAGACACCAGAAATCTCCGGCACGTCTCTATGGATCTGTGGGTGTAGTTCCTGCCGAAAGTGGTGCCGGTCATCTGGAGATAATGCTCGTACTCGTGCCTGAGGGTTCCTTCAACCACCATTCGCCCGGACCCCGGGACGCCCGAGCCCTACCCCGGCACGCGCGGGCGGTCAAGCGGAGAGTACGTGAGTGTCCCGTGTCTGTCCGTGTCTGTCTCTTGCCCCCTACGGCTCGTCGCCGGCGGTACTGACGGTCAAACTGCGCACCCTGGCCTTGCCTTGGACCACGCTGAAGCTCAACTTGCCTTCCGGGAAGTCATAGGCCCTGAGGCAGAAGCCGTACGCGTCGTTGACCCAGCACTCCAGAATCGACCCGATCAGGAAAGCCTGCACCGTGAGCGGCTCGTGCGGGTTCAACTTCACCCGGCGCGGGAAGGCTGCCGTCGGGCTATTGATCTCGACCTCGCTCGTGCGGCGACAGATGGCCAGCCTGTAGCCTGAGCCCGGCTTCCCATCCTGCTCGCGGAAACCTACGGTAACGTTCCACGGACTGCTTCAATCGCCGGGTGGACCCGGGTGGTTGCCCACCCGGGCCTCCCACAGATCCGGACGTGCGGAACTCCCGCAGCCGGCTCGTGAAGTCACGGATTCGCTGCAGTGCACCCAAGGAGACAAACACCCTCGCTGGGGGTCGGTTGCCCATTGTCGCTATCCGCTGGTGTTTCGTTGACACGGTATCAAGTTCCTGAGCGCTTGTCGTGTTTCATACGAACCGGCCCGTGACTCGGCATCCCCTTCCCTCCACAGGGTCCTCTGGGCCGAGTTCCCCTGCTTCATGGGTAGGTTGGGATGCTCCGACTTCCTGCCGTCCGTCCCGCCGCACTTCGTTGCCTTCGCGAACACATCATGATATCTCCCATTCGGTTCACCTGCGGCTGTGCGACCCACCCCCGGCCCCTGGAGCACAGCAATCTGGTGCCGCAGGCCCAGGTTCTCGGCGACCCGTGCGGCACGATCGGCAGAGAAACCTCGAACCAACGACCAAGCTGCCTGAAGAACGCCCATCGCTCGACCTCCGTTGCCGAGCCGGGCCGCCGGGCCCTGCGGCCGATGAGGCTACACGGCAATGGGCGCAAGTCCTTTATCTGCAAGGTGGACGGAGTTCTCGGGAGGCACAGGTCGGCAGGTCAGCGGCGTTCCCTCACGGCCGCCCTGGCCTCCGGTGTGCCGATGTGCTCCAAGGCACGGGCGGCGTACATGCGGATGTCCTTCTCGTCCTCCAGGGCCCGTATCAGCGGCCGGACGGCAGGTCTCATCATCGCCTTGTCTCTGGTTTTCGCTGCAATGTACCCCAGCGATTCGGCCGCCTCCTCGCGGACCTCGGCGGACTTGTCGGACAGCGCCGTAACCAGTGCCGCGATGGCGGATCTCACCGCGGCGGCGTCACTGATTCGGGACGCGATAGCCCCCAGCGCCTCGGCCGACTCGTCGCGCACATCCATGTCGCTGTCTCGCATTGCCGCCACCAGCGGCGCGACGGCGGGCAGCAGTGCCGTTGTGTTCCTCACTCTCCCCGCGATCTTCGCCAGTTCGTCGGAGGCCCGCGCGCGGATGCTCGGGTCCGCCTCTTTCAACTCGGCGATGTAGCCGGGGATCTGCTGTTCGGGCCGCTGCGTGCGCCTTTTGTCCTCGTTCTCCGCCCTGCGTTTGCGGGCTTCAGCCGCCTCTCGCTGCTTCTCCATGATCCGGCCAACGATCTTCTCGACGGCCTCTTTTGAGTCCATAACCGTACCGGACCGGGCCGAGATGATCCCGGCCTGCGACTTCAGGTCGAAGCCAAATGAATAGAGCTTTGCGTACCGCAATTGGAATCTCAGGCGGCATTCCTTGCCCCTGAGCCCTTTGAGCGAGAATCCCTCTCGCCACTTCACCCGGGCATCAGTAACGGTCCGTGTCACCGGCTCACTGACGGCCAGTTCCCTGGCGTCCCTGTCGAGGAGCGTGACCTTGACGAAACCGTTCTTCCGAACGTCCGCAGAAAGCTGGAGTCTGTCTCCGCTGCAGACGACGGGCGTGGTCGCGATCCGTGCCGGCTTGGCGCCATCGACCTGCTCGTAGCCGGCCCAGCCGTCCGGGCGGAGCCTTGCCAGTGCCAGGTAGCCCTTGCGCCAATCGAAGAAGAACCAGTTGCAGGCCCCGTAGTAGATCCGGACCTCGTCTTCCAGGAAGATCGGCGCCGAGGCGAAGATGGTGCCCCAATCGTACGGCATGGCTCCATAGCGTTCCGTCTTCGCGGGACTGTGGGCTATGAACGGCGTGCCTTCCTGTATGCGGTGCCACGTTACGGTATCGGGGCTCCAGGCAAGCTCGACATGCTGCCTGACATGGTAGTTGGAACGTTCCCTCGGGAATTCCATGATCCCCATCAGACCGATGTAGACGCCCCCGGTCGGGAATACGACCATGTCGTGGGCCTGCTTCTGGTCCGTCACGCCCCTGTAGACGACCTCGGCTTTCGTCCAGTTCAGGAAGTCCGGCGATTCGGTCCGCGCCACGAGGCGGATGTTGCTGCCCGTCTTCAGACGCGTGATACCCACGTACTTGCCCAGGATCGGTGCCCAGAACGCGTTGTTGTGCGTGTCGCCGGGGCAGCGGATCTCGCCGCAGAGTATGGGCGAGTCCCAGTGAATCCCGTCGGGGGAGAACGAGACAGCCATCTCCTGTGCCCTGAAGAACATCTTGTAGCGCTTCGCGGTATCCTTCTCGCGGAGGTCCTTGATGACGCCCGCACCGTGAGGGCCATGGAACATTCCCCGCATGTCCTCGCCGCGCATCACGATGTTGTTCTTCCTGTCGCCGCCGAACTCGACCAGGCCGAGTTGCGGTTTTGCCCAACGGATCCCATCCTTCGAGACGGCGTAGCAGACGCCCATCTCCCGGCGGCGGGGCCTTGTGCCCATGTAATCCCGTGATCGGCTGTTTCGCTTCTCCGGGGGCGTGCTGGTCGTCCTCTCGTCGACGATGAACGGGCTGTACCAGCACTTGTAGAGACTCTCCTGCCTGTCGTAGATGACGTTCGCGTAGACGTTGTCGTAACGCGGCTCCCAGGGCTTGTCCTCCCTGAAGAGGGGATTGTTCTCGTCCTTTCTCACGGTGCCGACGACCAGTTTCGCGTTGTCCGCAGTCTCGATGATCCGGGAATCCAGGAGGAGGTACCTGTGGCGCTTCGTGCCTTCCTCGGCTTGGGCGGGCGGCTTGCCTGCGATGGTGTTTCGGGCAGCCGTGGCCAGAACCACTGCCGCCATGAGGACTTCCGTATTGAACCTGGTGTTGCGTGCGCTCATCACAACGTCCTCCGATATCGCAGTTCTGCCTTATTGGTCACACTTCACCCATGTGCGACGGTTTCACCTTATCTCAGGCCGGAAACTGTCCAGCGCATGGGGACAAGCTAATCCCCGGGGCTGACACGTTCGCGAGGCATCTGGCGCATCGGGGCGTCTGCACGTTCGGTGCTTCGTCAAGGGACAGGCCAGGCCGACTCCATCCGCCACACATCCAGTGTCGCTGCGACGCACTGGCCGCCTTGGGCGAAGACCGCCACGCCGCGATCGCTCGCTGGGAGGAACATCCGTTTCGTCAGCGCGTTGCCGTTGCAGAATACCTCCAGGACGGATCGATCGACGAACACGCGGAGCGTGACGACTTGGCCCGGTTTCAGCTCGCCCGCCACGCCGCCCTTGCCGCCGGGGCCGTTCTGCGCGACGCCGAACGTGCCGGTCTTTGTGTCGTACCACACCCGCAGGAACCGCCGCCCACCCGGCGAGACGCGCACCTTCAGGCCGAATTGCTTCGCGCTGCCCGGCCGGAAGGCCGCGACGATCTCCAACGCGTCCCCCCCGGCGCCGTCCAGCACGCCGCTTGTCTGCGGCGTGGCCGCCAGGTTGCGGAAGGACTTCCGCTTTCCCCGCAGCACCTCGATCTCGGGAACGGGCCGCTGGTACAGCCGACCGCCCGCGAGCGTCAGGACGCGCGGGACGGGCAGTACGCCCTGCCAGTACGGCACGGTCTTCGTCGGCGAGGGCGGCCCGGTCACCCAGGCCCACAGGATCCGCCGGGCAGAGCCGCCGGGGCCCTTGTCGTCCACCATGTGCGGGTTCACCGCGTAGTAGCTTCCCCGATCGATGTGCCGCAGCTTCGGGGTATCCCGCGTGAAGGTCATCGCCTTGCGGTCGTAGGTGCCGATCCAGTACGGGTTGCCCCGCACACCGAGGAGCAAGGCGTACTTCTCGCCGAACGGCACCAGGTACGGCAGCTCCCAGAACTGCCCGGGCGGGCCCGAGTAGATCGTCTTGCGGAACGTCCAGTTCTCCAGGTCCGTCGACGTCCAGAGGTTGGCCGCTCCTTCCCCGCTCTTCGTCCCGCCGATGAGTTGATGCCACACGCCGCCGTCCCGCCAGACCTGGGCGTCCCAGTGCACGGGCGTGCCCGGGTACGGCGGCTTGGCCATGACCATCTTCTTCTCCCACGTCAGCAGCCCATCGCGGCTGCGGGCGAGCATGCCGTAGGTCTCGGCGTGGCCGCGAACGTTCCCCGTGTACAACGCGATGGGCTCCCCGTCCTCGTCGATGGCCGTGTTGCCCGAGTACACGCCGTTGCGGTCGTACTTCGTGTCGGGCCAGAGGGCCACGGGCCAGTCCCGCCAATGTACCAGGTCCGTGCTGACGGCGTGGCCCCAGCACCGCTTGCTTCGCCGGCCGTCAACGATCGGATCGTACTGGTAGAAAAGGTGGTACTTCCCCTTGTGGTAGATCGGGCCGTTCGTGTCGTTGATCCAGCTCTCCGGGCCGGTGAAGTGATAGACCGGCCGATGCGGGTCATTGGCGATCATATATCGCCGAAGCGCCAGGGCCGCCGCCGAGAAGGTGGCGACGTCCTTCCTGCGAACGACCTTCCGGAACGCCAGCACCTCCGGCGCGAGCTTCGGGGCGGGTTCGTCCTTGCCGGCGGAGTCGCTGGCGTCCGAGGAATGCCACGCCGCCACGGCGTCGTCAGACACACCCGCCGCGGCAGTCGGAGAGGCCATCGCGGCCAGCGCCACCAGAATACCGGCCCGACACGTCATGTTCGCCACGCGTTGGCGCTTCCGGTCCAGCGACATCATCCCGTATGCTCCCAATGCTCAGTCGCACCCGAAGTCTTGCGGCAATAGGCAATTTCGTGGAGCCCCGGCGGCCTTCAGAAAATCGCCTCTGTCGATCATGTCAATTCCCCATGAACCGGGATTCTACATCCAATTCCCCATTTCGGTTGAGCCCGAAACCGGTCCGGGCTCGGAGCATCGCCTATCATAACAGCACGCGCTTCCCGCGTCTCTAAACCAGGTTGCGCCCGGCCGGACAGACACACAAGCATCGCCCACAGTAGGGCACGAGCCCCGACAGCGTTCTGAGTCTCACTTGCCACGGGTCCATTCGGGCCTTGTGGCGAAGGAGATCCTCGGCGGTCGGCTCTTCGTCAGGCATCGCGATGTCCGTGTAGCCGCCCGCGGACTTCAGCATCCCGCTGCAACCCCAGCGGCACTTCCACCCGACGATCTTGGCGTATTCGACGGGCCTGCCCCGTATCCTGATCGTCGTCTTTGCACGAAGATGGCCAGGGATCGCTTCCGTCGGGCACGCACGGGCGCACTGGAAACCACACTGCACGGGATCACAAAGCCGGCCTTCGCACATCGGATCGGGCTTCAGCGGCGCGTTGCTGATGATCGTGGTCAGCTTCTGTCGTGTGCCGAACTTCGGCGTGATCAGGAGGTTGTGCCAGCCGATCTGTCCCAGGCCGCAGGCCGCCGCCACGTGCCTGTGCGAAATATCGCCCGGCCCCCCGGGATACTCCGCGGATGGTTTCAGCGCATGCGGCATATTGGCCGGGACGGGGTAGGCCCGATATCCCCGCTCTTCAAGGAACCTCGCCCCCTGAAACGCGATCGTGTCGAGCTGCGGATTGACGACCGTAAGTGTGAACATCTGATACGAGTGGTACGACGCCGGCAGGGCCCCGTCGCGGACGCTCCGCGCGATCAGGTCGCAGCTCGCTTCGTTGATGTGCAGGCCGATGGCGATCATGGACTGCGCATCCGGCAGGTAGCGCCGGGGCTGCATGATCTCCGGGGCTCCCTCCATGTGCGGGACCGAACCGAACCCCACCAAGTCCGCCCCTTGGGCCAACAGATAGTCTCTGAATTCGTCGCTCAGCCGGCCGTCGGCGTTGGGATCGCTCTCGGCGCGGCTCGCCGCATCGCGACTCGTCATCTTGCTTCCTCCCTTCGGCGTCCCTCGGAAACGTCTGGCAGGCCCGAATCGATTTCTCGCCCTGCACGGTGTCGCGCGCCATTGACGTTCCACGGACAACTTCAAACCCGGATTGCCCGGATGGTTTGCGCTTGCGACCATCGTGGGCCTTTCGGGCGATTGTATCGAGATCCCCGGGATCGACAAGCCCTTCCTCCGCCCTGCCGCCGACCGCCGCTTCCCCCGGCGAGCAAGCCGGGGCGATGGCGGGCCGATGCCTGCCGGCCGGCGTCCGGAGAGAGATTGACAATGTCCGAAGACGCCAGAGAATCACCGAAGAGGCCCGCGACGGTCGTGGGCAGGAATCCATACGGGACATCCCGGTCCAGAGGTCCATGGTCATGTGCAGGCGATGCGTGTCGAACGGCGTGTCCGGGATGCGGACGGTCTTCCTGCTGGCGGCGGCGTGGGTGGCGATGACCGCCGGCCTGCCAGGGCGAGCCCGGGGGGGGACGGTGGTATTCGAGGAGGACTTCGAGTCGGCCGAGCGGTACAGGAAGCGGTGGCGCTCGCCGGGGGCCTGGCGGCTGGTTCGGCAGCGGGTGGCGGGCAAGCAGACGAGCGTGCTGGATATCGCCGGCGGCGGCGTGGGGCTCAGCGCCGCAGGGGATCCGGGCGACTACGAGCTCGAGGCGGATTTCCGCATCGTGAAGGGCTTCGGCGCCTTCGTCTTCCGCGCGCGAGACGGGGCGAATCTCTACTTCATTCAGTTCGGGGCCGGCAAGAGATACTTCTGCCCCCACACCGTGCGGCGCGGGCAGGCGCGCTGGGTGCGCGTGCCTCACGAGCGGCCGATTCCGGCCGGGGCGTGGCGGCGCGTGCGGGTGGAGGTCCGCGGCCAGACGTTCCGAGTTCTTCTGGGCCAGGCGGGCCAGGTGGGCCAACCGGGCGGCAAGCTGGAGCTGCTGGGGCGGTGGGAAGGCAAGGCAGACCTGGCGGGGGGTCACTGGGGCTTCCGCTGCCACGCCGATGAGCACATGCAGGTGGACAACGTGCGGATCACGGCCGCGGGTCCGGTGCGGGCGGAGTTGTCGGCCAAGCTGACGCGCCCCCGCCTGACGGCGGCGGGACGGCCGTTCGACCTGCGCGTGCGGACGGCGAACCGGGGATGGGCGGCGGCCGGCGGGGTCTCGGTGAAGCTGCGCTTGCCGGAGGGCGTTCGGCTGGCCGAGGGCCTGCCCGGGCGGGACCTGGGCGACCTGGCGACCGGGCAGGAGCGGGAAGCGGTGTGGCGGGTCGTGGCTCAGGGCGGCGCCAGTGGCAAGGTCGTCGCGACGGTCTCGTGCGAGGGGCAACGTCAGGCGGCGGTCGCCGAGATGCCGCTGCGCGCCCTGCCGCGTTGGCCGGCCTTGCCCGCCAAGCCCCCTGCTCGCAGCGAGGCGAGCGTGGATCAGCACGGCAACGTGCTGCTGGCGAACCGGCGCGTGCACTTGACGCTGCTCAAGGCCGGCAAGCAGTACGTGGGGGCGGTGCTGCACGCCTGGGACGGCTCGCGCTGGCGGCAGATGGCGGTCAGTCAGCCGTTGGGGCGCTTCGCCTGCCGCGTCGCGGAGGGCGACTTCGAGCGCGATGTCCTGCCGGATCGCGGCGAGGTCCGCCTCGCAAGCGGCGAGAAGGCGGCCGTCCGCCTGACGGGCGAGCCGAACGACGGCGACGGGGCGAAGTGGCAATTCACCTTCACGTACGAGCTCGACGCCGACGCGACGGCCGTGGCCGTTCGCTGTGCCGCCCGGGCGGATCGCGACCGGCAGTTGCTGCTGTTCCGAGGTCCGGAGTTGCTCGCGGGGGAGGGCAGCTTCGGCTCGGCCAAGGACTTCGCCCTCTTCGGCGGGCTGGAGTACCTCGAGGGCGCGGAGAAGTCGAGTTCGTCGCGGGACATGGTCCCGGCCGTCGCCGACCGATACGCCCCGCACCCGTACAAGGTGACCGTCCCGGTCATGGCGGTGGAGGCCGACGGGTGCGTCACGGCGGTGATGTGGGACCCGCTTCAGAAGTGGGACGGCAAGCAGGTGGCGCCGTCGGCCCGCTTCGCCTCGCCCAATCGCAACGGCGAAGCCAACCACCGCCTGGGCCTGTTCCTGCCGGCGATCCCGAAGTACGTGCCGGAGAACCACGACCGCGCGGCCCGGGCGTACCCGCTGGCTGCCGGCCGTGAGATCGCCCTGTCGGCGCACCTGCTGGCCGAGGCGGGTGCCGGCGTGCTGGACGCGATCGACCGGTGGTTCGCCCTGTACGGCCTGCCGAAGCCGAAGCCGCCCGGCGAGAGCTACGACCAGGCGCTGGCGAAGTGCCGCGTGGGGTACATGAAGACGATGTGGGACGCGAAGGTGGTGGGTACGAAGCACTGGGACGGCGGGGCGGCGCGGGCGTATCCCAACGCCTGCGCGATCCTGTGGTCCGATGCGGTCTGGTGCGGTGACCCGCAGGTCCGGCGCAGCCAGAAGGAGCGGGTGCGCCGGATCGCCGCGGCGGCGATGAAGCGCGGCGGCGAGGGGGCCCTCGTGGACCCCATCGACACGCGGGGGTTCAACACGCTGCCGTGCCACATCCGCAACTACTTCCTGCCCCTGCAGATTGGCCACCTGGACGGCGGCTTGGCGGCCTGGAAACGGCGGATCTACACCGAGTGCATCGCGACCCAGCGGGCGGACGGCACGTGGCCGGTCGCCGGCCGGGCGGGCTGCCGACAGGGCGACCAGGCCGTCAGCGGCACGATCGCGGAACTCGCGGGCTCGCTGCTGATGTACGCGCGGGTGACCGCGGACCCGAAGGCGAGGGCGGCGGGGCTCAAAGCGCTGCGGCGGCTCGAGAAGCTGCCCGTCCCCCGCGGCGCACAAGTGTGGGAGGTGCCCAAGTTCACACCGGATATCCTGGCCAGCGCACACGCGATGTGGGCCTGCCTGGAGGCCTGGCAGCTGACCGGCGAGCGACGCCATCTCGACCAGGCCGTGCACTGGGCCCGCACCGGCCTGCCTTTCGTGTACATGTGGCAGGCGCCCGATGCGCCGCTGATGAAGTACGGCACGATCGCCGTGTTCGGCGCCACGCACTACCGCGGGGCGTGGTTCGGCCGGCCCGTTCAATGGTGCGGGTTGGTCTACGCCTACTGGCTGCTGCGCCTGGCCGAGCACGACGATCGCGGCCCGTGGCGGCGGATCGGACAGGGCATCGTGGACAACGGCATCCAGCAGATGCTGAACCTCTGGCGGAAGTTCCCCGGCACGTATACCGACTGGATCGACGTGATGTCGGGGGCGATCTGCCCGGTGAAGTTCGAGCCGGAGAACCTGATGAAGCCGATCCTGCTGGCGCGGCAGCAAGGGGTGGAAGTGAACACCAGGATGATCGACGTCCCCGGCGCCTGCGTCCACGTCAGCACGGCCGGGCAACTTGGCGCGGTCCGTTTCGACGCCGCGAAACGGGGGGTCTCGTTCGACATCCGCTATCCGCAGGACGAAACCAGCTATGCGATTGTCGCGGGAGCAGCCCCTCGCGCCCTCCGCGTCGCCGGCCGCGACCTCCCCCACGTCGCGGACCTCCACGCGGCCGGGGAGGGCTGGAAGCTCAGCCAAGACGGCCTGGTGCTCGTGAAGGTCAGACACGCAAAACCGACCCTCCGCCTGGAGGTGATGCTGAAGTGAGCTGGGCTCGGGCAACAGAAAGGAAAGGGATCGGGGTCAGGCTGCTTTTCGACTCGCGTACAACCTGGGCAACTTCCTGCGTCGGCTGGCCTTGCCCCGGTCGGTGAAGCACTGGTCGCTGATCCCGATGTACATCGGGACTGCGGGAGAAGCCGTTCGACGTTGCTCACGGCCCTGTCTTCGACCCTGAGGCTCTCTTCGAGCCCGAGCCTCAGAGCCGAGGGCAGACCCGAAGGGAGCGCATCGAAGGGCTCATCGAGATTGGGGCGAAGGTCGTCACGCACGCCCGGTACGTGGTCTTCCAGATGGCGGAGGTGGCCGTTCCCAAGCGACTGTCCCGGGCAATTCTGGAGCGGATTCGACGGCTGCGCCTGCCGGAGACGGTGCCGCCATGACTCCAACGACGAACGAAACAGCCGGAGGACGCGGAGGCGACGAGGAGGGTCTGTGCGGATCGGCAACGAACGCCTCTGCAGGGGTCCCCTTGGGCGACATGATGCCCCGGGAACGGCCCGATTCCCCCGTCGTCCAACAGAACAGCCGCTTGCCGATGTTGGGATCGGCGATAGAATCATCAGCAAGGCCGATGGCGGCCGTCGGCCAGAGGCTATCCAGGAAACCTCGGTTGAGATCAAGGCCGAAGAGAACGGAAGTTTCGGGCTGAATGAGAAGCATGATGGCGGCATTACGACTCGTGGTCTCTGTCGGTGCAATGGCCATTGCGGTTGCGCCCGCGTCCGTCGGGGCGTACGACACGGCCAGGTGTGTGCCCAAAGCGGATCCGGCGGCGCAGGGCCTCCTGGCGGAAGTCGGCCGCCACGAGGCGTCCGCCAAGGTGGTGGCGGCCCTTCGTGGGATGGCCCCCCAGCGCCTGTCCTCGGCGCTGGCCTACGAGCTCCTGTTCCATGAACATCGGGAAGCCGCCCTGCTCGTGCTGAGGAAACTGCCTGCCATGAAGGCGTTGGAGCCGGCGCTGGTCCACGCCCTGCAATACGGCACGAATCGGGAACGACTGCTGGCAATCGAGCTGGTACGGAAGTGGGATGTGAAGGCGGCGATCCCGGTGCTTCTGGGCGACGTGCTGGAAAGTCGTTACGTCGCCGAGCGAGAACACCGGCACGGCGATTCGCCTACGCACTGGCGACGTGTGATCGTGGCCGGCGTGTTCTCCTCGGCCTGCAACGCGCTGCATGCACTGACGGACGGCAAGATCGGCATGCACTTGAGCCCCACCGGCGCCACAGGCAGCCACGAGCCCACCAAGGCCAAGTGGCGTGCGTGGTGGAAGGCTCAAGGGCCTCGGCTCTACGGCGATGTCTATCGCAAAACGCCCGACTTCTCCTCCGAGAAGGACGTCCTGAGCTTCTGCCGGGAGGCGATCGAGCGGTGGGGGCCGAATGTCGAGAACCGCGTTCGCGAAACGTTGCGGAAGCATGCCGCCGAGTGTCGGGTCTCGCCTCGGCCGAACCGCAAACACATACGCCCGGAGAAGCTCGGCGCGCCGCGCGAGCTGTGGTGCGAGTCCGGCATGGCCGTGCTCCTGCAGGAAGCCGTCCTGGCCGGTCGCACCCGCGCCGCCGCGGGCGAGGCGGCGCGCAGCCGGCAGCGGCTGGCCCTGATGTGTCTTGCGGATACTCGCCCGGCTGATGGACGCAGCGTGGTTTCGGCACTGGCCTGGCTTCGGAAGGACGGTCGGGTCCTCGACGACGTGGCCTGGGTGGAAGCCCTGCGAAACAAGCAGTCCCCTGCCACGGCGGCGCTGCTCGGGAAAGTCCTTGGCGAAGTGAAGGACCCCAAGACGCTCTATCAGGGCGCTGACGTGCTGAGCTGTCTTGTCGGCCTGGACGCCGTTCCAGCCCTGGTCGGTATGATCGGACGAGTCAGGGACGAGGGGTGCGATCGGACCGTCATTGACGGCCTCCAGGGCTTGATGTTGCGCGGTCCCTCACACGAGGAAGCCATAGTCAAGGCCCTGGTTCCTCTTCTGTCGCACAGCGACGACAACACTTCCCTTCTGGCCCTGGAGGTCCTCGGCAAAGCCAGGCACAAGCCCTTCATTG